>JAJPJM010000178.1 GCA_021324235.1 Verrucomicrobiota bacterium
AGAGCGAACCCCAGCCCAACAACGGGTTCTGACCGCCGGTGAGCAGCAGCAGCACGCCCAGGGCCGGGGCCACGGCGCTGGCCACGGCGCCCAGGACAAATTGCGCGAACGGCAGCTCGCGCAAAATCAGTTCCCGCTGCAGGTAGATCACAAACCCGATGGCAAACAACGGCAGGATGCTGAGGCCAAAGGGGTTCTTCGAAAGTGCGTCAAACCAGAGTCCGCCGAGTACGGCCAGCGACGAGACGGTCACGATATCCGTGTTCAAGGCGGCATACACCATGAGCACCGGCAGCAAGTCCACCTGCGCCCCAAGCCAATGATGCAGCAAGGGGAATGCCGCTTCGCCAAACACCGCCAGAAACGCGGCCGCCAGGATCAGGAAGGTTTGCAGGAGATTCATGGATTGAGTTGCGGATTGACCATCACCCAGACCTGTTCCAGCCCGCCCAGGTCCACCGCCAGTTTCACCCGCGCCTCGGTGTAAAGGCCGAATTCGACCGTCCGCGAATCCACGATCTGGCCGATGGGAATGCCCCGGGGAAAGATTCCACCCTGACCACTGGTGAGGACGTTTTCACCGGGTTTTACGTCGGCGTTACCGGAAAGATAGGTCAGGTCGAGCAGCGAATAGTCCAGCGGCCCGCCGGCGCTGATGACGCCGACGTCATGGGCCGGGTCGGCTACCAGTCCCGAAACGCGACAGTTGGGGTCACCCAGCAGAACCACCTGGGAACGGGTGAGTCCGACGGCGGAAATGCGCCCCACCAGGCCGTCGGGGGTAAGCACGGGCAGGTTTTCACGGATCCCGTCGCGGCTGCCGAGATCAATTTGCAGGGTCCGCCACCAATTGGCCGGATCGCGCATGACCACATTGCCGAGTTTGAGTTGCCAGGGGACCTGCCGTTGCCAGCCGAGCAATGTCCGCAGTTGGTCGTTTTCGCGCGCGGCGGCGGCGGCTTGCATCGTTTGAAAGCGCAGCTGCTGGTTTTCATTCCGGAGATCGCCGACTTCCTTGAGCAGCGCGCGGCGGGGCATAACCACGTCGGCGGCGTTGCCGGGCAGTTGTTGGGCGGTGTTCAACAAGCCGAACAGCGGCAGAAAGAGGCTGCCGACGGCGAGTTTAAGGCGGCTGGTCGCGCGCTGGGGCAGGCTGAAAATCAGCAAGACCACCAGCGCCACGGTGCCCAGTGCCAGATAATGTTTTTTCTTGAGCATCCTGCGCTCGCGACTGGATTCAACTCAGTCGCATGCAGGCGAACGTGGGCGGGAAATCAATCAATACTTGGCGTTGGTCGCGACGCGCTTGAGGAATTCGATTTCCTGCAAGACGCGACCCGTGCCTTCGGCGACGGCGCTCATGGGATCGTCCGCGAGGTGCACCGGCAAACCGGTTTCCTCGGCCACGAGACGGTCTATGCCGCGCAACAGCGAACCGCCGCCCGCCATGACCAGGCCCCGATCCACAAGGTCGGCGGCGAGTTCGGGCGGACAACGTTCCAATGTGAGGCGGATGGACTCCAAAATGCTCGAAAGCGGTTCCTGCAACGCTTCGCGAATTTCCTCGGAACGGATGGTCAGGGTCTTGGGCAGGCCTGAACTCAGGTCGCGGCCTTTGACATCCATGGTCAATTCCTGTTCCAGGGGAAAGGCGGAGCCGATGCGGATCTTGATTTCTTCCGCAGTGCGTTCACCTATCATCATGTTGTAGGCACGTTTCATGTGGGCAGTGATCGTTTCGTCAAATTCGTCCCCGCCCACCCTCAGGCTGCGGCTGAAGACGATGCCGGCGAGGGAGATGATTGCGATTTCGCAAGTCCCGCCGCCGATATCCACGATCATGTTGCCCGCCGGTTCGTGCACCGGCAAACCGACCCCGATGGCCGACGCCATCGGTTGTTCGATTAAATACACTTCACGCGCTCCGGCGTGAGTGGCGGAATCCTTGACCGCCCGTTTTTCCACCTCGGTGATGCCCGACGGCACCGCCACCACGACGCGTGGCGCAATTAATTTGCGATGGTGAACCTTCTGGATGAAATGGCGGAGCATGGCCTCGGTGATTTCGAAGTCGGCGATCACGCCGTCTTTCATCGGGCGGATGGCCACGATGTTGCCGGGCGTGCGGCCCAGCATTCGTTTGGCTTCTTCACCGACGGCCAGGACATTGGTTGTACCCGCCTGGATGGCCACCACAGAAGGCTCGCGCAGGACAATTCCGCGATCCCGTACATAGACAAGGGAATTTGCTGTGCCCAAGTCGATTCCAATATCATTGGAAAACAGACTTTTAAGTTGCGCAAACATGAATGTGCCTAACACGCCCAGTTAATCGGCTGGCCTGTCAAACGTCAAGCGGATTACTGACATCGTTAAAACCGCAATTCCGGGCTAACTTTTAGCAACCCGCCGCATGTCCGCCCTTCCCCGGTCTGTTAAGTTTTCCAAATTGTAAAATGAAGCCGGTTTTGCCATCCGCCAACGCGACTTCTTCCTTCGCCATGAATGAGGAAGGCATTCCGTCTCGCGCCGGGGCACCGTTCGCTGACGGGCCGGCGCGCCGGGGATTCCGGTCGGCTCTGTTCGTCGCGGCGGCCCTGGTGATCGGCCTGCTGGTCTGGCAGGGGCTGACGGCGGCGGGCGCGCCCGATCCCACCGCCCCGCGCACCAGCTCGACCGTGGCGGTCCTGGACATAGCCGTCCTCGTTTTTCGTGAAGGTTTGGAGTGTGTTTTGGTGCTTTCGGCCATCACCGCCAGCATGGTGGGCCGGAATGAATCCCACCGTCGGCCAGTGGCGACGGGTGCGGCCGTCGCCTTTGTCGCCACTTTGATCACCTGGTTCATCGCGGTGAGCATCGTCGGCAAACTCGCCACCAGCGTTTCGGCCCTCGATCTCCAGGCCGCCACCGGCCTGCTGGCCGTGGTGGTTTTGCTCGTCGTGATGAACTGGTTTTTCCACAAGATTTACTGGGGCGGCTGGATAGCCATGCATCATCGGAGAAAAAAATCGCTCACCGACAGCGCCAAAGACGCGGAAATATCCCAACGCCGGCTCGTTTGGGGACTGGGCCTGCTGGGCTTTGCCTCGCTGTATCGCGAAGGTTTTGAGGTCGTGCTTTTCCTGCAAACCTATTATTTGCAAATGGGCGGGAAAATCGTCCTGGCCGGCGCGTTGATCGGCTTGTTGTGCTCCGGCATCGTGGCGGTGCTGGCCTTTGTGGCCCATCGCCGGCTGCCCTATCGAAAAATGCTGGTGCTGACCGGCGTTCTGCTCGGTTTTGTGCTGCTGGTGATGGTGGGCGAACAGGCCCAGGAAATGCAACTGGCCCATTGGATTCCGACGACGCCCATCGCCTGGCTCAAAATCCCCGACTGGGCCGGCCTGTGGTTCTCGATTTTCCCGACGCTGGAAACCCTGGCGGCCCAGGCCCTCGCCGCCGTCCTGGTCGTCGGCTCTTATTTTCTGGCGCGGCGCCGGACGGCTTCAATGTTGCCGGAGCCGGTATGAGTTTGGGCCGGAAAACCGGACCGGCATCATGGGAAAACCAACGTTGTGTCCAACGGGCAGACCCGACGGAATTCAGGATTTGCATGCACGTCATCGTGTAAACCGGCTCGCATAAAGCAGTCCGATGATGATCAGTGCAATTGTCCCCATTATTGTTCCGCCTGAAAATACCAATCCCAGTATTCCGAATAAACGCTTCTTCCCGGTCTGGCATACTGCGGCGATGCCCAGTCCAACGGCTAAAACATCCGCCGCCATGAGGAAAATGGCTGTCAATCCCACAACCGTTTGCCCGGGATAAGTTGGACTTCCTTGAACCCGGTGCGCGCTGAGGATCGCCGCAGTGAAAAGGACCACTACCATGAGGAAACCCACGGCAATGGAAATACCGAAAGAGGCAATGCCGATGCCGGAGTGTTTCGCTTCCACCGTGTCATTCATACTCGACTCTTTTGCCTGACGACCAGGAACTGAGCCATGCCGGAACGGCGATGTCAATCAAACTCACGTACGGCGCTACCACGCGGCAGCCTTCATCCTCGCCACGCTGCGGGCGAAGGCTGGTGCCAGAGGAGGGAATTGTTTCTCAAATGCCAATTCTAAGACAGAATAGTAAACGATTTTCCCAGCTAATCAAGCGTAAACTCCACTACTCGATTACTCCAAAAACGTACAATTGCTGACAGTTTTGCTGACAGTGGAATTATGACAAAGGCAGTCCAACCTAAAACGGGCTTGATATGTGGCCGGAACATATTTTTCACCCCCCTCCGCTGCATATAATGCCCTCCAGTTGACATATCCGCAAATGGAAAGGCATTATCAACGCCTCCAATCAGGACGTTTGGGACAATGAGGTCAACAGCATTTGCCGAGAAAACCACTGCGAGGGAATTTAGAATTATCAGTACAAGTTTCATCTTCCGCTTCTTTCTTTGTCTTTCTTGCTTATTTTGTTGTTTGTAAACCCTACACAGCAATTTCGATTCAATCACCGGTTCAGAATCCGGTCAATCCACTTATATTGCATTTGAGTCGGCAAATTGCAAGCAGGGCACACAGAAGGCGCACGAATCATTGCGGAAGTGAGACACGGCAGGTAAATCTCACCCCGGAATGGTGAAGGAGCCGGAAATGGAAGTGCAATTAGGTAAGCGAGATACCGCCGATTGCCGCTTATTCTTTTACAATGACTTCTTGCCCGCCGCTTTTACCTTTTTCCATCTCGACTTTGCTGCCGCAGAAATCTTGGCCTTTGCCGCTGCGCTCATTTTCCGTCTGGCCTTCTTAACCGGTTTTGCGGCCAACTTCCGCCCTTTAGTTTTGGCCCAGCGAGCCTTCTGAGCCGCCGCAATCCTTGCCCTCCCAGCGGCACTCATTTTCCTTCGTTTCTTGGGCGCATGTTTTGGGGTGCTCCCATTGGAACCCAAGAGCTTCAATAATTCCTTTTCAAGGGATTGGATTTTTCCTTTGATTGATGCTGCGCGCAGTAACTGTTTAATTGACAGATTTGTAATCGAATTCATTGGGTTAAATAAAATATTTTCAGGGCAAAAGTCAAGCTATATGAGTCAATAATGTGCTCTGCTCAAGGCTCATATATAAAACATGTCTTCAGGAGTTGTTGCTCGCACCTGTCAGACTATTTCCTTGATAGACTTTTATGAATTTGCTTTCATCAAGACAGATGTTAAGACCACGGACAGGAAAGTCCGCAGTCATATCTCTATGAAGACAACTCTTTATCTCTTTGGCCTCTTTGCGGTAATAGTCAGCTTGACCGGGTGCAAACCCAGACAAACCTCAATGACCGGACAAGTATTTATTGTGACCGCAGGTGGGGAAAACGTAAAACTCGGTGGAATCCGGGTGCTTTTAATTGAAAAGCAGAAGGCTACTAATGCCTTACAACTCAGTTTTGAAACAGCAATAAAATTGGTGAGAACAGCTTCGCAATCCGAAATAAGTAAATACAACGAAAGTCTTAACGATATTCAGCTTTCCATAAATACTCTTATGGGCACACTGACCGAAGAGCAGACAAATGTTTACGCCGCGCAGGTAAAGTTTAATGAAGCTGAACAAAAGTACGAACAGTATTTGGCCACTCAGCCACTACGCACTAATGCCGCCTATATAAGAATATATAGAGATTTGATTTCGCTGTTGGATTCGGTGGCAAATCAACAAACAGCCTTACACGGGTTAGCGCAAGCTGCCGATAAGACTTCAACCCCCGGCACACCAATTTATGTTCCACCTCATTACGGGCGAGGGGATGTCGGATACTGGATAAACAAAAACAATCAGGACACAAGCTCGACACAACCACAAAAAGATGCCAGCGGGCAATCAACGGGCGACGGAAATGGCGTCCATACTTGGCGTCGTGGAGGCAGCCCACCACCACCCACTAAAATTGAATGGTTGTGTTCTGATTTCGGGGGCGTTCCTCCAGACTAATGACTTATGCATAAACTCGCATTTAACAATCGAACCCGTTTCACCATTACGAAAACTATACTGCCGTTAATAGTCGCCGCGCTCCTTGTTGGATGTGAAAAGGTGCCTGACCAATCATCAACTGAGCTTGAGAATCGCGTTGCCACAATTGAAACGGAAATAAATGCAATGCAAACAGCTAAATCAAACAGTGCGGCTGCGATTAACTATCTAAATACGAACGCATATCAGAATTATGAGGATATCACCAATCTTTATGCACGCGTTCAATCCATTGAATTTCAAAATCTCTTTAACAATCGGCATTGGATTAAACTCGACCCCACATCTAAAAGCTATCAGCCGATTGACACCTCATTGATGCCGTTACTTGTATCAGTAGAAGACCTCACACCTTACCTAGATGGATATAAAGTTAAGATTCAAATTGGCAATCCATATAGTATGGAATTCAACGGGCTTCATATTTCATGTAAATGGGGAATCCCACTGAAATATAATTCAAACACTGTGACTACCAATTATACAGAATATGTGAGTAGTCAGAAAACGAAGGAATACGACCAACCGGAAGCTCTTTATTCAGGCCAATGGAACACGGTTGAATTAACCATAATTCCTGCTACGGCTGAAGAAATTCAAAATGTAACAATTTCAATTGCTCCCAATCAGATTATACTGAGACAACCAGTAACAGAGTAACTACATCTCAAATAAATATGCGGCAATGACAACCGACAATCGGCATATAGACCCCGTGACATCAGCCCTAGAACAGGCAGCCGCTCCTGTTTCCGCAACAGACCAAGGACAATTTATAATCGCATTTTATAAAATCGTCGGAGAGGCTTCTAAATATACAGTGTTCGCAATTTTCGTCCTATATTGCATTGGATTCATCATCTGGCACTCGTATCTAGGGAGTTATGGTGTAAGCATACGAGATTTTCTTGAATCACCGTTAGCGAGCAGTGGGCGGGTTCTGTGCCGGTATGCACGAATTCTAACGCTCACGCGGACAAAACCAATTTTTACTGGCAAATCCGCTGACACTGGCTTGCTGACAGCCCCTCCTTCTGCTGAAAAACCGCTGTTTTCTTGCGGTTTTTAAAGTCGGAGCCAGAGGAGGGAATTGAACCCCCGACCAAAGGCTTATGAGTCCTCTGCTCTACCCCTGAGCTACTCTGGCATCCAAAACCGTAAATTGTCCCCATTTTTGCCGTCGCCTCCCCGGCCAACCCCGAAAGCTTTCGGGGCTGCTCCACCCCTGAGCTACTCTGGCAACCGATTGTTTAGAAGCATTTACAGAGCAAATGCACGAACAGTTCGGACGTTGTGCCGGCAGTTGTGGTGTGAAAGCGGGTGTAACCGCAAACACTGCTCAAACTGTTCAGCCGCGTCAACATGGTCTGCCAACCTACTCCAGGGTGTTTGACCAGCGCAAGCGCAGAGTGGTTCCGGGGTGTTCATCATGGTTGAAGGGATGGAATCACCTTGCCTGAGCGGTTCGGCCTGCTTCATTATTCACCCCGGGTGCGGATATGCGTCCAACGAACGGAAAAAAATTCTTGCCGGAAGAGCCGACGCCCCCAATTCCCAGACGCCGCCTGTGGCTGTTTCGATTTTGCACGGCAATTATAATTCCTTTGGTGATCCTTGGCGGACTGGAACTTGGTTTGCGTTGGTTCGGTTATGGTTATCCGGCGAGTTTCTTCCTTCGATATAACATCAATGGACAGGGTTATTATGTCCCCAATGATGAATTCGGTTGCCGATTTTTCCCGCCGGCCATAGCCCGTGAGCCAACACCACAGCGCATGGCGGTAAAAAAATCTCCGGATACGTATCGTATTTTTGTGTTTGGCGAATCGGCGGCGATGGGGGACCCGGATCCCAGTTATGGGATGGGCCGATATCTGCAAGTCTTGCTGCAAGAACGTTATCCCGAAATTCACTTTGAAGTGATTTGCGTGGCGATGACGGCCATTGATTCGGACGTGGTTTTGCCCATCGCGCGCGAATGTGCCCGGCATGACGGCGATTTATGGATTGTTTACATGGGCAACAATGAAATGGTGGGCCCCTTCGGCGCAGAAACGGCTTATGGACTACGGGCGCCGCCTCTGGAAGTTATCCGCGCTTTCATCGCGATTAAGGCCACCCGGCTCGGACAATTGCTGGCCAACGTCATCGGGCGGGTGAGGGGAAATTCATCCACCCCGAAGGAGTGGGGTGGCATGCAAATGTTCACGAATAGCCGCATTGGATATGATGATCCGGCCCGGTTGCGGGCTTACGCAAATTTCAAAGAAAACCTGGAAGACATTTTAAGAATGGCGCACCGGGCGGGTGCACCGGTTGTTCTAAGTACCGTGGCGGTCAATTTGAAAGATTGCGCGCCATTTGCTTCAATCCACAAACCCGGATTAAGCACGAACCAATTATCGGCCTGGAACAAACTTTTTGAAGAAGGCGTTACCAATGAAACCGCCGGTGCTTATGGGGATGCCTTGGCTTTGTATCGCCAGGCTGCCGGGATTGACCCGCAGTTTGCTGAATTACAGTTTCGGATGGGCGATTGCGATTTGGCGCTGACAAATTCCGTTCAAGCCTTGCAGGATTTTGGACTGGCGCGGGATTATGATGCGCTGGATTTTCGGGCAGACAGCCGAATCAATTCTGCCATCCGTGACGCGGCGGCGCGGCATGGCAACGCCGGCGTCCATCTGGCGGAAGCCGACAAAATCCTGGCGCAAAACTCGCCGGACGGAATTCCGGGATTGAACTTTTTTTACGAGCATGTGCATTTAAATTTCGCCGGTAATTATCTGCTGGCGCTTGACTTCGCCGAACAAATCAAGGGATTCCTTCCCAACTCCCCCGGCGTTCGCGACCAGGGAAGCTGGGCGTCGGAGGCGCTTTGTGAGCGCCGCCTGGCAGTAACTATTTGGGATCGCCAGCGGGTTTGGCAGTCCATTCTGAGCCGCATGGCTTCGCCGCCGTTCACCGGACAATATAACCACGCCGCCAATCTCAAAAATTGCGAGGCGAAAGTGGATGAAGTGAAGTCCATGATGAATACCCAAACGGACGAGCAGGCCCGGCAGATGTATGAACAGGCGCTGGCATGGGCTCCTGCGGATGGCTCATTGCATCTTAATTTTGCCCAATATTTGGGGGCGAAGGGGGCTGTGGCCCGGGCCACGGAAGAAGCCAAACACGTTTGTGGATTACTGCCACAGGCGCCCGGCGAGTTTTCCGATGTCGGTGATTTGTTGATTCTTCAGGCGAAAATTGACGAAGCCGCGGAATATTATGCCCGCGCGCTGGCCCTCCGGAACAATTTTGCGCCGGCGCTGAACGGACTCGGGCAGATCCTGGAAAACCAGCAGAAAGCAAGCGAAGCACTTGCCTGTTACCGGCGGGCGCTCCGGGCGAATCCGGAAGACGTGGCAACGCACATCAACATCGGATTTCTCGAGCAGAACCGGGGAAATTTGAAGGAAGGCGCGGTTTATTATCAGCGGGCTGCCGGGCTTCAGCCGCAAGGTCCAGCGGATTATTTCAACCAGGCGGTTGCGGCGGCCGCCCTGGGACAGTTCGCCCGGGCAATTGAATCTTTTGGCAGGGCCGTTGAACTTAAACCGGATTTTTGGCAGGCCCATTATCTGCTGGGGATTGAACTGGCGGGCGAGGGGAAAATTGGCGATGCCGAGAAGGAATTCTGGGATGCGATTATTTATCGCCCGGATTTTGCCAGGTCACATTTGAATCTGGGAATCATGCTGATGAAGCAGCAACGGCTGGACCCGGCGCTCACCCAGTTTCAAATAACCTTGCAGCTGGATCCGGCAAACCAACTGGCCGGGCAACTCCTGGGAGAAATCCAGGCATCAAAAAATCACGCTCTGCCCGTTGCCCCATAGCGTCACGAGTCCCCGGTTCCACCCCTGAGCGACTCTGGCAATCGACGGCGGGGTTCCGTTTTGCGGACAATTCCCGCACTGTCGAACGAAGAATCAAATTCCCGCGCGGTGATTACCTAACTCTCAAAGTGGCACGGAGATAGCTGTCTTGGCGCGCATGTCCTACAGGAGACAGGCAAACCGCATTTTGACGTGGATGGTGGCAACATCCTTATTGTTGTCTGCCGGCTCAAGGTTGCTGGCCAATGGCATTTACGGCAACGGGACCGGCGCCCGCTCCATGTCCATGGGCGGCACGGACGTGGCCTGGGCGGAAAGTCCGTTGGAGGCCATGGGCGATAATCCCGCCGGCCTGGGGTTTTTAACGACCCGCGAATTTGACCTTGGCGGGGTCGTGGTTGTTCCCGAAGGTCATTTCAGCAAGCCCTCGAGTTCTTCCAGCAGCGACCTGAATGATTCACCCGAAGGCCTTCCGGAGGCCGCGCTGGGCGTGCCGCTGGAGCAAAGCCCGATAACGTTCGGCCTTTCATTCATCCCCGATTCGATGCTGCTGGCGGATTGGAATTACCTTGATCCGCCGGGTGGCTTGAGTGGCACCACTTCTTACGGCCAACAAACCGACAAATCGGAAATCATCGCCCTGCGCACCGCCCTCGGCATGGGAGTCAGGGTGACCGACAAACTTTCGCTCGGTCTCAACCTCGGGTTGATTTACAACCAGAACGAACTGGTGACGCCCTATGTTTTTCAAAATCTCCAGCCGCCGGCCGACGCACCTTTTAATGGCGCAAAGACCTTGCTGAATTTGGACACGTCGGGTTTTGGCTGGAATGCCCAGATCGGCCTGCTCTATCGCCCTCTGACCAATTTGCAATTCGGCATCTCCTATAAGAGCCAGTACACCGTGCACTCGACCGGTGACGCTACCGGTAATCCTTCCGCGGAACTTGGCCTTTCGTTGCCTTTTCACTACGACGCCGAAGTGGACAACACCTTCCCCCAGGAAGTTAGCGTGGGCGCGTCCTGGAAATTTCATCCGCAGTGGCGCCTGGCGGCGCAAGTGGACTGGATCGATTGGGCGGACGCGTTCGATACCCTGCCCGTGATTTTAAAAAACGGCAGCAATCCCACGTTGAACAGCGCGCTGGGTTCGAATTTTCAGGACAGCATTCCACTGAATTGGAAAAGCGAATTTGTTTATCGCGTGGGACTGGAATACGCCATGACCCAAAACCTCTATTTGCGCGCGGGTTATTCCTACGGCCACAGTCCGGTGCCGGATTCCACCCTGACGCCCATGACGGCGGCCATCATGGAACATACCGTGACGGCGGGCATGGGTTACCATTGGCGGAACTGGCAATTTGACCTGGCCTATCAATACGACCTGCCGGCCACACAAAACGTGGGCACCAGCGGTCTGCGCTCGGGCGAATATTCGAACAGTTCCACCGAGGTCAGCCTCCACTGGATCGCGCTGACCACCAGCTTCCGCTTCTGAGCGGCAGGAGGCCGCGGTCTGGCCCACATCGAACTTCTTTTTCAAACATGAGTGGTAGTTCAACGACCAGCGGCCAACGACCACCAGCGGTCAGGGTATCCTCGGATGAGCATCCCCCGGCGGCCGGATCTTTGGTGGACCGTTGCAACCAAAAGTTTGGGGCCTTTTTGGACCGCCAGATTCCGGCGGAGTTTTTGGCCGACCCCGAATACACCCGTCGCGCCCGGCTCATCATGGGCTTTGGGGTGTTGGGTTCCATCTTTGGTCTGGTTTACGCCCTGTTTTACATTCTCATCGGCCACAAATGGGGCGCCTTGATCATCATTTTTTGCAGCACGGGCGTGGCCCTGTCCCCGTTGCTGATGCGCTGGAAGAAGTCGGTGGAGGTGGCTGGCAATTTTTTCATGCTCATCCTGACCCTGGGCTTCATCGGCTTGTGTTTTGTCGAGGGCGGCCTGCACGGACACGCCATCGCCTGGCTGGTCTGCGTGCCGCTCTGCGCCTTGTTGTTGGTCGGCCGAAAATCCGCCGGACGCTGGGCGGTCATCGATTTTTTCGCCGCCAGCGTGGTCGCCGGCCTGGCCCTGGGCGGGGTCAAATTGACGCCCACCTATGACCCGAAATGGAGTGCGGTGATTTCCACGGCGGGTTATTTGGGGCTGATCATGTTCATGTTCATTCTCGGGTTGATTTTTGAAGGCGGCCGCGCCCGGGCATTTTCCAAAATGCAGGCCGCCCTGGGTGAACTCGCGGCCTCCAATGAACGGCTTTTGAATTTGAACAACGAAAAGAACGAGTTCATGGGCATTGCCGCGCACGACTTGAAAAATCCGCTGACGGTCATCGTGGGCAATGCGGAATTGACCGCCATGGTCAAGGACCCGCAACAAATCCAAAAATTGTCGAACAACATCGTTTCGGCGGCGACGCGGATGCGCGATTTGATTGCCAACCTGCTGGATGTCAACGCCATTGAACAGGGCAAATACACCTCGGCGGTGGAACGGTGTGATGTCCGCATGCTCATCGAACAATGCGTGGAAAACAATCAACCCGTTGCCGCCAAAAAACAAATTGCCTTCCGGGTGGGGATTTCCGACGGGTTGTGGGCGCAGGCCGACCGCGCGGCCACCCTGCAGATTCTGGACAACCTCGTCTCCAATGCCATTAAATATTCCCCGCCCAACACAACGGTTCACGTCCACGCGCTGCCGGAAACGGGTTTCATTCTCGTGAACGTTCGCGACGAAGGCCCCGGCATCAGCGAGGCCGATCAGAAGAAAATGTTCCAGAAATTTACCCGGCTGAGCGCCCGTCCGACGGGCGGCGAATCTTCAACCGGCCTGGGCCTGGCCATCGTCAAAAAACTCGCCGAGGCCATGTCGGGTTCCATTCAATGCCACAGCGCACTTGGATCCGGCTCGACCTTTGCCCTGCGATTGCCGGTCTGGCCGGAGGCCGGCCCGGGACCGGAAACGGCCGCCGCCGAATCCCGGCCCGCCAACAACATCGTGGAATTACGGGATTCCCTGCCCCGTTACAAATCGCAGAATTGAACGGTCACCGGCCTGCTGTTGCCAGCGCGTTCCTTCACATCCAGTCTTCCATTGGATGACCAGCTGTTGGCGGCCGGAAATTTTAAAGACCGGTGTGAACGAATTATCCGCTTGTTCTATTTTCATTTCAGCCCATCCTGCGTTTAACGTTGCCCACGAGTCGGAGAGCGGGTAGAGCAAAAAATGTTTCACCAATACCAAAAAACGGAAAGCCATTGTCTGGTCTCCAGAATAAAAATGCATGCACTAGATAAGATTGAGATGCGTTACCCCGTAAAACGAATTGAAATGGCACATGGCCAACCTTAACCCGGGAGCAATATGAGCAAATTAAAACCATTGAAAGCGCTGGCGCAAATAATTTTCGTCGCCGTTGCTGCCGCCGTGATGATCGGCGCACTGGCGTCAACCCTTTGTTCCGCCGCACCAACCTCCGGTGCGCCGCCATCGAAAACGGATTCGACGGTGTCCACCAATTCCGTGGCCGTGAAGGCCCAGGCGTCGGAGGCCGCGCCGCCCGTGCTTAAACCGCAACTCACCGGGGCGGAGTTGTACTCGATGCATTGCAACCGGTGCCACCCTGAGCGTTACCCCACCGAGCGGACGGCGGCACAATGGAAAACCATCATGCTTCACATGCAGGTGCGCGCCAATATCCCCGGGAACCAGGCCAGGCTGATCCTGCAATATCTCCAGGATAACAGCGGTCGTTGAGCAGCCCGCGAACCCTTAAATAACGAATGAAAACGACAATGAGAACAGGCCGCTGGATGTTTGGGTTGATAATGGCAGGCTGCGTCATCGGACTGGCGCTGCCACTCCGGGTGGCCGCCGAAGTGAGCGAGGCCGACTTCAATGCCTTGAAGGACACGGTGCAAAAACTGGGCGAGCAGGTTCAAGCGTTGCAGCAGTCGAACGTCGTTCAGCAACAAACCCACGAGCAGGACACGCAACAGATACAGCAGCTCCAGCAAAAGCTGGCTGAGACCCAACAAATTGCCACCAACGCGGAACAGAAAAGCATTGAGGCGTCAATGACGCAACCAATGCCGAGGCAGCCCATTGACGAGGCCACCGTCAATCACAACTTCATGATGCTGGGCGATGCCGAATTTCAATACGCCAAGCTCGCCGGACAGCACGGGGCCTTTTTGCAGGCTGATTTTGCGCCGATTTTTCTGTATCGCGGCGGGGACAACATCCTGTTTGAGGCCGGCTTCGACACCACGCTCGCAAACAACGCGCCCGGCAACAGCGGTTACACCACCACCTTCAATTTAAGCTTCGCGCAGTTGGATTATGTGATGAACGATTACATGACCTTTGCGGGTGGTGAACTGATCCTGCCGCTGGGAACCTATACCGAGCGGGGCGCGGGATGGTTGAACAAGATTCCGGATAATCCGCTGGCGGTGGACGCGCTGCTGCCGGGCAGTGGTTTGGGAGCGGAATTGCGGGGAGGGGTTCCCGTGGGAGCGGCCGGCAAGTCGCTCAATTACGAAGTTTATGTCGTGAATGGGCCCGGGTCATCGGATACAACCGGAACTTCCGGGTCTGCCGGCAATCTTGATCTCGGCGGAAACGTGGGGGTCCGGTCCGACGGGGTGACGGCAAATCTGCACGGTCACCCGTCCGGAGGCGCGCGTCTCGGTTTCTTCATGCCCTTTAAACCCCATTACGATCTGGAACTGGGCATCTCCGGCCAGTCCGGAGAATGGGATGACGCAGGAGATCATCTCTGGTCGGCGGGGGTGTTCGATGCGGCCCTGCACCTGGGACCTTCCTTTGAGGCGAAGGGAGAATATATCCTGACCCGCTACGGCAGCGACGACCTGGGGACGCATAGTCAGCAAGGCTGGTGGGTGCAGGCCGGCTACAAGCTGGCCGGATTGGATTTGGAACTGCCGATCATCAACAACCTGGAGATCATGGGCCGCTACGACTCGTTGCATGACGTCTACGACCCGAACAACAACGCCTTTGACTTCAAAACCCAGCGATACACGGTGGGCTATGTCTATTATTTCACGAACACATTGTTGTTTGAAGGCGATTACGAGTTTGTGAACAGCAACGACCCTTCCCAGGCCGACCAGCTCATTTTCCAGCTTTCCCTGGGGTTTTAGGACCGGCGATGAACATTGCGATTAAGCATACCAACCAACAGCAGCCATGCATATATTCCAATTCCTGAACCAGCGACGGGTGCGAGTGAACTGGCCGTGGGTAGCGGTAATGACCGGATGTCTGGTCTGCGCCAAAGTTCCGGCGCAGAACGTATCGACCGCGACCACCGATGGCACAGCCACGACCGCGGCATCGACCAACCCGGCCCCGACCTATCTCCGCGATGTGCAACCGATTTTCATGGGCAGTTGTTCCCGATGCCATAACCAGCAGTCCCGGTTCATCTACGATTGGCTGGACTATCGAACCGCCTACGCCGACCGTTGGGAGATCCGGAGGCGAATCTGGGACAGTTGGAAAGGCAGTTATTACAAGGAGGCCATGCCGGTGGCCAACAGCCCGGAATCCCTGGCGCTTACCGAGGACGAACGAATGACCATCCTGAAGTGGGTGGACAACGGAGGCCTGCGGGGTGTGCCACCGCCGCCCGGTGTTGCCCGGTCAAAGACTGAGCGGATTGCACAGGGCCGGCGGTTGTTCACTTCCATTTGCGCGGCCTGTCATCAGCCGACTGGCCGGGGGCTTCCCAATGTGTTTCCGCCCCTGGCGGGATCCGATTTTTTAAATGCCGACAAGAATCGGGCCATCCAAACGGTGATCTTTGGCCGGCAGGGAGAAGTGGTGGTGAACGGGTTGAAATTCAACAACAGCATGCCTTCGTTCCCCCTCAACGACCAGGACATCGCGAATGTGCTGACGTTCGTTTACAATTCATTCGGCAATTCCGGACTGGAAGTCACTCCGGACGAAGTAAAGGGTCTCCGCTCACAACGGCCAGTCCCGTCGGGCGCACCTGCCTCATCCGGACCGCCGGCGGCTAAAAGCGACTTTGAGTAAGACAGGCCGAATCGGCTGAAAGAAATCAGCGCTGATTGTAATCGCCCGCTCCATTGGGTTATTACCGCCTCTTTTCAAACTCACCGGCAGCTTTTATTTGCCTTCCAGTTCCGAAATTTCCGGCGGTGTCAGCTGGAAATCCATGGCGCCAATGATGCCATCCACCTGCTTTGCGTGGCGCGCACCGACAATGGCGCCGGTCACTGCCGGATGATGCAGGGTCCACGCAATGGCCGTTTCGCCCGGTGAACGACCGTGTCGCGCACCCACCGCCTGCAGCCGCTCCACGGCTTTAAGATTCTCCGACAATTTCGGTTCCTTGAATTGGTCGTTCCGGTTGCGCCAATCGTTTTTCGGCAATGACGCGATGCGTTCGCGCGTCATCGCTCCGGTGAGCAGGCCGGACGCCATCGGCGAATAAACAATCACGCCTACGTTCTCGCGCTGGCACCACGGCAATTGTGCCGATTCCACGTCGCGGCGGATGAGCGAATACGGCGGTTGCAATGACGTGATGCGCGCGAGGGGTTGCAGTTTTTGCATCTCCTCGACGCTGGCGTTCGACAGGCCAATCCAACGGACCTTCCCCTCCTTTTGCAGGGCGGCGAGCGTCTGCCAGCCTTCCATCGTTTCGTCTAAATCATCCGCCGTCCAATGAATTTGATAGAGATCAATCACGTCCGTCTTGAGCCGGCGCAGGCTGGCTTCGCATTCGCGGCGTAGGGAACTGGCATGCAATGAATAACTGATTTCGCCTTTGTCGTCCCACAACATGCCGCATTTGGTGAAGACATAAGGTCGCAGCCCTTTCCATTCACGCAACGCGCGGGCGACGACTTCCTCCGAATGGCCCAGGCCATAGACCGGCGCGGTATCAATCCAGTTCACACCAAGTTCGAGCGCGCGATGAATCGCAGCGACCGACTGTGCGTCATCCTGTGCGCCCCAGCCGAATTGCCAGTCGCCGCCAATGGCCCAGGCGCCGAAACCGATCGGCGTGATGGCAAGGTCCGAATTTCCCAGAATTTTCGTTTTCATTCGGGGCTGATTTTAGCATAGGCAACCGCGCAATTCCAATTCGCTACCGTTGTCAGGTAAGGTTGCCTGCGGGTGGGATCAATCCTGGCTTTTCAACAGGCCGTCCAAATCCAGCGGATGGGTGAACATGGCCACGCCGCCATCGGCTGAGCGCGGCCACTGTTCCGGCGGGCGGTCCCAATAAAGTTCCACGCCGTTGCCATCCGGGTCACGCAAATAAATCGCCTCGCTCACGCCGTGGTCGGAGGCGCCTTCCAGTTCGATGCCCGCCGCGAGCACGCGCCGCAACGCATCCGCCAGCAAGGCGCGCGTCGGATAAAGAATGGCCAGATGATACAGTCCCGTCGTGCCCGGTGGCGGCGGCGAACCGCCCGCACTCTCCCACGTGTTCAGGCCGATGTGATGATGATAACCGCCTGCCGAAATGAACGCCGCCTGCGTGCCGAAGCGCTGCATCAGTTCAAAGCCCAGCACGTCGCGGTAAAATTTCAACGCGCGGTCGAGATCGGCCACTTTCAAATGGACGTGCCCGATTCGGACCCGTGGATCCACCGGTGAGGTTTTCCGAATCATGACCTTCTGTAAGCCGGAATCCGTCGTTGCACAAGCGGCTTTTCGATCCGGCCGTTGGCGGTAAAAAGCCGCAAGAATCGGGTGGAACGTTGTTTCAGAAGTGGCAAAGTGCTGGCATGAACGATTATGAACGCATTGCCGGTGTGATCCGGTATTTGGACGAACATCACACCGATCAACCGGAATTGACCGTGCTGGCGCGGCAGGCGGGACTGAGCCCCTTTCATTTTCACCGCCTGTTCTCCCGCTGGGCCGGGGTGACGCCCAAGGATTTTCTCCAGTGCCTCACGCTCGCACAGGTGAAGGAGTCGTTGCGGAACGGCGCCAGTATTCTGGACTCCGCCCTGGACGCGGGGTTGTCCGGGCCGGGACGTTTGCACGACTTATGCGTCAACCTCGACGCTGCGTCGCCCGGCGAAATGAAAGCGGGCGGCACGGCCTGGACGCTGGTCGCCGGCTTCGCGGTGAGTCCGTTTGGGACCTGCCTGGTCGCGGAAAGCCCCCGCGGGATTTGTCATTTGTCGTTTGTCGAAGCCGGGGGCGGCGACGCGGCCTGGGCCAGACTGGAGGCGGCCTGGCCGAATTCACGATTGCGACGCAACGACTCCACCGCCGCACGAATTATTGGTAAAATCTTCACGCCCCCGGCCAACCGGGATCCGCGCGCCGGGTTGCGTGCCTTTGTCAAGGGCACGGCGTTTCAAGTGCGGGTCTGGCGCGCACTGCTGGAAGTTCCTCCCGGCCAACTCACCACGTATGGGCGCCTGGCGGCGGCCATCGGCCATCCCGCAGCCGCCCGCGCCGTTGGGACCGCGGTAGGACAAAACCCGCTTGCCTACCTCATCCCCTGCCATCGTGTGATTCGCGAGACTGGTGTGATTGGTCACTACCGGTGGGGCCGGCTTCGCAAGCGCACCATGGTGGCCTGGGAAAGCGCGCCGCGTGTGTCGCAACCGGCGCTGATCGCAGCGGTGTGAACCGGCGTTAAGGCACTGGAATCCGGCATCAGTTCGACTTCAGAGCTGATTCTTCCGGCACCACTTCCAGTTGCAGCTTGTCCGTACCCCGTAGCGCCTCGATGGGCGAGCGCACGCCCACCTGTTCGCCCGTCAGCAATTTATGCAGGTCGTCAACCCCGGCCACCGGCTGTCCGTTGTAGGCGACAATCAGGTCGCCCTCACGCAAATCGGCCCGGCTGGCCGGGCTGCCCGGTTCAACGTGGATCACCAGCAGGCCGGTTTCCACCGGCAAATTGTGATACCGCACGAGCCGGCGATGGATTTTCGTGGTCTGGCCGCCCAGACCCAGGTAACTGCGCCGGATGATGCCGTCCTTGATGAGCCAGCCGGCGATGTATTTGGCCGTGTTGATGGCGATGGCAAAGCACAATCCCTGCGCCGGCAGAATCACTGCCGTGTTCACCCCGATGACTTCGCCGCGGGAATTGACCAGCGGCCCGCCGGAATTGCCCGGGTTCAACGCCGCGTCGGTCTGGACGATGTTGTCCATGAGCCGGCCCGAACTGGACCGGAACGACCGCCCCAGCGCGCTGACCACGCCCGCCGTCACCGTATATTGGAATCCATACGGATTGCCAATGGCGATCGCCAACTGGCCCACGCGTAACTGGTTTGAATCGCCCAGCCGCACCGGCTTGAGGTTCGGCGCATAAATGCGGATGACCGCCAGGTCCGTGTCCGGGTCCGACCCGATGACCTGCGCATCCGGCCGCCGGCCATCGGCCAGTGTTACTTCAATCCGGTCCGCGCCATGGACGACGTGGCTGTTGGTCAGGGCAAACCCATCCGGCGTGATGATGAATCCCGATCCGCTGCCGGCGGATTCCCGGCCATTCCGGCGCCCGCCGGTTTTGTACACGTCGATCTTCACGACCGACGGACTGACCGCATCCGCGGCATTGACCACGGCGTCCGAATACGCGTCCAGCAACGGTCCATCCGACACCGGCGCCGGAGGCGCGACGGGCTGGCCGTTCAACACTCCAGGTTCATCCGTCACCGGCCGCACTCCAAAATTTTTATCTGCGATTCTCATAATCACGTCCCGCTTTTGCGGAGTGCAGATACCATTAACCAGAAATTGAATCTGTCAAATGAAGTGGCGAGGATGGTGTTTTTTCAAAGGCGAGATCAGTTTATGGTTCGGGCGGTAATTGGCCGGTCTTGTAGAAATTCCTGACTTTTCCATTCAGGGCGGCTTTGATGAGTTGGACATGCCGGTACCATTCCGGTTCGAGGGCGTCCACGGGACCGATGGTCTGTTCAAATGCATCGAGTCCTCCGCCCCGCTGCATCAAAACCATGGCCGATTCGCGGTATTTCGGGTTTTCGAAAATGAAGTGCGTCAGTGTCCACCAGTGGAGATGGTAAAGATTGAATTCCTTGTTCATGCCCGGTCCGCCATGGCCGGTGACGATGTTGCGTAGTGGAATGACGCTGCCGTTGGCGAGGCTGGCTTGCAAGTTGGTTCCCGTTGCGATTTCATCCATCCACCAGACCGGATAGGTATTCCGGTCGATCCGCCCGGGTATTAATTGGCCGTTCTGGATGCGGCTGGTGGAAAAATATTCGGCGAGCCCTTCCTCCAGCCATTGGGCGAGGTGCAATTGGGCCACTTCGTGGTTCAATTGATGCGTCGCTTCGTGGAGCATCCAATGATACGGATTCACCTCATTGCTCGAATAATAGGCACGGCAATATGGTTCCCGGTAAAACGCTTCCGCCCAGCCCAGACCGGGATTCACCCAGCGCATCTCGCGGCGATCTTTGTACAACAGCAGCTTTAATTTGGGATGCTCATGGCGAAACGTCGGCAACGTACCAAAACGATTGGAGTAGGCGTTGTAAAGCAGTTCCACGACGCGACCAACCTGCTCGGTCTGGGCCGGTGACGCGGTCGAGGCGATGAGGTAATGCGGGGTCTCGATGGTCAACGTCGGTTTCCATGGACGCGGAGCGAACCTCCAGACCACCACGCCCAAAAGAATAGCAAGATAGATCAGCCAGCGCACCCGGCGCCAGTTGAATGGCCGGGCAGAACGCGCAGGTTCGGTGATCATTTTTTGAAGCTTCCTGCCGAGTGGCACGCGTGACAAGCCTGATTAACGATGATGCTGTCCACCCCTTCAAATTTTACGTGCCGGCAATGGTTTCCGACCCGACAGACTCCTTGTCGCCGGTGGCGTGAAGCGGATTGTCAGCCGGCCGGTTTGGCGGTAAATTCAGCGCATTACAGCGCGCGTTTATGCCATTCCGATTACTTGACCTTGATGGGGTCGCCAATTATTTGCACCTCACGCCCGCGGACATTGAGCAACGGGTGAAGAACCGTGAAATTCCCTTTGAAAAGCGCGGCGACCGGATCGTCTTTCACAAGCGCGATATTGATGCCTGGGCCTCGCAACGCATCCTCGGTCTGCCCGGCCAGCGGCTGGCCGATTACCACCAGAAATCCACGCGTCACGCGCAAAAAATGCTGACGCCGGAAATTATCCTGCCGGAAATGCTCCGGTCGGGGGCCGTCGCTTCGGCCATGACGTCCAAGACCCGGGCGTCCGTTTTGCGCGACCTGGTGGCGCTCGCGGAAAAGACCGGGAACCTTGCTGATTCCAAAGCCCTGTTGGCCAGCCTGGAGGCGCGCGAAGAATTGTGTTCCACGGCGGTGCCGGGCGGATTTGCGCTGCCGCATCCGCGGTCCCATGAACCTTATCTTTTTGAGACGTCGTTCATCGTCGTGGGGCGGCCGGTCCAGGAAATCCATTTCGGCGCGCCCGATGGCCAGCCGACCCATTTGTTTTTCCTGCTCTGCTGCCAGGACGACCGGCTGCATCTGCACACGCTGGCCCGCCTGTGCCTCCTCGCGCTGAAAACCAAAGTGCTGGATCAACTCCGTGATGCGCCCGACGCCGGGACCATGCGCCATGCCATCATTGCGGCCGAGCAGGAAATCCTGGCCGACCGGAAAACGGTCTCATAGAACCGCCCGCGGTCGCGGCGCGCCCACGTCCCGCCGGCATCCAAATCTTAAAAATTAATTTCTTAAAACAGTGCTTCCTATCCACCGGCGACCGGTCTAGAATTGGCCCGCGTCGGTTTCCGACGGATTCCCGCCGGGTGCTGCAAGGAGCACCTATTCGTGATTCCTGATTTTCTGTCGTGAGTTTCGGCCGTTTGTGGAGCGGAACTTGCTTGAGGTGTGGTGCAACAATTATGTCGCAACCAAAAATTATTCAGGGCGGAATGGGCGTGGCCGTTTCCGGCTGGAAACTGGCCCGCACTGTTTCGCGGTTGGGCCAGCTTGGCGTTGTCTCCGGAACGGGACTCGCCATCATTCTGGCCCGCAACCTTCAACTGGGTGATTTGGACGGCCGCCTGCGCCATGCGCTGAACCATTTTCCTGTCCCGGCCGTCGCCGCGCGCGTGCTGGCACAATATTTCATTCCCGGCGGAAAATCGCCGACCGCACCGTTCAAAGCCGCCCCCATGCCGACGCTCCGTCCCGGTCCGCCCCTGGTGGAACTGACCGTGGCCGCCAACTTTGTGGAAGTGTTCCTGGCCAAGGAAGGCCATGACGGACTGGTCGGCATCAATTTTCTCGAAAAAATTCAACTGCCCACCTTGCCGTCGCTTTACGGCGCAATGCTGGCCAGCGTGGATTACGTGCTCATGGGCGCGGGCATACCGCGCGCCATTCCCGGCGCGCTGGACCGGCTGGCGGAAGGCGAACCGGCCCAACTGAAGATTGATGTCATCGGCGCCCTGCCCGGCGAAGAATTCCTTTCCACATTCGATCCCCGCGCTTTCTGCGCCGGCCAACTGCCGGTGGCCAAACGTCCGCAGTTCCTGGGAATTGTGGCCTCGGCCACCCTTGCCATGACCCTGGCCAAAAAGGCCAATGGACGCGTGGATGGCTTCGTGGTCGAGGGCGACACCGCCGGCGGCCACAACGCCCCGCCGCGGGGCCCGCTGCAGCTCAGCGCCAGCGGCGAACCGATTTACGGTGAGCGCGATGTGGTTGACCTGGAAAAAATCCGCGCGCTTGGTCTGCCGTTCTGGCTGGCCGGTTCGTATGGCCGGCCGGGCCGGTTGGCCGATGCCCTGCGCCTGGGCGCCGCCGGTGTCCAGGTGGGAACGGCGTTCGCGTTTTGCAACGAATCCGGTCTGCGCCCCGAGCTCAAACTGCAGGCCCTGCAAATGAGCCGTGCCGGCAGCGCGCGTGTGTTTACCGACCCGATTGCCTCGCCCACCGGCTTTCCGTTCAAGGTGGTCCAGATGGAAGGGACGCTTTCCCATGCCGACCAATATGCGGCCCGCACGCGCATCTGCGATCTGGGTTATCTCCGGCACCTCTATCGCAAACCGGACGGCACGCCGGGTTACCGCTGCCCGGCCGAACCGGTGGATGATTTTATCAAGAAGGGTGGAACGGTCGCCGACGCCCAAGGCCGTAAATGTCTGTGCAATGGACTGGTCGCCAACGTGGGCCTCAGCCAGATGCGTTCGGAAGAGGAACAGGAACTGGCCTTGATGACCGCCGGCGACGACGTCGCCAATGTCGCGCAGTTTCTCAAACCGGGTTGCGATTCCTACACGGCGGCGGACGTCATGGAACGTTTGCTGGCCCCCGCGATTCCCGTCAATGGAGCCAAGGTCTTGGCAGCGGAGCCCAGCCCGGTGGCCGTGTGAACCCCGTCCGATCGTTGTTAAAACCGGCCTGAAAATCCGTTCTTTGATTCGCTGGCACCGCAATTTAAAACTCATTCGCCGGTCCGCGCAAACCGTCCTGCCGGTGGACGCCGCTTTAACACTTCGCAGTTTTGCCGGGCCAGATCGTGCATTTGCCGGATCAATCCGCGCAGCCGTTCGCCGAAGGGGGTCAGCGAATATTCGACATGCGGGCGTTGTGCGGCCAGGACTTTGCGTTGAACCGCACCGTCCAGTTCCAGTTCCCGGAGCTGGGCGGTCAGCACCTTTTGGCTGATGCCGGGGAGCGCCCGGCACAGTTGGGCGTGACGGCGCGCGCCATCAAACAATTCCCTTAAAATCAACACCTTCCATTTGCCGCCAATCACGGCCAGCAGGCGTTCGACTTCACATTCCACGGTTTTGACATTCATGCGTCATGGGCACCCAAAGGTGCCTGATTGCAGAGCTTACAAACACGGGCATCTTGGGGCAATATGATGATGATTAGAAAAGCCAACGAACGGGGCCACGCCGACCACGGCTGGCTGAACAGTTACCACACATTTTCATTCGCCGATTACCATGATCCCCAGTGGATGGGGTTCCGGGATCTGCGGGTGATCAACGATGACACCGTTGCCGCCGGCATGGGCTTCGGCCAGCATCCGCATCGCGACATGGAGATCATCAGCTACGTTCTCGATGGCGAACTGGAGCACCGCGACTCGATGGGCAACGGGCGCATCATCAAGCCGGGCGAATTCCAATACCTGGCGGCGGGCTCCGGGGTGGTACACAGCGAATACAATCCGTCGAAGCGGAATCCGGTGCATTTCCTGCAAATCTGGATCCAGCCGGACAAGCGCGGGGCCAAACCGGCCTACGGTGAGAAGGCGTACCTGGACACGACGCCGGGGCGGCTGAACCTGGTTGCCAGCAAATCCGGACGTGAGGGCAGCCTCCGCATCAACCAGGATGCCGATCTATGGCTCGCGAGGTTCCGCAACGGCGAGACCGTGACGCATGAACTCAAGCCGAAGCGCCATGCCTGGGTCCATGTGGCCGAAGGCGGGGTGACCTTGAACGGCCAGCCGCTCAACGGCGGCGATGCCGCCGCCGTGAGCGATGAATCGAAACTGGAACTGGCCGGCCAAGGCAAGGCCCAGGTTCTGGTGTTCGATTTGAATTAAGCCGCCGTGCCGCCGGGAGGGCGACCGCCTTCCCGGCGGCAATTGAAAGCCTCAGCTGAAAAGCCGTCCGAAGTCATTGCGCCTTCGTCGGCTCTCCCGCTAAATTGCCGCATGGAAAAGAACCGGCTGGAAGCCTTCAGCGACGGCGTGCTGGCCATCATCATTACCATCATGGTGCTGGGATTGCAGGTGCCGATTGGTTCGGACATCAGCGTGTTAAAGCCGCTGCTGCCGGTATTCCTGACCTATGCGTTGAGTTTCATCTACCTCGGCATCTACTGGAACAACCATCATCACCTGATCAAGGCGGCGCACAAGGTGAACGCCGCGATGATGTGGGCGAACCTGCACCTGCTGTTCTGGCTGTCGCTCTTTCCGTTCGTCACCGGTTGGATGGGCGAAAACCATTTTACGACGGCGCCGACCGCGCTCTATGGTGCGGTATTGCTCCTGGCGGCCGTTGCCTATTTCATCCTGCAAAATATCATCGTCGCCCAACAAGGTCGTGAATCCAAACTGGCGAAGTCCATCGGCCGGGATTTCAAGGGCAAACTGTCTCCGGTCTTTTACGCCGCCGGCATAGCGGTTTCGTTCTTCGAGCCATGGATTTCCTGCTGTCTCTATGTGCTCGTCGCACTGATGTGGCTCATTCCGGACCGGCGCATTGAACGGGTGGTGGCGGAATCCGGATCGGACGCGCATTGACCCCCTGCGAAATTTTTTTGGAAGCGGATACCGGTTTGAAGCCGGCGTTTTACCGTAGCCGCCAGGTGATGCGCGCCTTGTTCAAATCGTAGGGTGACATCTCCATCTTCACGCGGTCGCCGACGGTCAGGCGTACCCAGCGTTTGCGCATCTTGCCGCAGATCGTCGCCAGCACCAGGTGCTTGTTGTCGAGTTCCACCCGGAACATGGTGCCGGGCAGCACGAGGGTGACGCGGCCTTCCACTTCAATGTGTTCTTCTTTCATGGGCTGATTAACCAAAGCCGGTCTGTCCTCGGGTACGACATCCTGCCGGTCGGCAAACCGGATGTCGTCAAACGAAAAGGCGGAGTCCGGTTCACCCGAACCCCGCCCTGAAATCCTGCGGTTGCTGGATTAGTAGCGATTGCGACTGCCACCGCCGCTGCCGCTCACGCGGAACTCCCGGCGCCCGCCGCCACCGCCGGCGCGTTCTTCACGCGGCTTGGCGACATTGACGGTGAGGGCGCGGCCGCCCAGTTGCGCGCCGTTCAGCGCGGCAATGGCCTTCTGCGCCTCTTCGGGCGTGCTCATGGTGATGAAACCAAAACCCCGCGGACGGCCGCTCACGCGATCCATCATCAGGTTGGTTTCCGTGACCGTGCCGTGCGCCGCAAAGGCGTCGTTCAGGTCGTTTTCCGTGGTGTCGAAGGATAAATTCCCGACAAACAATTTATTGCTCATGTGATGTTTTACTGTCCTAGACTGAACTTTGCTGACCAGACTGTTCCCGTTTATCGGATTTCAAATCATCACTGAACCAGGTTCACCTGAGGATTTACCATGCCGTGGAAGCTCTGTGCTATCTAACAGACCAGCCCAATATCGCTGGTTCCAGCACGATAGCAATAAGAATCGGCAACTATCTTTCCAACCGGGAACAATGCCGGCCGATTCTTTATTGCGGCGCCTGGGGCGGGGAACCCCATTTTGCCGCCAGCTCGCTGACCTGCTTTTCCAGGTCGCGCAGACGATGAATCATCTCCGGCAACTGCTGTACCGCAATCATTTGCCGCTTCGCCTGTTTGTCCGGCATCGCCGGGATGCCCAGAACTCTCCCGCCGTCCGGAATATCGCGCATGACCCCTGATTTCGCGCCGATGATGGCCTGCTGGCCGAGTTTCAGGTGCCCGGCAATGCCGGATTGCGACGCGATGATGACGTAATCCCCCAGCTGCGTGCTGCCGGCGAACCCGACCTGGCCCATGACCAGGCAATGGCGGCCCATGACCACGTTGTGCGCCACGTGCACGAGATTGTCGATCTTCGTTCCCGCGCCGATCACCGTGGCGCCCAGGGCACCGCGGTCGATGGCCGCGTTCGCGCCGATTTCGACGTCGTCGTGGATGATGACGTGGCCGACCTGCAGCACCTTGCGATGCCGGCCTTCGTCGAAAACATAACCATAACCGTCGGAGCCGATCACCGTTCCGGCATGGATCACCACGCGATGACCGATGATCGTCCTGTGGTAGAGAACCACGTTGGGGAACAAACAGACGTCCTCGCCCAGGCGGGAATCGCGCCCGATATGGTTCCCGCCCAGTAACACAGATCGCGGGCCAATCTGCACGCGGGCGCCAATCATGCAGTTGGGCCCGATATGCGCCGTCGCGTCCACCTGGGCCGACGGGTCAATGTTCGCACTGGGATGAATGCCTTGCGGGAACTGATCTGGTGGGAAGAAGCTGGGCAGTAGTCTGGCCATCGCGACCCGCGCGTTGGGCACCCGGATCAGGACCTTCCTGGTGGAACTGAACCCGCTCGGAACCAGGATTGCCGCCGCAGCGCTTTGTTCCGCCGCGGCGAAATGTTCCTGAGTGTCGGCAAAGGTGAGGTCACCGGCCTGGGCGCTGTCCGCCGCAGCAAATCCGGTCAGACGCGTGGATCCATCGCCAAGAACTTCACCTCGGACGCGTTCGGCGATTTGGGCAGCTGTGAGCGGTGTCATAATGGTATTGGTCCGGTCCTCATAGGTGTTCCCGGTTCGCAAAGTTTTGACGCACCGCCGGCTTTTGTCGATGACAAGTTGCAATTTCGTCATGACGGAAACAGGCGACGATGTGGTCGTTCACCATGCCAACCGCCTGCATGAAGGCATAGCAGATGGTCGGGCCGACGAAGCGGAACCCACGGCGCTTCAAATCGCGGCTCATGACATCAGCTTCGCGTGTTCTGGCAGGCACGTTGCGCATCGCCCGGCGCCGGTTCTGAATCGGAGCCCCGTCGACGAACTGCCAGAGGTACCGGTCGAAACTGCCGAACTCGTCGCGCACTTTCAGAAAGGCTTTGGCGTTGTCGATGGTGGCGCGGATTTTCAGGCGGTTGCGCACAATGCCGGCATCGGCCATGAGTCGCGTAAAATCCTTTTCACCGAACCGTGCGATTTTGGGCGCGTCCCAATGGGCGAACGCGCGCCGGTAATTTTCGCGCTTGCGCAAAATCGTGATCCAGCTTAACCCGGCCTGCGCGCCTTCAAGGTTCAACATTTCAAACAGGCGCCGGTCATCGTGCGATGGCACGCCCCACTCGTCGTCGTGATAAGCAATGCAGAGCGGATCGTCACCGGCCCACGGGCAGCGTTGTTTCATGCGGCCATACCATTTCTGAGAACGAAAAACTCTTCAAGGTGTGTTTTTGACCGGAACCGCACCCGGGAATCACCCCTGTATTGGTTGCACCAGTCCGCCTAAAAAAGTTTAAAATAATAGTTGACTAGTTAGTTTACTATGTTACTCTGGCAATGTGGCCCGGCGAATGCGGGTCGGAAGTTTAGGAAAGACAATTTTATGGGTCGTGTGAGTGATGCCAAGAAAAGATTGATGGATGCCGTATTGGAGCTGTTTTGGAGTGGCTCCTACGGCAGCACGACGATCGACCATATCTGTGAAAAGGCGGGGGTCAAGAAGGGTAGTTTTTACTACTTTTTTCAGTCCAAATCCGAATTGGCGGCCGAAGCCCTTGATGCCAGTTGGCAGGACAAGCAAGCGGAGTTGGACAAGATTTTTTCGCCCATGGTTCCGCCCCTGGATCGAATCCGCAAATATTGCGAATTCAGCTATAAAATCCAGCGTGAAATCAAGGAAAAATATGGGCGGGTGCTGGGTTGCCCACAATTTGCCCTGGGGGCTGAAATCTGCACGCAGGAAGACCGGTTGCAGAAAAAAATTCAGGAAATTCTGGATTACAAACGGAAGTATCTCGAATCGGCCATCCGCGATGCCCATGCGGCGGGATTCATCAAGGCGCCCGATCCGGCGGCCAAGGCCAGAATGATTCTGGCCTATTATGAGGGCCTGCTGACCCAGGCACGCATTCAAAATGACGTGGATGTCTTGCGTGAGACAGTGGGTGGAATTTTCGCGATGTTGGGTGTGAAAGAGACCGAAACGGCGACTGTTTGATATTTTTTTGAGTATTTAGTTTACTAAATAGACAACTACAAAAGGAGAGAAAAATGAATACAAATCAAGGAGCAAAAGACAATGCCGTCAGGACAGCAGCGAATGCTTGCATCGCTTCGTGTCAAAAATTGGCGGCACAAATCGAACGGACGAAGGAAAATCTTCTGGCCGAACTGCAGGAAACTTTGGATGTGCCGGAAAGGTTGTTTCGCCTGGCCCTGGACGAGGCTGAGGCCTTGGCGTGGCAAACCGGCTTTCCGAATTTGCTCTTCCCGGCACTCGCCCTGGAAAAGGTCCAGGCGGTCGCGGGATGGAATGCGCGCCAACAAGTCATACGGCACGGAAAATTTGTCCGCGCGTTGTCCCATTAAGCCGCGTCCATTCGTCGTTAATTCAAGGAGTGATTTATGAACATCAAATTGATGCGGTTTACATTGTTTGGATTGGTGCTGGCCGGTAGCGCCGGCCTGATGACCGGTTGCCAGCGGGGCGCGGCGCAGTCATCGCCGCCGCCGCCGGGCGTGACGGTCGCGCCGGTGGAACAAAAGGAAATCGTCGAGTGGAGCGAATTTACCGGGCGGGTGGAACCCGTGGAATCGGTGGACGTGCGCCCGCGGGTGTCGGGTTACATCCAGGAGGTGCGTTTCCAGTCGGGCCAGTTGGTGAAAAAAGGCGACGTGTTATTCGTCATCGACCCGCGCTGGAACCAGGCGGTCTTCGATCAGCGCCAGGCGGAATATGAACAGGCCCGGCGCGAAGAGGAACGGACCGCGCAACTGCTGGCGAACCAGGCCATCTCGACCGAGGAGGCGGATGCGCGCAAGGCCCGCTACGAGGAGGCCCGGGCGGCGCTGGATTCGGCCCGGCTCGACCTCGAATACACCCAGGTGCGTGCGCCCATTGACGGCCGGGTCAGCCGCGCGCTCCTGACCACGGGCAATTACGTCAGCGGCTTGGCCGGCTCGGCCTCCATCCTGACCACGATCGTTTCGGTGAACCCGGTTTACGTCAACGCCGACATCGACGAGGAGGCGTATCTCAAGTTCAGCGCGCTGGTCCGCGCCAAAAAACTGGGCGATGACGATGGTGGCAAAATTCCGGTGGAAATGGAACTGGCCGATGAACAGGGCTTTCCCCACCTGGGCCATATCGAGTCATTCGACAATCAGTTGAATCCCGGCACCGGCAGCATCCTCTTGCGCGCCGTCTTTCAAAATAACGACGGCCGGGTTGTGCCGGGTTTGTTTGCGCGGATTCGCATTCCCTTGAGTGACCGGCATGCGGCGCTGCTGGTGGACGACCGCGCCATCGGCACCGACCAGTCGCAAAAATTCGTGCTCACCCTGACCCCGACGAACACGGTCGCCTACCAACCGGTGGAATTGGGACCGCTGGTTGACGGCCGGCGCGTCATCCGGTCCGGCTTGCAGGCCGGTGATGAAATTGTGGTCAACGGCCTGGAACGGGTTCGCCCGGGGATGCCGGTGACGGCGGAGAAGGAGACCTTGAACGCTTCGTCGGCCGGACCGCAAACCGCCAGCCGTTAATCCAGCTGCTGATTACAACTTTTCAACAGATATGAACTTTGCCCATTTCTTCATCCGCCGCCCGATTTTCGCCGGCGTGCTGTCCATCGCCATTTTCATCATGGGGTTGCTGGCCATGTTCCGGCTCCCCATCGCCGAGTATCCGGAGGTGGTGCCGCCCACGGTGGTCGTGCGCGCGACCTTCCCGGGCGCCACTCCCAAAACCATTGCCGAAACCGTCGCCTCGCCGCTGGAACAGGCCATCAACGGCGTGGAAGGGTCGCTTTACATGTTTTCACAAGCGACCGCCGACGGCGTGATGACGCTGACCGTGACCTTCAAGCTGGGCACGGATCCGGACCAGGCCCAGGTGCAGGTGCAGAACCGGGTTCAGCAGGCGTTGCCCAAGCTGCCCGAGGAAGTGCGTGACCTGGGCGTCACCACGACCAAGCAATCGCCCGATCTTACGATGGTCGTCCATCTGTTTTCGCCCAACAACCGGTACGACGAGGTTTATGTCCGCAACTATGCGACCTTGCAGGTGAAGGACGCCCTGGCGCGCATCCCCGGTGCCGGCGACGTGGAAGTGTTCGGTTCGGGCGATTACGCCATGCGCATCTGGCTCAACCCGGACAAACTCGCGGCCCGCAACCTGACCGCCAGCGACGTCGTGGCCGCCATCCGGGAACAGAATGTCCAGGTGGCCGGCGGCATCATCGGCCAGCCGCCTGTCCGCGATCCGGTGAATTTTGAATTGCTGGTCAACGTCAAGGGCCGGCTGACCACGGAGGAGGAATTCGGCAACATCATCGTGAAGACCGGGCCCAACGGCGAAAAAACCCTGTTGAAGGACGTGGCCCGCATCGAATTGGGCGCCGGCGATTACTCGCTCCGGTCATTACTGAACAATAAGACGGCGGTGGCGTTGCCCATCTTCCAAACGCCCGGCGCCAATGCGTTGCAGCTTTCCACCGACGTCCGCCGCACGATGGAGGAACTGAAGAAGAATTTCCCCGAGGGCATTGACTACTCGGTGGTCTATGACCCGACGGTCTTCGTCCGGCATTCGATTACCGCGGTGGTGCATACGCTGTTCGAGGCACTGCTGCTGGTGGTGCTGGTGGTCATCATTTTCCTGCAAACCTGGCGCGCGGCCATCATCCCGCTGGCCGCCGTGCCGGTGTCGCTGGTGGGCACGTTTACGATGATGCTCCTCTTCGGCTTCAGCATCAATGCGCTGTCGCTCTTTGGACTGGTGCTGGCCATCGGCATCGTCGTGGATGACGCCATCGTCGTGGTGGAAAACGTCGAGCGGAACATCGCGCGCGGTTTGTCGTCATTGGAAGCCGCCCGGGTGGCCATGAATGAAGTGACCGGACCGATTGTGGCCACGGCGCTCGTGTTGTGCGCGGTGTTCATCCCCACCGCCTTCATCAGCGGTCTCACCGGGCAGTTCTACAAGCAATTTGCCATCACCATTGCCATCTCCACGGTCATCTCCGCGTTCAATTCCCTGACGCTGTCACCGGCGCTCTGTGCGGTGTTGCTCAAGGACCATCACGCGCCCAAGGACTGGCTCTGGCGCGGCATGGACGGGTTGTTCGGATGGTTGTTTCGTCCCTTCAACCGGGCCTTCGCCTGGTCGGGTGAGAAATACGGTGCCGGTGTCAAGGCCGTGCTCCGCAAAAGCGCCATCGCGCTGGTGGTTTATGGCGGTCTGGTCCTGCTGACCGGCTGGAGCTTCGAGAACATCCCCACTGGCTTTGTGCCGACCCAGGACAAACAATATCTCATCGCCTTCGCGCAACTGCCCGAGGCGGCGTCGCTCAACCGCACCGAAACCGTCATCCGTCGGATGTCCGACATCGGACTCAAACAACCCGGCGTGGATTCGGCGGTGGCGTTTCCCGGATTAAGCATCAACGGTTTCAGCGTCGCGGCGAATTCCGGCATCGTCTTTTTCACCTTGAAGCCGTTCGAGGAGCGCCGCACCCCAGACCTGAGCGGACCGGCGATTGCGGCCGCGCTGAACCAAAAACTTTCGAGCATCCAGGATGCCTTTGTTCTCACCGTTCCGCCGCCGGCGGTGATGGGACTGGGTACGTTCGGCGGGTTCAAGTTGTATGTCGAGGACCGCGCCGGTCTGGGTTATGACGCCCTTTATCAAAATCTGGAGTCGTTGATGGGCAAGGGCAATCAGACGCCCGCCCTGGCCGGCTTGTTCTCCACCTTCACCGTCAATGTTCCGCAACTGGACGCGGACGTGGACCGCGAGAAGGCCAAAACGGAAGGCGTACCGCTGGGGAACCTCTTCGACACCCTGCAGATTTATCTGGGTTCGCTGTACGTGAACGACTTCAACCGGTTCGGCCGCACCTACGAAGTCATCGCCCAGGCGGACTCGCAGTTCCGCGAACATCCCGAGGACATCACCCGGCTCAAGACCCGGAACGATCAGGGTGAGATGGTGCCGCTCGGCGCCCTGGTCAAGGTGACGGAAGCCCACGGACCGGACCGGGTGATGCGGTACAACGGTTATCCTGCGGCCGAGGTCAACGGCGGTCCGGCTCCCGGTTACAGTTCGGGCCAGGCGGAAGCGGCCATGGCCAAAATCGCGGATCAAAATCTGCCGCGCGGCATGACCTACGAATGGACCGATCTGACCTACCAGCGCATTCTGGCCGGCAATACCGCCGTCTTTGTCGGGCCGCTCTGCATCCTGCTGGTGTTCCTGGTACTGGCCGCGTTGTATGAAAGTTTCCGCCTGCCGCTGGCCATCATTCTCATCGTGCCAATGTGCCTGTTATTTGCCATCACCGGCGTGTGGCTCAAGGGCAGCGACAACAACATTTTCACGCAAATCGGATTCATCGTGCTCGTTGGCCTGGCGTGCAAAAACGCCATCCTGATCGTCGAATTTGCCAAGCGCAAACAGGACGAGGGCCTGTCGCCGTTCGATGCGGCCATCGAGGCCTGCCGCCTGCGGTTGCGGCCGATCCTGATGACCTCCATCGCCTTCATCGCGGGCGTTTTTCCGCTGGTGGTTTCGCATGGTGCCGGCGCCGAGATGCGCCAGGCCATGGGCATTGCCGTGTTTTCCGGCATGATCGGCGTGACCCTCTTTGGACTGTTCCTGACACCCGTGTTTTACGTCACGTTGATGAAGCTCGGGTTGAAGAAAAAACCGGCGCCGGAAACAAAAGGCCTCGGCCTCGGTTCCGCGGGCGCCACCGCTGGAATCGTGACCTTGTTGCTGCTGTTCGCCTTTATGCCTGCACGCGCCGGCTGGCTGACAATCGGCCCGGACTACCAGTCGCCGACAAATTCCGTTCCGGCGGCTTACAAAGCGGCCGACCTGGGTTCCTGGAAGGAGGGCCGGCCGCTGGACACGGTGCCGAAGGGAAACTGGTGGGCGATTTACAACGATACCAACCTGAATGCGTTGGAGGCCCGGGCGTTGTCAGCCAATCAGGAACTCCAGGCCGCCATCGCGCGCGTGGACCAGTCGCGGGCCACGGCGCGGGTGGCCCGCAGCGCCTTGCTGCCCGGGCTTGATCTGGCCCCCAGTTTTGACCGGCAACGCTATTCGCCGAATGCCGAGCCCAGCTTCGGCAGCTTGACGGCCAGCACCTTCAGCACCCCGCTGGACCTGAGCTACGAAGTGGATTTATGGGGCCGCGTGCGGCGCGGTTTTGAAAGTGCCCGGGCGGATGCCCAGGCCTCCCTTGCGGATTTTTACAATGTACTGCTGACGCTCCAATCCGACGTGGCGCAGAATTATTTTGCATTGCGATCGCTCGACGCGGAAATCGCCACGGTGACCGGCACGGTGGAACTGCGCCGGGAACAGGTCAAGCTGGTGCGCAGCCGCTACGACGGAGGCATCGGCAGCCAATTGGAAGTGGCCCAGGCCGAAACCGAACTGGCCACCACCGAGGCCGAGGCGGCGTCGCTGGCCCAACGGCGCGACGAGCTGGAAAATGCCATCGCCATTCTGGTGGGCTCCAACCCGTCCGATTTTCACCTGCCAGCCCTCAACCCCGGCAGTTGGGCGCCGCCGCCACCGATGATTCCCGCGGGTCTGCCGGCCGACCTGCTCGAACGGCGGCCGGATGTGGCTGCAGCGGAACGGAAACTGGCATCGGCCAATGCCCAAATCGGTGTCGCCAAAGCCGCGTTTTTTCCCGTGCTCACCCTGACCGGCTCGGGCGGTTATGTCAGCGGTGACCTCGACACCCTGTTCAACTGGGACAGTCGCACCTGGTCCTTTGGACCAAGTGTTTCACTGCCGATTTTTGCCGGCGGCCGCAACCGGGCAAATTACAAACGGTCGCAGGCGGCCTATACGGAGGCGGTCGCGTTGTATCGTCAGCAGGTGCTTGTGGCCTTCGGGGACGTCGAGGACAGCCTTTCCGACATCCGCCATCTGGCCGATCAGGCCGAGGCGCAGGAACGGGCCGTGGCTAACGCGCGCCGCGCCGCCGGCCTGGCCGACGACCGCTACCGTTCCGGCATTGTCAGTTATATCGAGGTGGTGGATGCCGACCGCGACGCGTTGACCGCCGAGCGGGCCAACGCCGAACTGGCCGGCCAGCGGCTGATCGCTTCGGTCCAACTCATCAAAGCCCTTGGCGGCGGATGGGAAACCACGGCCTTGCAACCGTCGCTGGCCCAAATGGAGGCCCGCAAATAAATTCACCGGGAGGATTACCCGTTACCTTGAACACAACGAACCAGCACATTATGAAAATCACCGAATTGACCGGTAGCAACACTTTTGCCCCCGACCGGAAGGAGGCAGGTTATGTTGACGTTTAACGCATTCTTTCTCTTCTTCATCGCGGTCATGTTTTTCGGCTGGCTCTGGCACGACGAATCGTCCTGACCTTCTGCAAACCGATCCATCCAAACTTCAAACTATTTCTCCGCGACGGCCTTGATGGCCTCCAACTCCTCCCAGCGGGCGTAAAGCCGGGTGAGGTTCTCCTTCGCAGCCGCAAGGTCGGCGCTGAGTTGATTGGTTTGCGTTGCGTGCGTCCGGTGAAAATCCGGCGAGGCAAACAGGCCTTCGATGCGGGCGATTTCCGCGTCCACGGCATGAATTTGCGCCTCCATGCCTTCCAGTTCGCGCGTTTCCTTGAACGAAAGTTTGCGCGGCTTGGACGGTTGCCCTGTCTTCGTCGCCTTCGTAGCTGCATCTCGTGAGAGTGCGGAAGACTTGTTGGTCGAGAGAATGGCGGCGCTCTGCCGGGTCGCCGCTACGGCCTGCCGCTGCTTTTTCTCCAGGTAATAATCATAGTCGCCCACGCTGTGATGGATTTTGCCATCACCTTCGAACGCCAGCACGTCGGTGCAGACACGGTTCAGGAAATAGCGGTCGTGGCTCACCACCAGCACGGTCCCGGGGAACGCAATCAACGCCTCCTCCAGCACGCGCAACGTCGGCAAATCCAGATCGTTCGTCGGTTCGTCAAGGATGAGGAAGTTGCCGCCGTTTTTCAGGATGCGCGCCAGCAACAGCCGGCTGCGCTCGCCGCCGCTCAGATGTTTCACCTGGGTCGTGATGCGATCGTCGGCAAACAGAAAACGTTTGAGATAGGCCCGCAACGACAATTTACCGTCGCCGAAGATGACGAATTCCGTGCCGTCGCCGACCTCCTCCAGCGCCGTGCGTTCCTCGCGCAATTGAATCCGGCCTTGGTCCACGTAGTTGAACTTCGTGAGTTGGCCGGTTTTTACTGTGCCCTCCGTGGGCGCCATTTGGCCGATGATGATCTTGAGCAATGTGGTTTTGCCGAGGCCGTTTCGCCCGGCCACGCCGATGCGCTGGCCGTTCTCGAACGTAAAATTGAACCCGCGAAACAGTGTGCGCCCGCCCAGGTCCATGCCGAGGTTGCTCAACTCGACGACCCGATTGCCGAGTTGCGGCGGCGGCGGGATGCACAGCTCCACGTCTTCCTCGATCATCGGCCCGTCCTGCGCAGCGGTGTCGTAGTAACGCTCGAACCGGTTCTTCTGCTTGCTGCGCTGCGCCCGCGGGCCTTGTCGTACCCAGGCCAGTTCCTTTTTCAGAAACATCTGGCGTTTGTGCTCGATGGTGGCGTCGGCGGCCTGGCGCTCGGCCTTGTCCAGCAGGTAATCGGTATAATTGCCGGCGTGCGAGAAGAACCGGCCATCGGACAGTTCGACCATGCGCTTCGCCATGCGGTCGAGGAAATAGCGGTCGTGCGTGACGACCAGGAACGAACCATGGAATTCGTCGAGAAATTCCGCGACCCACTCGATGGATTCCGGGTCCAGATGGTTCGTCGGTTCGTCAAGAATCAGCAGATCGGGGTCCGAGACCAATGCGCGGCACATGGCCACGCGCCGCTTCTCGCCGCCGGAAAGCGTTTCGATGCGCCGGTCGGCGGCAGGACAGTTCAGGTGCGACATCGCGGTCTCGATGCGCCGGTCCAGCGTCCAGCCTTCCAATGCGGCGATGCGATGTTCCAGTTCCTCGTGGCGTTTGGAGTCGTGCGGCAGCGACTCAAATTCCGCAATCAAATCGAGCACTGGCTTGGCGCCGTCGCGGATGTTTTCCAGGACGTTCTTTGCCGGATCAAGCATGAAATCCTGCGGCAGGTAACTGACGACGAGTTCACGCCGCCAGGTGACGTCGCCGCTGTCGGGTGATTGCAGCCCGGCGAGGATGCGGAGGAACGTCGTCTTGCCGCAGCCATTGCGTCCGACCAGCCCGATGCGGTCGCCCTCGTCAATGGCCAGCGTCGCATGGTCGAGCACCGTGCGGTCGCCGTAGCGCACGGTCAGTTCAGTGGCAGTGAGGATGGTGGACATTCATTTATTCCCTCACCGTCTGCACAGGCAGCGCAGACAGCGGCACGCGCTCGTTGGTTTTGGTGAAATATTCGGCCGACCATTCGTTTTGGAAAAGCACCACGGGATTTTTACCCACGTCATACGCAACCCGGGAGCCGGTGGGCAGCGACAAGGCGTCAAGGTCGTCTTCCTTTATATCCACCGGCAACCACCGGACAACCGTCCAGGGCGCGGCTTCGAGCCGCGACACCGCGCCGTATTCGCTTTCGAGCCGGAATTGCACCACCTCGAACTGCAGCGGGCCAACCGCCGCGAGCAACGGCGTTTTCACCGACGAATTGCGCAGGTACAACGCCTGGATGACGCCTTCCTGCATCAGCTGATCCAGTCCCTGGCGGAATTGTTTGAACTTGGCCGTGTTCGGATTGTGCAGATAACTGAAGGCTTCGGGCGTGAACCGCGGGATTTCCCTGTAAACGATCCTGGGATCGGCGGTCAGCGTGTCGCCAATGCCAAAGCTGTTGTGGCCGACCAGGCCGATGACGTCGCCGGGATACGCCTCGTCCACGGTTTCGCGTTCATTACCGAACAGCTTGTGCGAGCTGGACAGGCGCACCTTCTTTTCCGACCGCGAATGATGCACCGTCATGTCGCGCACGAATTTGCCGGAACAAACCCGGACGAAGGCGATGCGGTCGCGATGTTTTGGGTCCATGTTCGCCTGGATTTTAAAAATGAACCCGGAGAATGCGGGATGTTCCGGCGCGATAAAGTCCGGAGTTTCGCCGTTGTTGCGTCCTTTTGGGCCAGGTGCGTGCTTGAGAAAGCCGTCGAGCAGCAGTTGCACGCCGAAGTTGTTGCTGGCGCTGCCGAAAAATACCGGCGTGGTCTGGTCCCCCAGCACGGCGGCGTCATCCCAGTCGTGCCCGGCATGTTCGAGCATTTCGAGTTCCTCGACCGTTTTGTGAAACGTCGCGTCCTCCAGCCGGCTGCGGACCGCGGGATCGTCGAGGCCGCCGATCTGCACCGGGGCGCGATATTGGCCGCCCACGGTGCGCTCGAACAGGTGCATCAGTTTCGTCTGCCGGTCATAGACGCCCTGAAATTCAAAACCGTTGCCGATGGGCCAGTTCACCGGGAACGCGCCGATGCCGAGCACGTGCTCCAGTTCATCGAGCAGGGCGAGCGGATCTTTCGTGGGCCGGTCACACTTGTTCATGAACGTGAAGATGGGCACGCCCCGCTGGCGGCAGACCTCGAACAGCTTGCGGGTCTGGGGTTCGATGCCCTTGGCCGAATCAATCACCATCACCACCGAATCCACGGCGGTGAGCACGCGGTAGGTGTCCTCGGAAAAATCCTTGTGCCCCGGCGTGTCGAGCAGATTGAGGCGGTAACCGTTGTAATCGAACTGGAGCACAGTGGAGCTGATGGAAATGCCGCGCTTCTTTTCCAGTTCCATCCAGTCGGACGTGGTGGCGCGCTGGTTTTTGCGGGCGGTGACCGAGCCGGCCAGCTGCACCGCGCCACCGTACAGCAGCAGCTTCTCCGTCAGCGTGGTCTTGCCCGCGTCCGGATGCGAGATGATGGCGAACGTGCGCCGCTTCTGGATTTCTTCCGCGATGTTCACAAAGGTCGTGAATCATAACCGGAAACCGGGCCGGAACAAGTTTTGGATTTTGTCCGGCGTACCCTCCGCCGCAGTCGAGTCGGGCATTTACAATCGCCGCCCTGGCGCGCATGATGCCCCTGCCTTCGGAGAAACTGACATGCCGCGGGCAAGTCAACCCGTCGGATGACAAAATTATGGCTAAAAAATCCAAGGTCAAAAGCGCCGCCAAAAAGAGGCCGGCCGCCAAAAAGAAAAAGAAGTAACCCGTACCCGCTGTCTCTCCTGACCAACGTCAGGAGGGACAGATCACTTTCCCCCATAACACGTCGTGAAACTTTGCCAGGGTCAGGTCTGGAAAAAGGACGGACACTACGTCCGCATCGTGCGGCTGGAACGGCTGGAGGTGGAATACAAATCGTCGGATAGTCTGGCCGGCAAGGCCGGCATAAAAACCCTGACCAGCAAGAAAGACTTCTGCCGCCTGCTCAAGGGCGCGCATTTATTGTCCGCCCGCAAAAAATCTCCGCCGGTGGAATAATCCCCTGCGTTCGAACAGGCCAAAAATAAAAAGCGGGGCCCGGTTTTCACCGGACCCCGCTCTGAAATACAAAAAAGATCAGTAGCGTTCGCGACGTCCACCGCCACCACCGCCACCGCCGTATCCACCACCACCACCACGGCGTCCACCGCCACCGCCGCCGGGGGCGCGTTCTTCACGCGGCCGGGCCACGTTGACTGTGAGGGCGCGACCGTCCATTTCCTTGCCGTTCAGGGCCTCAATGGCCTTCTGCGCTTCCTCGGGTGAGCTCATGGTCACAAAACCAAAACCGCGGGGGCGGCCGGTTTCGCGATCCATCATGAGGTTGGTTTCCACGACCGTGCCGTGCGCGGCGAACGCGTCGTTCAGGTCGTTTTCGGTGGTATTGAAGGAAAGATTTCCTACAAACAATTTGCTGCTCATATGATGTTTTTACTGTCCTAGACTAAACTTTGCTTTTACCAGACTGTTTCCGTTGATCGGATTTCAAATCATCACTGAACCAGGTTCACTTGAAGATTTACCATGCCTTTAAAGAGACAAGCCATCTAACAGACGCGTGAAGTATGGCAGATTCCAATGAAATGGCAAGAACCATCGACAACTTTTTTTAATCCGATGGGCTATTCCCTGATAAAACGCGCCGGAAGGCCGAATTCGGGCCTGCCCGAGCCCGGCCCCGAAAGGGTCAGCTCGCCGGGAACCTCGCTGATGGCCTTTAATTTCGGGTGGATCACCCGGCGCCACCAGGGTGGCAGCAGGACCATGGCGATGGACCAAAAATATCCCGCCGGCAGTTTGGGCGCCTGCGGCTCGGGGGCCAGCAGATAATAAGGTTTCACCGCCAGATGATGATAGGAGTGGTGCCCGACCCGGAAGGTCGCATAGCTGGAAAAGAAGTGGTAGGTGTCCCAGGAATGTTCCGCGCCGGTCTTTTCATACTCCCCCTCATTCTGTTGGCGGAGCAAACCATAGTGCTGAATGTAATTGACGGATTCCAGCACGACGTGCGCACCGGCGATGTGGGCCAGGTAAAACAACCATCCCCACGGACCCGCCAGCAGATACAGGGCCAGCAGGAGCACCAGCTGGCCCACGGCATAGGTGGTCATTTTGTTCCGAAAAATACCCGCCCCGGCGGATGGCTCCCCGGCCACAAAGCGTTTGGCCTCCAGGTGCCAGGACCGGATCATGCTCCCGGGAATCGTGCGGTAAATGTAGGCGTAAATGCTTTCGTTCAACCAGGCGGTGTTCTCATCCTCGGCGGTCCCGGCATGGACGTGGTGGCTGCGGATATGGATGACCTTGTAGTGCGGGTAAAACAAAAACGTGGTGGTGATGCGCTGCAGGATCTGGTCGAGTTTTTCCTTGGCATGCAACAACTCGTGGGCGGCGGCAAACCCAATCCCTCCCAACAGACTCGACGTCGCCAGAATCAGGCCGACCTCGATGGCGTTAAAGCGATGGATGGACATCGCAAAATAGACCACTGTTCCCATGTAAAACAGGGCGTAGAGCCGGGTGTTCCAATGCAGCAGGGAGATTTCGAAGGGGGAAAAGTCATTTTTATCAAAATGACCGTTGTCCTGCCAGCCGGTGAGCAGATCCAGCAACGGCACCACGACGAG
>JAJPJM010000160.1 GCA_021324235.1 Verrucomicrobiota bacterium
TACGCCGCGCCACCGGCGAATACATCGTGTTCCTGGACGCCGACAACGAAATCACCCATCCCGATTACCTCGAGTTGGCGGTGAAGGCTTTGGCCGCAAACCCGCAGGCGCTGGGCGTGGAGAGTTATTATTTGCCATCGCCCAAAATGAGCTCGTTCTGCGCGTACCTGACGCATCGGCTCCACATCAGCGACCCGATTTGCTGGTTGATGAGCACGAATCCCAAGCTGGTCGCGCGCGACGGCGAAACCGAACGGTGGACGCTGCCCGGCGGCTCATTGTCTTATCCGCTCGGCGCGAACGGCTTTGTCTTTCGGCGCGCGGACCTGGATGCCGTAAAGGCGGGCGAGCATTTCCAGGACACCCACGTCGCCTTGTTCCTGATGAAAAATGGCAAACGCGAGTGGCTGCGCCTTCGCGGCCGCGGCGTGCATCATTATTACATCCAGACGCTCTGGAAATTTGTGCAAAAACGCCGGCGCGCCACGGTGCATTTCCTCCGCGTGCAAACGGAAATGCCGGTCAACTGGATGAATGAGAAACCGCCGGTGCCGCTCTGGCTGGCGACGGTTTACTGTGTCACGTTCATCGGACCGCTCTGGCACACACTGCGCGGAATCCTTCGTGATCGCGACGTGCGCTGGCTCTGGCACATGCCCGCATGCCTCGCCAGCGTGTTCGGCGACGCCTGGGGCGTTTGGACCTATAAAACGTCGGCCGGCCAAAAAGATCTGATCGCGAGATTGAAGCCAAAACAGACTTTGAAATAGTGGCTGAAATTGAAATGCATAGCGAACGTTGATGGTTTGCAAGATGAACCCAAGCATGAAACCGCCGCCGTTAATATCCGTCGTTGTCTTAACCTATAACAGTCAGGATTGGATCGAAAAATGCCTCAACAGCCTGGGCGGCCAGACCATCTCTACGGACCTGGAAATCATCCTGGCTGACAATTCGTCTTCCGATAAAACAGTGGCTTTGGCTTATCAGGTTCAAAAAACGCTGCCGAATCTCCAAATTAGAGAATTAGGCGGCAATTTCGGTTATTGTGAGGGGAATAATCGCGCGGCCCGGTTTGCCTCTGGAAAATATTTGCTGTTTCTTAATCCGGACACATGGCTTGAACCGGATTGCCTGAAAACCCTGCTTGATGAAGTCCAGTTGAGAAACGTACAGGCGGCGCAACCGGCGATATTGTCTTATGTTGGCAACGAGCCTGATTCGTATGGAGTTGGCGGATTGGACTTTATGGGCCTGGCCAGCCAGGCGATGCCTTGTAAACAAACCAAAAAAATAATGATTGTCAGTGGAAGTTGTTTCCTGATGGAAAAGAGCGTTTTTGACCGATTAGGCGGGTTTGATGATAAATTCTTCATGTACGCCGACGAAGATGATCTTTCCTTCCGGCTTTGGGTCGCGGGTTACAAGGCAATCGTTGTTCCAAATGCGATAATCCATCATCGGGGGACATCCCACGTCAACCCCTCCGGTAAAGAAAAAATAGTTGAATACCGGACCACGGCCAAGGCGCGGTACCTGGCTACGCGAAATGGGCTGCTGACGCTGCTGAAGAATGCAGAGCACATTCTGCTGGCACTGGCCGCTTCCTACGTTTTTTTTCACCTGCTTGAATCTGTGCTGGCATTGATTCTGACGCGAAACGTGCAATTTGCCAAACATGCCTACTGGGATGGAATACGGGACGCCTGGAAAATGCGCCAGCACGTGTTTGCGCAACGCCGGAAAATCAAAAAACTTCGGGCACGATCCGATTGGTGGATGTTAAGATTTCTTAGATTGCGGCCGAATCGATGGCTGTTGTTTGAAAAAATGCTCAAGATGGGCGTGCCCAAGGTAAGTTAACCCCCCGGGACTGACGTTATTTGGCTTGTCGCCCCCAAGCTTCCAGGTCAGTCAAAGTGATACTGGGATGCTTCCAGAAAACCCAGCGAACGATCAGCCGGGCCAGAATATTCAGAGGTGCAATCGGAGCTATGGCCACGGCTCGTCTTAAATTTCTGCCAATTTGAGATTGGGGAAGCAACGCGAGCCTTTCCTCGTAATCTTTCAAGGAATAGTGCCCCATCGCGCGATTAAGTAATAGCACCAATAGCGACCGCCAGGGTTCGCGTGGGATAACCCGCTTTTTTGCCCAATCAGCGTAGTCGGGAAATGACCAGATCAGGGCGGGCAAGCTAAACATCCAAATTCCGAATTTGCGCGGCACCCATTCGGCATTGCCATAACGAATGACAATCCACGGGCGCGCCATGACGAGCACACTGCCCGGCAACAGGCTCTGGAAAATCACCCCGATATGCACAAAGGCGGTGCCGAAATACCCGGCCTTGTCCCGACAGTTCCATAACTCGCGCTTTATCACCATGCAGCCAATAAAGGTGAGGTAACCCCCGACTGTGGCAAGAAAGTCGTTCCGCTCTGGAGAGGTTAAAGAAAAGACCCGATCCGATTCCCATTTGATGCGGCGAGGAGCGATTTGCCGATCCAGGGCAAGGTTGCGAACTTCCGCGTTCACAATAATTAAACTGTAATTCCGGCGCGCCGCTTCCAGAACTGCGGCAATCGCGCCGGGCTGCATCAAGTCATCATCGGTAAAGAGCCAGACGTATTCTCCGCGGGCCAACTCGACAGATTTGGTGTAGTCCTGATCCACTCCGCCTTTCCTTTCGAACCGCGTGTAGCGCAACGATGGATGCCGTTCTGCAAAATCCCGCACCACCTGTTCCGTATTGTCGGTGGAGGCTCCGTCAGCCACAACTACCTCCACTTCATCAGACGCCTGGCTCAAGACGCTCATCAGCGTCTCGCCGATAAAACGCCCGCGGTTAAACGTGGCGATGCAGATGGAAAGGCGGATTGGATTCATGGCTTTACAAATTCCATGGCGATTACGCCTTCGCCGGGAAGCGCGTCGACTGAGTCGAAATAAGCATATTCAAGGCTCACCATGTACGGTTCCCGCCAAAATGGATAATATCTGTTGGTGCGCTTGTCGGTTGCCATCGTCAGGAACAAACCTGGAACCCGTTCTCCAAAAACAACCTGCCGGTGAGGTTGACCGGTGACGCTGAAGATGTTTTCAGCCAGCAGATGCTTATCGTAAAAACGTTGCCAAAATACTCCGTCAGCCTTGTCGCCCCCCCGCAGTCCGTATTCATCCCGGTCAATATATTGCTCGTAAGCCTCGGCAGCGCAGGGGAGTGTCAGTAAGAGCCGGCCTCCGGGTTTCAGCAACTCCCACATTTTGGAAATGGCCTGCCGATCCTGGGGGATATGCTCCACCACCGAAAGACTCGTGATGGTGTCGTAGGATCCAGCAGACAGGGGTGCGTCCTCAATGAGACAATCGTAAAACCGGCAGCGGGCGAGCAAGCCGGCGGCGTTCAGCAACTGCCTGGTTTCTGCAAGGTCGGTCTGATCCGGGTTGATCAAATCAGCCCGTAAGGCTGGTGCTTCGCGCAGCAACAAAGTATAAAGCAGGCGGGGAGAAGACACATCCAGGTATTGACCCATTTTGCTTCCAGACAGGGTTTTCCAGGCAAAATCCAATTCAAAATAGCGCGTCGAATCGAGCGGATAAAGGGCCACAAGGAGAATGGTCTTTAGATCGATGGCAGCCCGTCTTCGAAAAAACAAAGTGAAGGCCAGCGCGACGCATTTCCATCGAACCGGCAAACCGGGAACGCCCCGCACGCGCGCCAGCGCCCAATAGAGCGGAACCAGCGTGAGGCCGGCCAACCCGGACACCACCATTTGCACCGGTGTGGGCGGCAGTAATCGCGATGATCGGAGAAAAACTTTCCTCACACATTCCCAATTCGTTGAGGCAACGGATTGGCCCGTTCGATTTCCGGCCGGTTGTCCAATTCGGCCCGGACCATGTCTTCGATGGTTTCATGGAAGTCCCATTCACGGGTCCACTGCAGTTCTATTTCCGCCCGGCGAGCGTTACCGCACAGTCCGTTGGTCACCTGCCGGGCGGCGCTGGTTGGTTCAGCCATTTTGACAAATTTGTGATAATCAAGCCCGGCGGTCCGAAAGGCGCATTCCACCAATTCGCCAACCCGGTGACTCCGGCCCGAAGCAAAAACATAATCGCTTGGAGCCCTGGCTTGAAGGGTGAGCCAGAAGCCGCGGACAAAATCGCGGGCATCGCTCCAGTCACGTTCTGCGTCCAGGCCGGCGAGAGACAATTCATTCACACGTCCCTGACGAATGGCCGCCACGGCACGAGCCACGCGACTGCTGAGGTAATTCTGCGGACGAAGGGGCGACTCGTGGTTGTAGAGGATGCCGGTTGAGACAAACTGTCCATACTTTTCCCGGTGTAAGCGCGCGAATTGATCGGCGGCAAGTTTGGCGATGCCATAGGGTGTGACCGGTTGTTTCAGCGTGGTTTCGTCTTGCGGCACCTGGGCTGGCACACCAAAAATTTCACATGATGATGCCAGAAAAATCCGCGCCGGAGCGCAGATTTCGCGGGCGGCTTCCAGCAGGTGCAGCGTGCCCAGAGTGATGGTGCTGACCGTTTGTCCGGGAATGTCAAAACTTTGGCGCGAGTCGGTTACACCGGCGAGGTGATAAACCTCGTCGGGCTGCGAGGCCTTGAGAAAATGCACGAGTGAGAAGGGATCTTCCATCGAACCCGTGTGCCACTGGATTTTGGCCACCTGTTCCGGCCCAAATCTCCGCAACAGCCGTGCTGCTTCGCGGTCGAAAGACGATCGCAACAGTCCATGAACCTCGTAGCCCTGCTGCACAAGCCAGCGTGCCAGATAGGTTCCATCCTGTCCCGTTATGCCAGTGATTGCCGCACGCTTCATGGCTGGCTACTGACCGATGAAATGAACCTTGGGCATGGGGAGCACGAACTGTCCGCCGCGTTCCAGAAAGTCCCGCTCCCGTTTTTTAAATTCGTCTATGAAATGCCATGGCAACGCGAGGTAAAAATCGGGCTTTTGCTTCCGCGAGGCGGCTTCCGAAATGATCGGGATATTGGTTCCCACCGTTTTCGTCCCCCATTTGTCTTCGTTACGGTCGGCGATGGCAGGCAGGAGATCGGGCGTCACTCCGCAGTATTGCAGGGTGGTGTTGCCTTTGGTGGAAGCTCCGTAGCCGTGAACCAGCTTCTTTTGCGCCTTGGCCCGCTTGAGGAACGATCGGATGTCCTTGCGGATGATTTCGATATTTTTGCGAAAAATGGCGTAAGGCACATCGGTGTCCAACGCCAGTTCAAATTCCTTCAAACGCAGTTGTTGAACCCGTTCGCGGGCCTCCACGGACGGCTTGACTTTGCCGATATGACCGGCGGCAATCCTGAAACTTCCACCATTAATGTCGTTCAAAGTGACATCAATTACTTCCAACCCGTGTTGCGCCAGCAAACGTTCCATCGGGGCCAGAAAATAATATTCCAGATGCTCGTGGCAGATGGTATCAAAACTGTTCATTGCCAGCATGGCCGGCAGATAACTCAATTCCAAAACCCAGACGCCTTCCGCGTGCAGGCTGCTTTTTATGTCCGCGACGAACGACTGCGGGTTTTCCAAGTCATAAAACATCGCAATGGAAGTGATGATCTTGGGCTTCAGCCGGGGGTAGGCAGATTGCAGTGCGGCGGCGGAAAAGAAATCGTTTACCACCTGCAACCCGGCAGCCCGGGCATGAGCAACAACATTGGAGGGATCGATTCCCAGTCGTTTGATGCCTTTCGTGCAATAGGATTTTAACAGGGTGCCATCGTTGCAACCGATATCCAGGACCAGGTCCCCGGCCCGTAACCGGGCGATTTTCTCGACCATGTGTGCAATCCCCGAAAGATTGTCCCGCATGGTCTGATTGACTCCGGAACGATACCAGTACGAGGCATAAAGCACTCTGGGGGGCACGGAATGACGCATCTGGACCAACCCGCAGGCATTTTGATCAAGTGCCGGGTCGCAGCGCACAAGATCGAGCGGGATCCGGCGTTGCGCCGGCGGGGTGCAATCCGGCTTGGCAAATGCACCGCCAATGTACTGATCTCCCAGCGAAGCAACCGGCGTGAGTGCCCGGCTTCCACAAAGCCGGCACGTTTGCCGGGTAACCAGGATGGGTGAAAAAGCAAGCGTTGACATTCGGGGAATGAATCAAAAAAAAAATTGGCGAACAAGGATTAAACTGCAAATCTTGGCCTCCGCGGATCAGTTAGTGACCTTGATCCGTCCCTCCCGGTGATCCTTCAGGAGTTGCACATCAGCATCCACCATCAGCCTTACCAGGTCCTTGAACTTTGTCTTTGGCTCCCAGTTTAAATGCCTTCTGGCCTTGCTGGCGTCACCGATCAGCAAATCCACTTCCGAGGGACGCAAGTAACGTGGATCCAGTTCCACATACTTGGTCCAATCGAGGCCCGCGTACCCAAAAGCCGCCTCAAGGAATTCGCGGACGGAATGGGTTTCGCCAGTGGCGATGACATAATCGTCCGGTTTGTCTTGTTGCAACATCAGCCACATGGCTTCGACGTATTCTTTGGCATAACCCCAGTCACGTTTGGCGTCCAAATTGCCCAGATACAATTTATTCTGCAAGCCGGCCTTGATATGAGCCACCGCCCGGGTGATTTTCCGGGTTACAAAACCCTCGCCGCGCCGGGGCGATTCATGGTTAAAGAGGATGCCATTGGTAGCGTGCATGCCGTAGGCCTCGCGATAGTTGACCGTCATCCAATAGGCAAACACCTTGGAAACCGCGTAGGGACTGCGGGGATGAAACTGTGTTTTCTCCGTTTGCGGCACTTCACGAACCAGGCCATACATCTCACTGGAAGAAGCCTGGTAAAAACGGGCATTGATGCCGGATTCGCGGATGGCTTCCAGCAAACGGACACACCCGGTCGCATTGACATCAGACGTATATTCCGGATTATCAAAACTGACGCGCACATGGCTTTGGGCGCCTAAATTGTAGATTTCCTCCGGCTGTAAGCGGCTCAGCAGCCGCACCAGCGAGCCATCTCCCAAATCGCCATAGTGCAAAAAAAGGCGGGTTTCATTCAGTTGCGGATCCGAATACACGCCGTCCAACCTTGCGCGGTTAAAGGTGCTGGCACGGCGTACGATTCCGTGAACCTCGTAACCCTTGGAAAGCAGCAACTCTGCAAGATAGGAGCCATCCTGACCAGTGATGCCGGTGATTAAAGCTTTTTTTGCCACGTTTCCAAACAGGTTATAAATAAGACAAATAATCTGACAAGTGAAATGGCGTTTTAACAGGAAAAGGCATGGGAAACCTAAATGTCATCCAACAATTCCTGACCGTCATTGGGCGGCTGACGGACCCGCCGTCGCACCGTCCCGTCAATGGAAATCCAGCAAGCAACCCGTCCAAAACCGACGCCGCCCAGCCCAAGATGGCCACCAACGGCAAAATTCGCGCCCCCTCGGCCCGACAGGCTGCTAGCTTCGCCGGCACAACAGGTTGGTACTGTTGCCAAATTCCGGGGGTAGGTTTCCCGCAGGCTTCGAGTACTGGAACGGCTTCAGTCGATGCTCGCCTTCGCATATCTCGAAGAGCTTAAAACCTTGCTGCAGCAGCAGTTCCACAAACTTTTCCGGATCAGAACCGGCCTTTTGCAGCCCATAAGGCCAAAATTCGGTGACCAGCACGACATCCCGCCACTTGTTCAGCACTTCCAACATTCCACTTAGAGCGTGGTATTCCGCACCTTGAATATCCATCTTGATAAACCGGATCTGACTGGAACCATCGCGGAAGTAGTCGTCGAGCCTGATAGCCTGGATCTCGATGGTTTCCCGGGATTCGTCGGACGCATATACCCGATGATCCCCTTTATTATCCTCGGAGACGAACAACCGCAGCGGTCCTGAAATGTTGGAAACGGCCAGTCGAAGCGGCGTGACGTTCTGGTATCCATTGACCTGAATGTTTCGCGTCAGCAAACTGAAATTATGCGGTTCCGGCTCGAAGGCGTAAACCCGTCCCGTGGCGCCAACCTTCCGGGCAAATTGGAGGGTATAGTATCCAATATTGGCCCCAATATCGACAACCGCGCTCCCTTCGGGAATTTCACCGACCAACACCCCGGTTTCAAACGGCTCGTAGACTTTGAAAATCGAAAGCTCCAAGGAATCCTTCTCGTCCAAAAACATTTTGTGCCCCAAAATATTATCCTCATATTGGCTCTTTGCCAGCCGCGTCAGAAAAATGTAGATGCGGTCCCAAAACGGAAAATAGCGGTTCAGCCGGAAATCCGGGCAGAGACGGCCTTTTACGGTTACAAGGAGGAAACGCAGGATCTTTCCCAGGATTGATTTCATAAACAGTATTACGGAGGCAACTCCGAAACAAAGGCCGTTATTTCTGCGTCTCGCACCGGAAGAACTTTTAATCGCGGGGCCCAAGTTGCCTGAGACGCCAGAATATGCAAGGACTTTTGCCGTCAAACCTTGACACCGTTGGAAGGTGCGCGCCGCCCCAACGCCCGCCGCATACCGGGTCAGCTTCGCGCGTGTTGCGTTTGAGCAATGGTTGAACATTTTTGAGTCCCGCCACCTGCCGGTTGTAACCGAATCATTCTCCGGTTCATCAGTGCGGACTTGACGTAAACCGCGGATAAAACTAAGAGTAAGCGCACGTTTCGCCGGCGACATGTTCAATGAAAACTGCTAGCTCGACTCAAAAGCCAAAACCACTCGTGTTTTGGGTGCCGGTCCTGCTGGTGATCGTTTTGGGATTGCTCTTCTGGAAAAGTTTTTTACCGGACTATGTTTTCTTTTCCAACGATAACCCATTGGGCCAGGAAATGGCGGCGTGGCACTCGCTTCCTGCCGACTATACGGGATGCTGGTATGATCTGAATGTCATCGGCAGCAATGACAACGCACTCCCGCCAACTCCATCCACGTTGATTTTCTGGGTTTTGGGACCGGTTGGTTTTGCAAAATTTTTCGCGCCCATCGCCCTGTTTATTCTCGGAATCGGCGCGTGGGCCTTTTTCAGGCAATTAAAACTGGCTCCGCTGGCGGCGATCCTGGGTGCGTTGGCGGCCGCACTGATCTCCCTCTTTTTTTCGGACGCCTGCTGGGGCGTGGCCTCGCATCAAATCGCCTTTGGCATGGACTTCCTGGCGTTGGCCTTGATTGTCTCCAACTCACCGGCAACCCCCTGGTTTCTCCGCTGGAGCCGGGTGGCCTTGGCGGGCTTGGCCGTGGGCATGAACGTGATGGAAGCCGCAGACATTGGTGCAATTTTCAGCCTCTTTGTCGCCGCTTTTACACTGTTTCACTCGCTGGTGGCCGAAGAACCGGGACCGGCGGTGAAAAAATTCGGGCGCGGCATCGGACGAATCGCGGTCATCGCGATCTTCGCGGGTTTCATTGCCACCGAAGGCATTATTTTGTTGGTCGGCACCCAGATTCAAGGCATCGTTGGCACCCAACAGAACACGGAAACCAAGGCGGAACACTGGGACTGGGCCACCGAGTGGAGTCTTCCCAAAATTGAGACCTTGGGAATCGCAGTGCCCGGACTGTTCGGTTATCGGATGGACACCCCGAATGGCGGCAACTACTGGGGTGCCGTAGGGCGCAGCCCGGCATGGGATCGCTACTTCGCCGGTAATGGTCAAGGTCCGGCTCCCGACTCCCAATACCAATATCTCCGCTTCAGCGGCACCGGCAACTACGCCGGAGTCCTCGTCATTTTAGTGGCTTTGTGGGCCATTGCCCAATCACTGCGCCGCCAAAATTCCGTGTTTTCCACAACCCATCGGCGGTTTCTTTGGTTCTGAACGGGGGTGTTGATTGTTTCCCTGCTTCTGGCCTTCGGCCGGTTTGCTCCGTTTTACCAACTCGTCTATGCGTTGCCTTATTTCTCAACCATTCGCAATCCCATCAAATTCCTTTTTGTCTTTTCGTGGGCACTCGTCGTCATTTTTGGCTACGGCATCCATGGCTTGAGCCGGCGTTATCTGGAAGTCCCGGCCGCGGGCCCCGCTTCGCTGTCTGTCCAATTCAGGACGTGGTGGACCAAAGCCCGTGGCTTCGACCGAAATTGGGTTTCTCTTTGCGTCGTGCTTTTTATCGGCAGTTTGTTGGCATGGCTGATTTATGCGGTGCAAAAGCCCAGTCTGGTTGCCTATTTGAAAACAGTCGGTTTTTCCGACGAGAATATGGCCGGCCAGATCGCCGCGTTTAGTGTCAGGCAGGCTGGCTGGTTTTGCCTTTTCTTCGCACTTGCCCTGGGATTGTTCACGTTGATGCTGAGCGGCGCGTTGGCAGGACGCCGGGCCAAATGGGGTGGCATTCTGTTAAGCGTGCTGTTGGTCCTGGATTTGGGGCGCGCCAATTTGCCCTGGCTGGTCTTTTGGAATTATCCGCAAAAATATGCCGGCAATCCCATCATCCGTTTGCTTCAGGACAAACCTTATGAGCATCGGGTGGCCGTCTTGCACTCCAAGTCGCTTTTTGAAGAGCTCTACAACATCGAATGGTCCCAGCAACTTTTTACTTATTACAACATTCAATCGCTGGACGTCATTCAGATGTCACGCTTGCCGGAGGATTTGGCGGCCTATCAAACGGCGCTTTCACCGCTGGGAACACCGGATACGGCGTATCTCGTCGCCCGCCATTGGGAACTGACCAACACCCGCTATCTGCTCGGCCCGGCGGGTTTCCTCGACGAGTTAAATCAACAGCTCGATCCGGTGCAGCACCGCTTCCGCATCGTCCAGCGATTTAGCGTGGTGCCCAAGCCGGGGATTGAAAATCCCACCCAGTATTCGGAACTGACGGCGGTTCCGGCCGAAGATGGTGACTATGCCCTCTTCGAATTCACCGGCGCATTGCCGCGGGCCAGGTTGTATTCCGATTGGCAGGTCAGCACGAATGACAACACCACGTTGGAAACACTGGCGGGCACAAATTTCGATGCCTGGAATACCGTTCTGGTTTCCACCAACCTGCCGACGACACCCGCAGCCGCCACCAACGCAAACCCCGGCACGGTTGAGTTTAAAAGTTATGCCCCGACGGATATTCAATTCACAACCCAGGCCGGGGCGCCATCGGTGCTGTTGCTCAACGACAAGTTTGACCCGAATTGGCACGTGTTCGTAGATGGCCGGGCCGAACCATTGCTGCGTTGCAACTTCATCATGCGCGGTGTTTATCTGACGCCCGGTGCACACACGGTGGAATTCAAATTCTCACTTCCACTTGGCCCGCTCTCCGTCACCCTCGCGGCCGTCGGTGTGGGCATGCTTTTGTGTGGAGTTTTGTTTTTTTCAACGCGGCGAACAGCCGCCCGTTGAAACCGACCGCGCCCGCCTGAATTTCACAAACCGGTCGGATAATCAATAAACGTCCAGGGCAGGTGAAATCGCCGCGAAAGTGCCGTCGCCAGCGCCTTGACGCCGAATGTCTCCGTCGCGTAATGGCCGCCGTAAAGAACGTTGATGCCGAGTTCCTCCGCCAGGGCATATGTCCAATGCGGCCCTTCGCCGGTGATGAATGTGTCCACTCCTTCCCCGGCCGCGTTTCGCAAAAAATCTCCCGCCCCGCCGGTGATCACCCCGATGCGTTCGCACGTTTCGCTTCCGCCCGGAATGATCAATGGTTCTTCTCCCGTTGCGCGATGTAAACGGGACGCCAGCACCGAGCGCAAAATCCCGGCCCGTGACTGCAGACCATAATATTGTCCTTCCTTCAACAGAAAGGGATGAAGATTTTTCAGACCGAGCGCGACGCAGAGGATCACATTGTTGCCAAGTTTCGGGTGAAAATCCAGCGGCAGGTGTGAGCTGTAAACCGCGAGATTATTTTCGACGAGCAACCGGAACAGTTCGTAGTGCTTTCCGGTCCATGGCTGGCGCACGCTCCAAAACAGGCCGTGATGGACGATGAGCAAGTCCGCCCGGGCGGCGATGGCGCGTTTGACCGTGGCCAGGCTCGCGTCCACGGTGGCGGCGATGCGGCTGACCGTGCCCCGATTCTCCGCCTGCAAACCGTTGGCCGCACCGTCGAAATCCTTGATTTTCGCAGTACGAAGAATTTTGTCGCAATGGGCGACGAGGGTTTTGAGTAAAACTTTCGGCATGGCGCGATGGAAACAGTTTTTGGAAGGCTTGCAAAGCGCGAAGGTGACGAAAAATCCAAACTGTTTCTTGAATTCTGCACGCCGGATTCGATAGTATCCCCCCGTTCTCTATGATTAAGACCCTTGCCCATATTTGCATCTTTTCAAAGGATTTGACCCGAAGTCTGGATTTTTATTGCGGTGCGCTCGGATTAAAAAGGCATTTCGATTTTTTCAAGGACGGCGCGTTGTTTGGGTTCTATCTCCAGGTCGGCCCGGGTCAATTCATCGAATTTTTCAAGGCCGATCCGGCTGTGGAAATCCGCAACCAGCGAATCCACCATTTCTGCCTGGAAGTGGAGGACATCGACGCGATGCGCGACACATTGATCCGGCGCGGCGTGGAGGTGACGGCGAAAAAACTGGGTTGCGACCAAACCTGGCAATTCTGGTGCAAGGACCCCGACGGGACGGATTTGGAATTTCAACAGTACACGGCCCAAAGTTCACAGCTCATTCGTAAAAATTGCATCGTGGATTGGTAGCCGGAAATCCGCCCGCGTGTTTTTCTGCCTCCAAAATTTTTCATTCCGCGTATTGAATTCCCTGCACAGCGTTCTATAGTTCGCATGAATTCATGAGATGAGCAATTCAACCGAGGCCAGCCCGCCGTGGGATATTGACGCCGCGCGCGCGCTTTACAACATCCGCCGCTGGGGCGCCAAGTATTACGACATCAACGAGGCCGGGCACGTTGTGGCGCGTCCGTTGCAGGACGCGGGCGTGGCGGTGGATTTGACCGACGTGACCGAGGAGGCCAAGGCGCGAGGGTTGAAATTTCCGCTGCTCATCCGATTTCAGGACATTTTACGCCACCGGGTTGAGTCCTTGAACCAGGCATTTCGCAACGCCATCACGGAATACAATTATCAGGGCCGGTATCGCGGCGTGTTTCCCATCAAGGTCAATCAACTGCGTGAAGTCGTGGAGGAGATCCTCGACGCCGGCAAGCCGTTCGAGTTTGGCCTGGAAGTCGGCAGCAAGCCGGAGTTGTTCGCCGGCCTCGCGCTGCAAAACCAGATGGGCTGTCTCATCATCTGCAACGGTTACAAGGACGCGGAATTCATCAAGATGGCCATGCTCGGCATCAAGCTGGGCAAAACGGTCATCATGGTCGTTGAAAAGCTCGAGGAACTGCGGCAAATCATTACGATTTCAAAACAGGCCGGCGTCGAACCGTTCATCGGCATCCGCGCCCGGTTGTTGAGCAAGGGCGCCGGGCGCTGGGCGGAAAGCGGTGGTGAAAATGCGAAGTTCGGCCTAAGCACGGCGGAGATTCTGGAGGCGACCGAAATGTTGAAGGCCGAGAACCTCGGTCATTGTCTCAAGCTGTTGCATTTCCACATCGGCTCGCAGGTGCCGGACATTCTGACGGTGAAAAAGGCCGTGCAGGAGGCCGCCCGGTTTTACGCCAAGCTCCATAAGATGGGTTTTCCAATTTCGTATCTTGATGTCGGCGGCGGGTTGGGGGTGGATTACGATGGCAGCCGCTCGGCGTTCGACAGCTCGACAAATTACAGCTTGCAGGAATACACCAACGACGTGGTTTTTTACATCGCCGACGTGTGCAATGCGGAAAACGTTCCCCACCCGGACATCATCAGTGAAAGCGGACGCGCCATCGTGGCGCATCACAGCGTTTTGATTGTCGAAGTGTTCGGCGCGATTGAAAAGATCCGGCCCGGCGAATTTTTGAAATACGGCGACCGCGAACACGCGCTCGTGAAGGAACTGCTCGACATCAAACAGAATCTGCCGAAGCTCAACAAACTTGAAGCTTATCACGACGCCCTCGAACGCCGGGATGACGCGCAGCACATGTTCACGCTGGGAGTGCTGGATTTGCCAGACAAGGCGAAGATTGAAGACCTTTACTGGCAGATCAGCCGGGCCGTGGTCGAGCATTACAAGGGCCAGCCTTTTGTGCCGGAGGATATCCGCCAGTTGGAAGACAGCCTCGGTGATCAATATCTCTGCAATTTCTCCGTCTTCCAGTCCCTGCTCGATCACTGGGCGCTCGACCAGCTTTTCCCGATCATGCCCATCACGCGTCTGAACGAACGCCCGACGCGGGAAGGCACCCTCGTGGACATCACGTGCGATTCCGACGGGCAGGTCAACAAGTTCATTGATTTCCGCGATGTGCGCGACACCCTGCCGCTGCACAAACTCAATACCAACGGCAACGGCCTGCCCGAGCCGTATTATATCGGTTTTTTTCTCATGGGCGCGTATCAGGACATCATGGGCGACCTGCACAACCTGTTCGGCCGCGTCAACGAGGTTCACGTTTTCCTCGAACCCGACGAACCAACCGGTTATTACATCGAGGAAATCATCGAAGGCAACACCATCATCCAATCGCTCGCGGCGGTGCAATACGACGAAAATGAACTCAAACGCCAGATGAAAGCCCAGGTGGACGATGCCATCAAATCGGACCGCATGAAACCGTCCGAAGCCATGAGGTTGCTCGATGATTATGAACGCGGTTTGAAGGCTTACACTTATCTTTCGTTTTGACCGAAACTCTCAATCCTGAGACCGAGACCCGGAACAAAGCTCAATTGCTTCGCTCGCTCGGGCATCTGGCCCGCGGTTTGTCCGCCTTGTTCTGGGGTTTGCCGGCATCTTTGATGGTCTGCGCGGAAACCACGAAAACCGACTGGCTGAAATCCTTTGGCTTCATCCCGGCATTGGCCGCCACCGGCCTGCTGATTTTTGGACTCTGGCAAATGAGCGATTTCCAAAAACAGGAACGTCCCTGGCGCCAGGCGTTGGACCGCGCGAAACTCCTCGGCCTGGTCAACTTCGGGCTTTGTCCGTTTCTGTATTGGCACAATGAAATGCCACGGGAAACCTTCTTCAGCGCCGCGGTCTTCATCCTGGTCCTTTCCGCGGTGCTTTTTCTGTTCAACTTGAATGTGGTCCTCAAACAACTCGTCGCCATGCTGCCGGACGAGACCCTGCGGCACGAGACGTCCCTGTTCACCGCGCTCAACCGCTGGTTGCTGGGTTTTCTTTTGTTGCTTGCGGTGGCGTACGTGGTTTTGCTCCACGTATCGCAAATTCCTTTGGCCTTCGGCATTGTCGCCGTCTGGTTCAACCGCCTCGGCCTGTGGCTGTTGACCTTTCTTGCCTTGTTGCCCCTGGCCATGACCATGGCGCTGATCTGGAAAACCAAGGAAACCATCCTCGACAGCGTGTTCGGCGAGCGTCAGTGATCTTGAGTATTACCATCGCGCTTTTTGTATGAAAACATCGGCTTTATCCGTGCTGGGCCGCCGCACCGGGCCCCCGCCCATCTCCTGGCTCATGCAAACCGCGTTATCCCGGCCCAAACTGATTTCACTCGCCGCCGGTTTTACCGACAGCCCCACCCTGCCCATCGACATCTCGCGCGGCGTGCTCAACCGGATCCTGCGTTCGCCCAAAACCGGCCGGCCCGCGCTGCAATACGGCATCACTACTGGCGAAACCAATCTCCGCCGGCTCACAGCACGCCATTTGCAGAAACTCGACGCCGCCGGCGTGACGAGCCAGAGTCACTCCTGGAAACAGGTGATGATCACCGGCGGTTCGCAACAATTGCTTTATATGGCCCTCGAGGCGCTTTGTGACGAAGGCGATCTCGTCCTCGTCGAAGATCCGACCTATTTTGTATTCCTGAGCATTCTCCAAAGCCGCGGCATCCGCGCGCGCGGTGTCCGGCTCGAACGCGACGGCCCCGACCTCGCGCACCTCGAAACCGTTTTGCAACGCCTGAAAAAATCCGGCGAACTCCCCCGTCTCAAGGCCTTTTATCTCATCAGTTATTTTCAAAACCCGACCGGCGTCACCACCCGCTTCGAGAAAAAGCGTGGCATTTTAAAATTGCTGAAACAATTCGAGCGCGCGGCGGGTCATCCAATTTACCTGATGGAAGACGCCGCGTATCGCGAATTGCGATTCAATGGTCCCGACATTCCGTCCGCACTCATGGTGCCCGGCGGGGCTGGCCGTGTGATTTACACCGGCACTTACAGCAAACCCTACGCGCCCGGCACGCGCGTGGGCTTTGGCCTTTTGCCCGAACCGCTCTTTACGAGCGTCCAGCGCATCAAAGGCAACCACGATTTCGGCACGGCGAACCTGTTGCAACAGCTTCTCGCCGGCGTGCTGGAAACCGGCCTTTACGACCGGCACGTGGCAAAAATCGAAAGACGTTACGGCCGAAAGGCGCGCGTAATGAAGCAGGCACTCACAAAACACTTTCCGCCGAACGTCGAAATCTGGGAATCCGGCGGCGGACTTTATTTCTGGGCACGCCTGCCCAGGAACATCTCCACCGGTGTAAAATCAAAAGTCTTCCAGGCCGCGTTGAAAAACAACGTGCTTTATGTGCCGGGCGAACTTTGCTACGCCGATGACCCGGCGCGCCGGAAACCGGACCACGAAATGCGCATCAGTTTCGGCAGCGCGAGCGAGGAAAACATCCGTGAAGGCATCAAGCGGCTTGGCGCCGTGTTGCGGAAATTTTTATTGTAGCGGCCGTCGATGACGCCGCTGTCTTGAACCAGCGCCACGCACAGAGCGCCAATATAATCATCAACCCGGCGGCCACTTCAGGTAGCGGCCACCAAGAATGTGGACATGCAGGTGCGGCACGGTTTCGCCGCCGTCCGCGCCGTTGTTGATGACCAGCCGGAATCCATCCTTGCCCAAACCCAGTTTCCCGGCCACTTCCGCGGCCTTGAACAACAAATAACCCAGCAGCGGCTGATCATCGGCCTTTGCCTCGGCCACGCGCGGAATCGGCCGCTTCGGCACAATCAAGGCATGGGTTGGCGCCTGGGGGTTGATATCGCGGAACGCGAGCACCAAATCATCCTCATAGACGATTTGGGCCGGAATTTCGCGGGCAATGATTTTTTCGAAAAGCGTCTTCATCAAGTCGTGAGTTTTGAATTCTAAATTAAGAACCGCCGTGTCCCGCCAGCGCTTCAACTTAAAACTAAAAATTTAAAATTAACAACTCCCGTTATTCCACCACCAGCGCACAATCGGTGGACTCGGGTTCGGCGGTAAGGCATTGGCGCAAATAATCGACGATGTGGTCACGCAATCTTTCGCAACGGCCGCTCCAGCGGCGCGCCCCGGCCAGCTGCTTGACGCAGCCGCGCAGGCCGCGAAAACGCAGCACCCGGGGGGAATGGCGGAGCTGGGTGCGGAGTTCGTCGCGCAGGCGCGGGAAGAAAAGGAGTTCGAAGCTGCCACCGGATTCCTTCGCCATCAACCCCAGATCGGTTTCGATGGTTTCCCGTGAGCGCGATTCCACGGCGCCGGCGCGGATGGTAAAACCGAGATTGCGCAGCACCTTTTCCAGGGCACCCGCAAATTCGCCCACCGTGACACTCTCGCGACATAGTTCAGCTTTAAAATAATGAAAAACGGACGCGGCCGCGTGGCGCAACACCTCGGGGTCAAGCAGACCGTCGCTGCCGCCGACCAGCTCAACCGAAATCATCTCCGCCGAGCAGGGCACGCTTTCACCATTGGTGAGTTGGAACAGCAGGCAATCGGATAACAGGGCGATCATTTGGCAGCCTCCAGTTTTTTGACTTCATGGACGAAATCGGTGGCTTCCTGAAACCGGCGATAGACGCTGGCGAACCGCACGTAGGCGACCTCGTCGATGTTCCGCAGACCATCCATGACCGATTTGCCGATGAATTCGGCGGGCACCTCATTTTCAAATTTGTCGGTCACGGCGGCCACGATGTGGTCAGTCAAATCCTCCATGGTTTGCGGACTGACCGGACGCTTTTGGCAGGCTTTCTTGATACCGGACAGGAGTTTCTCGCGCGAAAACTCCTCATGCCGCCCGTCGCGCTTGAGCACCATCAACCCTTCACGCTCAACTTCTTCGTAGGTCGTGAACCGGTGTTTGCACTGGGTACATTCGCGGCGGCGGCGAATCGTGGCTCCTTCGCGCGAGGCACGCGAGTCAATGACTTTGTCTTCCTGACAGCCGCACTTGGGACAACGCATAAAGCCACTGCTAATTGTGGCTGCTCCTTTGTAGCACACAAAGTTTTGTGGTGTCAAGCGATGGTCAGGTCAAGTGCGATAAAAGTTATTCACCGGAAACCACGCTTGCACTCAGTGGATTTTTGACTATACTCGGCGGCTCTTGTTCTACAAAAACAGCGATACGTCGGTTTAAACGATTGATTTTATGGCAACAGCAAACGATCTCCGCCGCGGCATGGCGATCAGTTACAACGGCGACATTTGCGTGGTGCTGGACATGCAGCACCGCACTCCGGGCAATCTGCGCGCGTTCGTGCAGGCGACGCTCCGCAGCATCCGCACCGGCAAATCGTCCGACGTGCGGTTCAGCTCCACCGAGCGCATCGAGCCGGTGCCGATGATCACCAAAAAAATGGAATACAGCTACAAGGACGGCGACGACTACGTTTTCACCGACCCGGAAACCTATGAAACGGTCACCCTCGCGGCGGAACTGGTCGGGGACACGAAAAATTATCTCGTGGAAAACGCCCAGGTGACGGTGACGTTCGTCGAAGAGAAAGCCGTGACCATCGAATTGCCGTCGAGCGTGGTATTGAAGGTGTCCGACGCGCCGGAAGGCGTCCGGGGCGACTCGTCGAACAACGTGCAAAAGCCGGTAACGCTCGAAACCGGCATCACGGTGCAGGTGCCCCTGTTCATCAAGACCGGCGAGCAGATTAAAGTGGACACCCGCACCGGCAAATACATGGAACGCGCCTGAACGCCGCTGCGTTTGCGGGCAAAAGCCCGCCGGGCGCCGGCTTTCATTTTTACGGGAATTGCTTTTCAAGGCGGACAACTTGGGCTATTTCTGGTCTGACACGTATGTCGGGGCAACCCAAAGGAGAAAAGGTGTTTCGCGGCATCGCCGTTTCCGCCGGCATTTGCCGCGGCAAAATTCTTGTCCTGCATCGCGCCCGCCACATCATCGCCCGACGCGGACTGGCGGACCATGAAGTCAATGAGGAGGTTGGCCGTTTCGAAAAAGCCCTAGTGCAAACCCGCCAGCAAATCCTGGAAATCCAGGACAAGGTGCTGAAAACGTTGAGTGCGAAGGAGGCGGATATTTTTGAAGCGCACCTGCTGATGCTGGAAGACCAGGTGCTCGTGGACGAAGTCATCCGGATGATCCGGGACCAACAAGTCAATGCCGACTTCGCCTTCCATACGGTGGCGGAACGTTATGTGACGGCGCTGGTGGCTGCCGATGACGAATATCTCCGTGAACGCGCCAACGACATGCGCGATTTGACGGCGCGGGTGCTGGACAATCTGCTCGAGGTCAGGGACGAATTCGACCTGCGCCACCTCGCCGAACCCTGCATTCTGGTCAGCCACGACCTCAGCCCGTCCACCACCGCCCAACTGGACAAAAAATTCGTGCTGGGATTTGCCACCGATATCGGCGGACAGACTTCGCACACGGCCATCATGGCGCGGTCGCTGGGCATTCCGGCCGTCGTCGGCCTCCTGACCGTCAGCCAGGAATTGGAAAGCGGCGATTATGCGTTGCTCGACGGCTACAACGGCACGATTGTTGTCAACCCCACCGACCAGACGCTGTTTGAATACGGCCAGTTGGCCAAAATCAAGGCGTCCCTGGACGAAAAACTCCGGGAAATCCGGCAGCAACCCGCCGTCACCCTCGACGGCAAATTCATTCACCTCTCGGCGAACATTGAAGACCAGCACGACATTGAAGCCGTTTTGGCGCATGGCGCGGAAGGCGTCGGATTGTTCCGGACGGAATACCTGTTCATCAGCCGTGACAGCCTGCCGACCGAGGAGGAGCAATATCAGTCCTACCGCAAGGTCGCCGCGGCGTTGAAACCGAATCCGGTCATCATCCGCACGCTCGATCTGGGCGGCGACAAATTTGCCTCGCACCTGCAACTGGCCCAGGAGGTGAATCCCTTCCTGGGTTGGCGCGCCATCCGGTTCTGCCTCGCACAACCGGAACTGTTCCGCGCCCAGCTCCGTGCCATTCTGCGGGCCAGCGCCGAAGGCAACGTGAAAATGATGTACCCCATGATTTCCGGCCTGGACGAATTGATCCGGGCCAACGCACTCGTGGACCAATGCCGGGCCGAGTTGCGCGCCGAAGGACTGCCCTTCGACGAAAAAATGGACATCGGCGCGATGATTGAAATTCCGTCCGCCGCGCTCATTGCGGACACGCTGGCCTCCCGGGTCAAATTTTTCAGCATCGGCAGCAATGACCTCATCCAATACACGCTCGCCGCCGACCGCACGAACGAGAAGGTTTCGCACCTTTACGAACCGACGCACCCCGCAATCATCCGCCTGATCAAGACGACGGTGGACGCGGCGCATCAGCATGGCATTTGGGTGGGGGTGTGCGGCGAAATTGCCGGTGATCCCGTGCTCGCGCCGCTGTTGATCGGCCTCGGCGTGGACGAATTGAGCGCCGCGCCGACCGTGGTGGCCCAGGTCAAATACATCGTTCGCCGGCTCCGATTGACCGAGGCCCAGGCGTTGGCCGAATTTGCGTTCCACTGTGAATCGCCCGTGGAAATTCACGCACGCTGCCGGGAACTGGCCCGGCAAACCGCGCCGAGCCTTTTTGAAAGCAAAACATGAAAGTCATCATCCTGGCCGCCGGCTACGCCACCCGGTTGTACCCGCTTACCCTGAACCAGCCCAAGCCGTTGTTGCCCGTCGCGGGCAAGCCCATGATCGAGCATGTGCTCGACAACCTGGCGCCCATCGGCGGCATTGACCGCATTTATGTCGTGACCAACGCCAAATTTGCCGGTCATTTCCAAAAATGGTCGGAATCGTATCGCGCCACCAAATCGAAGCTCGATTTCAACGTGGTCAGTGACGGCACCACCAGCGACGCCGACAAACTCGGCGCCATTGGCGACGTCCATTTTGTCCTCCAGACCCAGAACGTGGAGGACGATGTGATCGTCGTGGCCGGCGATAATCTGTTCAGCGAAAAGTTGAGCGACTTTGGAAAATTCTGCCGCGAGAAAAGCGCACCCGTGCTGGCGCTCTACGACGTGGGTGACCTGGAACTGGTCAAAAAATACAGTTCCATTTCCGTGGCGGCTGACAGTCGCATCACTGCCTTCGAGGAAAAGCCGAAGAACCCGACGAGCACCCTCACCGGCATCGCACTCTACTTTTACTCCAAAAGCACCATACCGCTGATTAAACAGTATATCGCCGAAGGCAACAACCCCGACCAGCCCGGGCGACTCGTGCAATGGCTTTTTCCCCGCACGCCGGTCTATACCTGGCATGTGCCGGGACTCTGGTTTGATATTGGCTCGAAGGAAACGCTGGAAGAAGCCAATGAAATTTTCGCAAAACTTCCGGCAAAGTAAAAATAGTTTCCCAGGAACGGGAATTGGGCTACAAGCAGACCCAGCCCTATGGATTTTTTTGACCAGGAAGCCCACGCCAAAAGGCAAACCCGCCTGTTGCTGTGCCTGTTTGGACTGGCGGTATCGGGCTTCGTGGTCCTGACCTACCTGATTCTGGCCGCGCCCATCCGCTTTTTTTCTCCGGCGACGGCGACCAGCACGACCTTTCTCCAATGGATTTGGGATCCGCAACTGGCCTGCTGGGTGACCGTCGGGACCTTGATTTCCGTCGCCCTCGGCTGCTTCTACAAACTGCACCTGCTGGCCAGCGGCGGCCCGGCCGTCGCGGAACTGCTCGGGGGACGAAAAATCGGCGAAAACTGCCCCGACCCGGATGAACAACGCCTGCGCGACGTGGTCGAGGAAATGGCCGTCGCCTCCGGCCTGCCGGCCCCGGGGGTTTATGTGCTCGACCGCGAGCGCGGCATCAATGCCTTCGCGGCGGGCCACACGCGAAACGACGTGGCCATTGGCATCACACTGGGCGCGCTGAAATTGCTGACGCGTGATGAATTGCAGGGCGTGGTTGCCCACGAATTCAGCCATGTGCTGAACGGGGACACGCGGTCGAACATGAAATTGATGGCGCTGGCGCACGGATTGTTCTGGCCGACGATTGTTGGCCGTATTCTGGTACGCGGGACTACGCGCGCGCCGGAAATCGGTGAATCCATTTTTGATGAAGGCACGCCTCCGGTTTTTCTCCCGACCGCGCCGCTGGGCGCCCTGTTTTTAATCATCGGCGGCATCAGCTCGCCGCTGGTGCGCCTGCTTAAATGCCTGATTTGTCGCGAACGCGAATGGCTGGCGGATGCCGCGGCGGTGCAGTTCACGCGCAATCCGGCGGGTATCGAAGGCGCCCTCACAAAAATTGGCGGGCTGTTCAAGCAGGGCCGACTCGACACGCCCACCGCCGAAACGGCGAGCCATCTGTGTTTTGTCAATTCCGCTTACGACCCGTGGCTCGGCTTTCTTTCCACGCACCCGCCGCTGTCGAAACGGATTCTGGCGATCGACCCTGCGTTCGACGGCCAGTTTCCACACCTCCAATCACTGCCACCACCAACGCCGGACATTTCCGGGGAAGCCCAATACGATCAAAAGTATGACGAAACCCTCCGCCGGGCGCGGGAGGAAGCCAAAGAACGCGGGGA
>JAJPJM010000017.1 GCA_021324235.1 Verrucomicrobiota bacterium
CTCAATTTGTTCTGGAGCATCAACCACGGCGAAAAGGTGGGCGATAATCCGTGGCATTCAACCACGCTCGAATGGCAGACGCCCACGCCGCCGCCGCACGGCAACTTCGCCGAGCCGCCGCAGATCCGTCGCGGCCCCTACGAATACAGCGTGCCCGGCCACGCCACCGATTTTACACCGCAAAACGAACCCGACCATCCGGCCACGCCGGCCGTTTCAACCGCGCATTGATTCATGGAAATCCCTTACGCTGTTCATCCCCGGCCCGACACCGGCATTTATAATGCGAAAGTCGGCATCTGGCTGTTTCTCGCGTCCGAAGTGATGCTCTTCGGCGCATTGTTTTCCGCGTATGTGTTGATCCGAGTCGGCACCCCGCCGGGCGAATGGCCGCATGGCTGGCAAAATGTGACGTTGGGCACGGCCAACACGCTCGTCCTCGCCCTCTCGGCCATCACGACGCTCATGGCCTGGGCCGCCTGCAAGGTGAGGCAATTCGGCAAATTCAAACTCTTTCACGGCTGTACCCTGTTGCTGGCGCTGTCGTTCCTCTGCATCAAGGGTTTTGAATATTACGACCATCTGACCCATTACGAAATCCATCTGACTGCCGCGAGTGCTTCCGGCGGCAGTATTGCCGATGGACACATGGTGGAAAATGATCCCGGGAAAGATTATGTCATCATTGAAGGACGGTATGTGAACAGTGAACAGCAGTTGATTGACCTGCGTTCACAGAAAGATGTTCCGGAGACCGAGCTCAAAATCCCGCGGTCACAGATCAAGGACATGCAAAGCTACGGCCCGTGGCACAACGATTATCTGGCGCTCTACTTTACCATGACCGCCCTGCACGCGCTGCATATTCTTGGCGGCAGCATTGTTATCGGTTACCTCTGGGGGCCGGGGCGCAAATTATGGAAAACCGATCCGGAACATTTCACCAACCGCGTCGAAGTATCCGGCCTGTTCTGGCATTTTGTGGACCTGGTCTGGATATTTTTGTTTCCCGTCCTATATTTGACCTAGGATTCGAATTTATGAGCGAATTTAAAACGGTTGAACCGCACAACGCGCCCTTCGCGGGCAAATCGGAATTGCACGAGCACCCGGTGGATTTCAACAGTTACCTCCGGCGGTGCGTTTATGTTTTTGTGGCCGTGATCTGCGCGGTGTCGCTGATGCTCGTTGCGTCCTATCTGCCCGGGGAGCGTTTTAACTGGACGGCCAAGGTGGCCATGATCCTGGTCATCGCCTGCACCAATGCCTTTGTGGTGGCCGGATTTCTGATGCACCTGATTTCCGAGAAGAAAATGATTTACACGCTGCTCGCCTTTACCGCGTTCTTTTTCGCCGGTTTGATGGGACTAACGGTCTGGGCCATGCAGGATTTTCCCGCGGGTACCACGCATTGAACCATGTCACTTAAAGCCATCCATCTTATCTTCGTGAACGCGCTGACGGCGTTGTCCTTTGGGTGCGCGATTTGGAAGTTTATGGATTATCGCAGTGCCGACGGCACCACCGGCGATCTGCTGTTCAGCCTGGCGGCGGTGGCGGTGGGCGTTTTGGTCATCATTTACGGCCGTTATTTTTTGAAAAAATTGAAAAAGATGAGTTACCTATGAAACCGTCACGTCAACTTTGGAAAACCGGGTTGGCCGTCGCCATCGGCGCGGTGGCATCGCTTCCGTCATCGCTGTTCGCCTGCGCCGCGTGTTACGGCCGGTCGGATTCACCGCTGGCCAGTGGCATGAACTGGGGTATCTTCACCCTGCTCGGGGTGGTGCTGACCGTGTTGTCGTGCATCACGCTGTTCTTCGTGCATGTCGTGCGCGGCGAGAAGGCGCAGGGCGAAAACGATTCGACCCCGAAGAATCCCTCCGACGTATGACCGAGTGGTTTGCCAATCATGTCCTCGGCATGCCCGAGCTGGCCTCCAAAAACGGTGCGGCGGTTGATGCCCTGATTGTATATGTCCACTGGCTGATGATTGCGTTGTTCATCGGCTGGCTGATCTATTTCGGCTACGCCGTTTGGCGTTTTCGCGCTTCCCGCAATCCCAAGGCGGATTATCAAGGGGTTCGCAACCATGCGTCGAGTTACCTCGAGCTGACCGTCGCGGCCATTGAGGCCGTCCTCTTGATTGGCATCGCCATTCCCGTTTGGGCGAAGGCCGTGGACCGCTTTCCGGACGCGAAGGATTCCACCGTCATCTACGTCATGGCGCAGCAATATGCCTGGAACATTCGTTACGCCGGCCCCGACGGCGTGTTTGGCCGGCAGGACATGAAATTTGTTTCGTCGGACAACGTCTTTGGCGTTGATCCGTCTGATTCGTTTGGCAAGGACGACATCCAGACCCTCAACGAGATCCATGTTCCCGTCGGCAAACCCGTCATTGCCTATGTCAGCTCCAAGGACGTGATTCATTCGTTCAAAATCACCGCCATGCGTACCTGCCAGGACGCGATTCCGGGTCTGCGGATTCCGTGCTGGTTCACGCCTACAAAAATCGGCAAATACCAGGTCAATTGTGCCCAGCTATGCGGGCCGGGCCATTCCAGCATGACCGGTGGTTTTCTCATTGTGGAAAGCCAGGCGGATTTTAACAAATGGATCGCCTCCAAGTCCGGCGCCTCCGCCAGCTTTGAATAGGCGGGTGGCCTTGCTCCGATACGGGCTGATTTTGTATGAATGGTTCCGCTCAACGACTGCCGTTGACGATTTGGGTCGGCTTTGGCCTGCTCTTGAGTTTGCTGGGTTTCATGTATCTCCTTTCCCTGGTGGAATACGGCCGGGCCCGGCAAAAGGCATTGCCCGTGATCGACCAGGTCGCCGATTTCACGCTGACCAATCAGGACGGTAACGTCACCACCCTGGCCGACTTGAGCAACCATGTATGGATCGCCGACATCATCTTTACCCGCTGTGCCGGGTCGTGCCCAATCATGTCAACGCAGATGAAGTCGCTGCAGGACGCGTTGCCGCCGACCAGCCGGGTAAAACTGGTGACGCTGACGACCGATCCCGATTATGACATACCCTCCATTCTAAAAAGATACGGCAAACGCTACGGCGCCAATTTTCAGCGCTGGACATTCCTGACCGGCGCCAAGGGGGAACTGGCCGGTCTGGCCGCCGGCAGTTTGAAGCTCGGTTCCACGCCCGTGCCGCCGCCGGACCAGAAAAGTCCCGTGGATCTCTTTGTCCACAGCACGATTTTTGTGGTGGTGGACCAGCAGGCCCGGTTGCGCGGCAGTTTTCAAACCGAGGGCCAGGATATGGACTGGACAAAGATCCGGCCGCAAATCATCGCCACCGTGAAGGAATTGGAAGGCGACTGATGAACATCCACGATTTGCCCGCCGTCAACGCCTCGCTCAACGGCCTCAGCGCCATTTTCCTGACCGCCGGTTACTTTTTCATTCGGCGTAAAAACAAGAATGCTCACCGCAACTGCATGGTCGCGGCGTTCATCACCTCCATCGTTTTTCTGGCGTGTTACCTCACTTACCACAGTTATCTTGCGATTGTCCTGCACCAGGGGCCGACGCAATTTCTGCACCCGCTGTGGTTCCGCCCGATTTACCTGACCATCCTCCTGACGCACACGGTCCTGGCCATGGTCATCGTGCCGATGATTCTGGTGACGCTGTATCGCGCCAAAAAGGAGCGGTTTGAACTCCACAAGCAAATCGCGCGCTGGACCTGGCCGCTGTGGATGTACGTTTCCGTGACCGGGGTGGTGGTTTATCTCCTGCTTTATCAAATTTTCCCGCAGGTCAAACCATAGCCGCCATTGTGAGGGGTTCGCTATTTTTGATTTACGATTTACGCGATCGCATGGATATCGGCTGGGCTCGTAAATCATAAATCGAACATCGTAAATACCAGGGCTTGTCGCCGGGGTTGAAATCAGCGAAAACAAACCCATGTCATCGGTCGCTAACGTTCTGATTCATCCCAGCCAGTTCCCGGAAAAGGTCCGTCATGATTTGCTGGAATCGCTGCGCACACGGCGTGTGAATCACAAATTCCTCTACGACAGCGTCAAGCAGACGCACCAATGGCTGGCGTTGCACCAGGCGTATTCGCCGACCCGGAACGATGCGGATTGTCAGGCCATTTACAAAAAAGGCTTCCAGGCCGCAGGAGCGCAAATCAAATCCCGGTGCGTTCACGTCATCGGCCTCGGCTGTGGCGGGGGACAAAAGGACACCCGCCTGCTCAAGCTGCTGAAGGCCGGTGGTAAAGAGGTTTCTTACACGCCTTGCGATGTCAGCACCGCCATGGTTCTGACTGCCCGCCAAACCGCGCTGGTCGCTGTGCCGGAGCAAAATTGTTTCCCGGTCGTTTGCGATCTGGCTACGGCGAATGATTTGGAAAGGGTGGTAGGGTTGGCGCACCGTGCCGACCGGACGGCGCAGCGCGGCGTCCCTGCCATTCCACGTCTTTTCACCTTCTTCGGCATGATTCCGAATTTCGAGCCGCAAGCCATTTTGCCAAAGCTCGCGTCGCTGGTCCGGCCCAAGGATTTTCTGCTGTTCAGCGCCAATCTGGCTCCCGGCGCCGATTACATCGCGGGAATGAAGAGGATTCTGCCGCAATATGACAACGCCTTGACTCGTGACTGGCTGATGACGTTCCTGTTTGACCTGGGCGTTGAGCGGCGCGACGGCAAATTGCGGTTTGAGATTGAAACCGGCCGGTTCGGATTGAAGCGGGTCGTTGCCCGTTTTCATTTTCACCGCCCGTGCCGGGTTGAAATTGAAAGTAAAGTGTTCCATTTCAAGAAGGGCGACTCCATTCAACTTTTCTTTTCCTACCGCTACACGCCGGACCGTGTCCGCAACATTCTTAGGCGTTGCCGGCTGGAAGTCCGCGACCAGTGGATTGCGGAGTCAGGGGAAGAAGGCGTTTTTCTATGTAGCAAGCTGTAGGACAGGCGCGACGCCTGTCCTACGCCTCGCTTAAAAAACCTTCATTGTTTCCAGCACGGCCTTGATGCGCGGGACTTCGTGTGTGCGGAACAGGTCGGTCTTCCCCAGTGCGGCCAGCACGGCGAAGAAGGGTTCGGCACAACGGACTTCGTCGCCAAAAAATTCAAACGCGTGGGGCAGGGCATGGCAGATCGGAAATCCCAGCGTCCGCAGCCGGAACGTGTTCAGGAAGACCTTCATTTGGTGCCGCACGCGGACAGCACTGTCCTGGAGGTTGCGATAGTAAAAGCCCAGCCCGGGATCCAGAAAGATTTTCTCCAAGCCCTGACGCCGGGCAGTTTCAAGCTGGCGCGAAAAATATTCGCGCATCCGTTCCATCGGATCGGCGCTTAAATCGAAATCACCGACGTCGCGGACATTTTTGCCCTGGACGTAACAGAGGATGACGGCGGCATCGTGCGCGGCGACCATCCGGAAAAGCTCGTCGCTGCCGTCGGTGCCGGTCAGGTTCAACAGGTTCGCGCCGGCCTCCAGGCAGGCGCGGGTGACGGCCGGCGAGTACGTTTCCACGGAAACCAGAAGGTCCGCGGCGCGCAATTCCTTGATGACCGGGAGCAATCTGGAATTTTGGCCGCTGTCATCCACGCGGGCGGCCTGGGCGAGCGTGGATTCCGCGCCCAGATCCACGATGTCCGCGCCCTGGGCGCGCAGGACTTTGCCCCGCGCCACCGCGGCCCCGGCGGTGAGGCAAATGCTTTCGCGGTACCACGAATCAGGCGAAAGGTTGACGACCCCCATGATGGCGGGCCGGGTATTGAAGGCGAATTGTGTGCCGCCGATGGAGAATTCCTTCACCGGCGCGGATGCCATGGCGCGATTTTGATCGAGCAGTTCTGCCAGGTCTTCGAGTCTCAACATGCCGGGGAATCGTAGTTCGAAACCGGCCAATCGTAAATGGAAAGTGGCGGCACATTCCGATTTCACCGCTCGCGGAGGCGCAGAATTGTGATAGCCTCATGGCAAACGACTGGCAATAATGGGGTGGCAACCATAAACGAGAGGAAACACGATGGCACAAGCAATCATGGATCCGGAAAAAGTGCGGCGGTTCGCGGAAGAACTGCAGCGTTTCAACAGCGACCTGGAAAATCGGATGATTTTGCTCCAGGCCCGCTTCGGCGCGCTGGGCGACACCTGGCAGGACCAGGAACACGAGAAGTTCTCCGAGGAATTCAAGCTGGCGATGAAGGCATTGAAGAAATTCGTGGAACTCTCGAAAGCGCACACGCCCTACCTGTTGCGAAAGGCCCAGCGCATCGAGGAATATCTCAACCAGCATTGAAGTCATGGCTGAACGCGCCCAAGTCACTTCCGTCGAAGCCATTGAATCGTTCCGCGCGAGCTTGATTCTGTTTTTGAGCAAGGTGCGTCCAACCCTGGAGGAAGTCAGCGACGAGGTGCTGCGGCTGCGGTTCTGGCTCCAGAATGATCAGCGCCGGCACTGGGAAAAGGAATTGCGCCAGCGGGGCCTGAAGCTGGAGGAAGCCCGCCAGGAGTTGTTCAATGCCACGCTTTCGCATTTGGAGGAGGCGACGGCGTTGCAACATATGGCGGTGCAACGAGCGCAACGCGCTGTCCGGGAAGCTGAGGACAAGCTCGACCTCTTAAAAAAATGGGGGCGGTCCCTGGAGGATCGCACGACGCCGATGGTCAAACAAGTGGAGGAATTCCACGGGTTTCTGACCATTGACATGGGCCGGGCGGTGGCTCAGCTGGTCCAGATTGTCAAGGCCCTGGACGCTTACAGCCAGGCCGGCGGATCCGGCCCGGAAGGAACCCCGCCATGAACTTGAGCGGGGCCAAAAGCCGGCTGGCGGGAAGTGCCCGGGAACTTTCCCTGAAATGGACCGAAACCAAAAATTACTGGCAGGATGCCAAAAGCCGGGAATTCGAGCATCAATATCTCGAGGACCTTTTCATCCGCGCGGACAAGACGGTTGCCATCATTGAAAAGTTGGATGAAATTTTAAAAAAAGTCAGGAGTGACTGTGAATAAAAATCCGGGCGTCAACGAGATCCTCGCGCTGTTGAATGCGCTCAAGGGCGCGGTCGAGGACTTTGCCGCGCGCGAGGAAAAGCTGAACCACGATTTTCAGACCCGCTGCGCCGCCGAGCTCAACGCCTTTGAATCCGCCGGGCAGAGGCAGGAGTCAAAACGGGCCGATGAGCTCGCCGCGGCCGAGACCGCTTTTGAAGAGGGGAAAAAGCAACGCCACGCCCGATTCGAGAGGCGCAAGAGCCGGATCAACCGGGCACACAGCGCGTTAAACCAGCAGGTGCTGGAGGAAGGCAGCGAACGGGAAGGGGAGCTCAAACACAAAATCCGGGAAAATTCGGCGGAGGCGGAACGCCGACGGGACACGGGATTGGCCAATGCGGCCGTGGCTTTTGAGGGTTTTCAGAAAAAGTTGGAGGAGAACGGCGAGACCTTCGCCCGACTGGAAAAGAGTGCCCGCCGGGCGTTTCGCGGCTACGGCATATTCCGAAGATTGCTCAAGCGAGGCCGGCAGCAGCCGGACTCCGACCTTTCACAGGATGCGAACCGGTTGTTTGAGGAGTTTCAACGTTCGGAGTCCGAGGCCCGCGACGATTTGGACCGGTTCCGGAAAATCCTGCTCCCGCGAGTGTTCCGGTTCCTGCCCGTTTCGCTGGTGGTTTTGTTGCTGTTGGGTGCCGTCGCGGCCGTTCCGGTTTTTGGACATTTCGGGCGGAACGTGGTTTCGTGGTCGGAGACCGGCCCGGCCGCGTTTGGGTTGCTGGCGATATTGGTGTTTTATTTTCAGGGCCGTCGCGTGGCCGTGCCCGCGGCCGCCGCCATCGCCGGGCAACTCGCAAGGGCGCGGCGGTTGCTTGACGCTGCCTGGCAAAAAAACACGGAACATTACCAGCGTGAGCAGAACCGGATTTACAACGAGTTTGACACCACCACCCGCGATTTAAGCCAGGAATGGAAACAGTCGGTGCGGAAGATCGTCAACACCCGCGGCGCCCGGCCAATGAAGGTGGATCAAAAGGCGCTGCGGGCCGGGCAAAAGAACGAGCAGTATCTCCGTGCTGGAATCGAGCGGACCGGACGCCAACACCAGGAGAAAATTGCCGGTTTGCGGGCGGAAGCCGCGGCGCAGGCCGGCCAGCTGGCTGATGCCCATGCCAAAAAGGTGGCCGATTTGCAAAGCCAGTTCCAGACCCAATGGCAGGCGCTGGAGTCGGAATGGAAAAACAAAATCGAGCCGTTGTATGCATCAATCCAGGGGGCCCAGGCCGCCTCGGAACAACTTTTCCCCGAATGGGACGCGCCGTTTTGGAAGCAGTGGATGCCGCCGCATGAATTCAAAAACGCCGCCCGGTTTGGCCGCCTTGAAGTGGGCCTGGAAACCTTTGCGGAAAAGTTGCCGAAGGATCAACGCCTGTCACTGCCCGGCCCGGCCGGCTTCACCGTTCCCCTGACATTGGTTTGTCCGCATCAAGGTTCGATCCTTTTTGAAACCGGAAAAACCGGCAGCAGCGAGGCCGTGGCCGCCATCAACAACATCATTTTCCGCCTGCTTTCCACCACCCCGCCGGGCAAGGTGACCTTTACCATTTTTGACCCGGTCGGTCTGGGCCAGAACTTTGCGGCGCTGATGCATCTGGCCGATTACGAGGAAAGCTATATCAACAGCCGCATCTGGACGCAGACCGCGCAGTTCGAGGAAAAGCTCGCGGAACTGAACGAGCACATGGAAAAGGTCATCCAGATGTACCTGCGCAATGAGTATGCGACCATCTCCGAATACAATGCCGAGGCCGGCGCCATCGCCGAGAAATACCATTTCCTCGTCATCGCCTCCTTTCCGGTGAACTTCAGCGACACCGCCGCGCGGCGGCTTCGGAACATTGCGGCCAGCGGGGCGCGCTGCGGCGTCTACACGCTGATTCAATGGGACCAGCGCCAGGCCCTGCCGCAGGAATTTGTTCCCGATGAACTTCGGAAAAACAGCGTCTGCCTCACGCATACCGAAAAGGGATTCCGGTTGTCCACCGGGCGCGCGCCGGGAACCCGATTGTTTCTGGATCCGCCGCCGCCGCCGGAAATCGCCACCGATTTTCTCCATCAGCTGGGCGAGAGCGGCAAGGATTCCAGCCGGGTTGAGGTGCCTTTCGCCCAGGTTGCGCCGGCGGAATCCGATTTTTGGCGGGAAGACACGGCGGATGAACTCCGTGTGCCCATTGGCCGTTCCGGGGCCACCAAATTGCAATACCTCGCCATCGGCAAGGCCACCCGCCAGCACGGCTTGATCGCCGGCAAGACCGGTTCGGGCAAATCCACCCTGTTTCACGTCATCATCACCAACCTGGCGTTGTGGTGCAGCCCCGAGCAGGTCGAGTTTTATCTGGTGGACTTCAAAAAAGGCGTGGAATTCAAATGCTACGCCAGCCGCCGGTTGCCGCATGCCCGGGTGGTGGCCATCGAGAGTGACCGCGCTTTTGGCCTGAGCGTGCTCGAACGGGTGGACGCGGAACTGCGCCGCCGCGGCGATTTGTTCCGCAAGTTTGGCGTTCAGGACATTGCCGGCTACAAACGAGCGGGCGGGACCGAGCCCATGCCCCGGTCATTGCTGCTGATTGACGAGTTCCAGGAATTTTTCGTGGAGGAAGACCGGGTTTCCCAGGGGGCGGCCGTCCTGCTGGATCGCATTATCCGTCAGGGCCGTGCGTTTGGCATTCATGCATTGCTCGGCTCGCAGACCCTGGGCGGCGCCTATACCCTGGCCCGTGCCACCATCGGCCAGATGGTCATCCGCATTGCGCTCCAGTGCAATGAAGCCGATGCCTACCTGATCATGGATCAGGATAATCCCGCGCCGCGCCTGCTTTCGCGTCCCGGTGAAGGCATTTACAACGACACGGCCGGCTCGATTGAAGGCAACAGTCCCTTCCAGGCCGTATGGCTGCCCGACTATGAGCGCGACGGTTATCTGGCAAAAATCCGCGAACGCGCCGATAAAGACCGGTATCCGGGGCCGATTGTGTTTGAAGGCAACGCGCCGGCGGATGTGTCGGAAAACGTTCCGTTGAATGCAGCGCTGGCCTCCCCGGCGGCCAAACCGGAGGCCCCGGCGCGGATCTGGCTCGGCGCGCCGAATTCCATCAAGGGCCCGACCGAAGCGGTCTTCCAGAGGCAGAGCGGCAGCAACCTTCTCATCGTGGGCCAGAGCGATGAGCGCACGCTGACACTGCTGTCGGTGGCCCTCATTTCGCTCGCGGCACAATATCCGCGGGGAGGCGCGCGTTTCATCATGCTCGACAGCACCCCGCCCGGTTTGCCGCAGCACGAATTTTTACAGCGTGTGCTTCAAGCGGTACCGCAGGAAACGAGGCGGATCGGTAACAGCAATCTCGAGGAGGCCATGAGCCGTCTGGCGGAAGAACTGAAACAGCGCACGGCCGACGAGGGGGTGAAATCGCCGGAAACCTTCATTCTGGTCCAGGGTTTGCAGAATTTTAAGAAGCTTCGGCAGGAAGACGAATTCAGCTTTTCCTCCGCGGAGGCCGGGGCGGCCGTCAATCCCGCGGCGATACTGCTGAATCTCATGAGCGAAGGGCCGGCCCGCGGTTTTCATGTCATCGTTACCTGTGACACCTACAACAACGTGACCCGTTTTTTGGGGCGAAAGAACTTGAGTGAATTTGAAATGCGCGTGCTTTTTCAGATGAGCGCCAGCGATTCCGCCAGTCTGATTGACAATCCGGACGCCGCCACCTTGGGGTTGCACCGCGCCCTTTTCTATAACGATCGGGAAGGTTACCTCGAAACCTTCCGGCCTTACGCGCAACCGGGGAACGAATGGATTGACGAAGTGGCGCGAAACCTGGGGCGCCCGCGCGGCCCGGCCAGGGGCTGACTGACATTGCCAATTCGGGAAGGGAAACTGGTACGCCCGCCGCGATTCGAACGCGGGACCACCTGCTTAGAAGGCAGGTGCTCTATCCAACTGAGCTACGGGCGCGGCCAAAAGGACATTAGTAGCTCACGCTCGAAGGTGCAAGCGCCGGCTGAATCGTGCCGGGGCGGTTACCTCCAAACAGAAAGCGAGTTCCCCTTCCAACGGGTCGCCGGTGAGAAAATGGTCCCGGCCTCTGAAGAGCCGATGAAAGTTTGAAATCAGCCTTACCAATTTAAGGCACCCCTTTTTCCCAATGATTATGGCCAAAGGGTATATTTATGGGCCTTATTAAATGGTCGGATTGAAAGGTCCGGCCAAATATTATTTGACTTAGGCGTCTTTTTCCTGTACAACTATTGTCATAAATCTGGGCAGATTGCCGTAGCTAAAGTAATATCGTAATAGCTGTTTATTAGTCAATAAAAGGGATTATGTACACTTCCTTAACCTTCCCGTCGAACAGGGCCTTTGTAAAACCCACAGCCTTTTTTTGGCTGTTGTCTGTTTCTGCCATTTTTTGGTTTCAGTGTTGTAAAGCCGATCAACCGCTATCCTTGTCCCTGGGTTCGCCTAATCCTATGTCCTTGTCCCTGGCTTCACCCAATCAGGCACAGATCCAATGGACCTCGGGGCCGGCGGATGCCAGTCTGGGTGCGCTCGCTGATATAAAAATCCCCAAAGGCTATCATTTTACGGACGCCACAGGGGCCAGCATGCTGCTCACAAGGATGAATAATCCCGTCCCCACCGGGTTGGTGGGCATTCTGGCTCCGGAGTCGGGACAATGGTGGGCTGTTCTTGAATACCGTGACATCGGTTATGTGAAGGATGCGGACAAGGCCGGAATCGACACGAAGGCAACTTTGAAGACCATTTCTGATCGCGCTCAACGTCAGAACGAGGACCGGCGCATACACAATTTGCCGCTGATCACCTCCGTGGATTGGGCGCTGGCCCCGGCGTTCAGTGCCGATACACACACTCTGGAATGGGCGGTTCTGGCCAAAACCCAGTCCGGCCAGGTGGTGAACCACACGATGCGTCTGCTGGGCCGGCAAGGCCTGTTGGATGCCACCGTGGTGGAACCCTATCAAGCCCAGGCTGCCTTGGATTTGATTTCGTTGAAGGAATTGATGAAAAATATTTCGTTCAAGTCGGGGCAGCGTTACACGGATTATCAGGCTGGCGACAAGATTTCCCAAATCGGGCTGGCGGACCTGATCGGCGGAGACGATGAGGCTTCGGCCACGCAAACCGATGGCTTCGCCGCTTCGGCCAAAAGCGCGGGCGTCTGGGGTTGGTATGTTTTTGCCGGTGTTCTCGCTGGCGGCAGTGTCATGCTGGTTTGGGGGGTCGCCCAGCGGCGCCGCCAGGAGCACCCGGTGCTGGCAACGAGCCTGGCAGGTAATGGAATTGGCAATGGCAACGGACACGCATCGCTACACGCCGACACGCTGGCGCCGGTATCGGCGATTACGGGCAATGGTTTGGAAACGGTTGTGGTGAAGCCGGCGGTCCGGCCAAAGGTCACGGTTGCCCGGAGCGGATCATCCGACCGGCCGGGCGCGCACCGCCAGGGTGCCCGCCGCCGGAAGATTTTTGATTATCACCGATTCTACACGGACACCGTTATGAAGCTTTCTTCAAGTGGCTATACAGCCGAAGTTCCACCCCGCAACGGTCATACCAATGGTCACACCAATGGCCATTCGCTGGCTCATGCGATTGATGCTCAATCGCCTTCGAATGGAGCCGCGAACCAGGCCCTGATGCAGGCCCATCTGGATTTGATCGCCAATCAGAAGGAACTCATTGAAGAACAGAAGCGTTTGATGATTCAGCAGGCCAAGCTGATCGAGGAAAAGAGCAAGTTAATTGCTGAAAAAAGCCAGCTGTTGGACCGGCAAACTGAGTTATTCGAACGCGATCTTTTGTGAAATGGTAAATAGTAATTAGTAATAGTTTAAATGAAAAAACTTGACTAAGCTTAACAGGTTAGCTAAAACACGGTAGCGTCAGTCAGAATCGTCAGAAGCTTGATCTATGAATCGATTGGAAAACTCTGTCTTTTCGATGCCCTCGAAAATTAAATGGCTGGCAGCCGTGAGCGGATTCCTTGTCCTGGCTTTGGCTGGCATGGCCAATGCGACTCCGGTATACACTTTATCCTCAGGCAATTCCTCGGTGACCATTGATGCCGGATCCCAGGCCGGAATGGACAATTGGACGGTGGACGGGCAGAACCAACTGAATCAGCAGTGGTTCTGGTATCGGATTGGGAGCACGGGTCCTGCCGCTTCCATTAATACCATCAGCGCCCCGACGGCGAATCAATTGTCGCCCAGCATCCTGAACACCACGTACGCCAACGCCCAATTCAGCGTCACCGTGCTCTATTCACTGATTGGAGGTGCTTCGGGAAGCGGCACGTCCGATCTGTCCGAGCAAATTTCAATACAAAATCTCACGGGCAGCAGGTTGACTTTTGATTTCTTCCAATATGCCGACTTCAATTTGGGGGGGACGCCGAACAATGATACCGGGCAGTTGGACAAGAACGGGAACAAATATGGCGGCGTGACCCAGTATAACAGTCCCGGTTGCAGGGTGTCTGAAAATGTGGATGCGGCGGTCAGTCAGCCGGCCAGTTACGGGCAGATAGGGACCGGGAGCGGTGCCACGAGCAGCATCTTGAATTTATTCGGAAATTCCGGCTTCGGCCATCTTAATGATCAAAATAACACGCCGTACGGTGGCGGGAATGTTAATTGGGGCCTGGAATGGGATGCCAACATCGCTCCCGGCGGCACGCTGATCATCAGCAAGGATTTGAATATCGTCGGCGTGGTGCCCGTCACAACGCCGGTGCCGGAGCCGGGAGCGTGGAGTTTTGTACTGCTGGGATTGTTTTCATACGGCTTGTACAAATATAGGTTGGGTCGCCGGATTGGTTGAAATTTACCCTGTCCGCCCCTTCAGAAGTAACCTTTGACCCAACACCGGGTTGAAGCGGAAATGTGGATTGGTGGCGTAACATTCATAGTGAGGATTTTTTCCAGTCGTGCATTCAACCCTGAAAATGCTACTTGGGCGTGCGCTTGGCATCTCGGCGGTAATCCTGGTTGCGCCATTGGCATACGTTGACATTGCCATTAACACGCTGATTTCGTTCAACCTTGCCAACGGCAATCAGCCTTCTGCCGGACTGGTGCAGGGACCGGACGGCGCCTTTTACGGGACGACGCAGACGGGCGGATCGTACAATCAAGGGACGGTATTTAAAATCACCTCGAGCGGCGCGTTTACCAGCTTGCTCTCCTTCACGGGCACGAACGGTCTGTATCCGGGCGCCAACCCCGTCGGCAATCTGGTTCTGGGTGCGAATGGCAACCTCTATGGCATCACGGAAGCCGGCGGCACATCGGACCTCGGCACCGTCTTTGTCGTGGCCACCAACGGCACGTTTACCAGCCTCATTTCGTTCACCGGCACCAACGGGCCCGATCTGGGCGACTACCCGACCGCCGGCCTGGTTTGGGGCACGAACGGCAACCTCTATGGAGCGACCGAGTACGGTGGAACCAATGACCCGGCCAACGGTGGTGACGGCACCCTGTTTGAAGTGGCCACCAACGGCGTGTTTAACAATCTCGTTTCGTTTACCGCCATCAACGGGGCCTATCCTGTTGCCAATAGCCTGGTTCCGGGGACTGACGGCAACCTTTATGGAACGACCCAGTACGGCGGAACCAACGATCTGATTAACGGCGGTGACGGCACGGTCTTTCGCATAACTTCCGCTGGTGCCTTCACCACCCTGGCTTCGTTC
>JAJPJM010000082.1 GCA_021324235.1 Verrucomicrobiota bacterium
GTTCCTCCGGCGCGCCGATGATGAGCCAGAGCACCTCGGCGTCGGTGTCGTTGAACACCTGGCGCAACTGGTCCGGCCCGACCAGTACGCCGCCGTAGCGCGGCACGGTCAATGTTTCGTCGCCCACGCGCAGGCGGCCCGTGCCTTCCAGCACGAAATAAAACTCCTCCGCACGGATGTGCTTGTGCAGCGTGTTCGCGCTTTTGGGCGGCAACCGCCAGAGCCGCGCGCCAATGTTTTCGCTCCCGGTGCGCTCCAGATAATCCGCGTTCGGGATTTTCATGAGGTTCGAGGGCCGCCAGAAGAGGTCTTCCGGCTTGATGAGATGGTAACCTTGAATGGCTTTCATGGGCTTGCGGGCGAACCACTCGCCGCGGGCAAAGTAAAGCAACTCAGGCAATGCAACACAAGCCTGTGAGGCACCTGGTTGACCCCGGACGGCGCTCTGTTAGTATCGCGCCATGCTTGGTGAGACCGAAAAAACCAATTCTCCGGCACCCGCGGCCGCGCCGGTAAAGGCGGGAACTCGAACGCGTAATTCCTCCTGGTTTGACATGATATTGAATCCAACGTTTATGAAAATGAAACTGCGATGGCTCGTATTGGCGGGATTGCTCCTCTTAAATGTAAACGCTTTTTCCCAGGACACGAATTTTTGGATCTTCGTGTGCTTTGGGCAGTCAAACATGGAGGGCTTTCCCGGAATTCAACCGCAGGACCAGACGAACGTGGATGACCGCTTTCAGGTCCTGGCCGCCGTTAATTTTCCGAAGCAGGACAGAAAGAAGGGCGATTGGTATACGGCCGTCCCTCCATTGTGCCGTCCCTCCACCGGTCTTTGCCCGGTCGATTATTTTGGCCGAACGATGGTGGCCAACCTTCCCAAGAACATCCGGGTGGGCGTGGTCATCGTTGCGGTGGGCGGCTGCAAAATTGAGCTGTTCGAAAAGGATAGTTACCAGGCGTATGCTTCGAATGCCCCCTCGTGGATGAAAGGGATCATCAAGCAATACGACGGGAATCCCTACCAGTATCTGGTCGACGCGGCGAAACTTGCCCAGAAAGACGGCGTGATCAAGGGAATCCTGCTGCATCAGGGGGAGTCAAACACGGGTGACCGGAAATGGCCGGGCAAGGTCAAAGTCGTTTACGACCAGCTGATCAAGGATTTGAATCTCAAGGCCGATGAAGTGCCTCTGCTCGCGGGGGAGGTCGTGAATGCCGATCAGAAAGGCATGTGTGCGGGCATGAACCCCATCATTGACCAGTTGCCGAAGACCATTCCCAATTCCTATGTCATTTCTTCGGCCGGTTGCACCGCCATCCCGCCCGACCATCTGCATTTTAATCCGGCCGGCTACCGGGAGTTGGGAACGCGATATGCCGCAAAAATGCTTCCGTTGCTGGGGTATCCGGCCGCCGAACCCAAATAACCTGTGCCGGTGCAGCGGATTCACGCTCCGGGGCGGCAACCGCCGGAGCCGCGCCCGTCACGTTGATTGCACATGAAAATTCGGGCCATCAAAAAACGGGAGCCCCTGGCGGTCCAGTCCCGCGTATCCAAACTGGCTCGCGTGGAATTTGAGCGGCATCCGTACCCCGCCTTGCTGAAGGAGCCGGCGCATTTCTGGGACGAGGTGTTCATCGCCAACGAGGCCTATGTGCTGGAAGAGGTGACCCACCCGCGCATCCGGCGCAAACTGGCCTATGACGCGGCCATGCACCGGCTGTTTCTGGAATACATCGAGGGAGACACGTTGGATGACCTGGTGCGCCAGGGCATCACGCTCAAGGATCAGGGACGGACGCATCGCCTCCTGCAAAGCGTGGCTGAAACGGTGGCGGATATGCACGCGGGCATCTTTTGCGGACGACCCATCGTCCACAACGATTTGAAGAGCCGGAACGTGCTGGTGCCCGTGGCCGCGCCCGAGGAAACGCGGCTGATCGATTTTTCGCACTCGTTCTTTGAGGGAAATCTGCCGCCCTTCATCACGGACAAGAAACAAAATCCGGCGGGCACGGCCCAATACTCGGCCCCGGAGAAGTGGGACGGGGATTTCACGAAAGGTTTCAAGGGCGATGTGTTCGCCTTTGGCGTCACCGCCTATTATGCCTACACGGGAAAACATCCGTTCGACGGCGCGGTCGCGCAAATCGGACGGGCGATCCGGGAGGCGCCGACGCCTTCGCCTCTGAAGCCGGGGCATAATCTGCTCCGCAACACCGCCGCCATTATCATGGCCTGCCTGGAGAAGAATCCCGATCGCCGGCCATCCATGGAACAGATTGCCCGGGTCTATGCCGATTCCGCTTCCTTGCTCAAGTAAGCGGATGGAAACCAGAATGGGCAGAGCGGCCCGTCCTCCGTAGTCCCGCGTTTAATGGATGAAACGATGGGAAATAATTTCGGTGGACAGTCCACGCCGGCGTGGCGCGGTCAACGTCTCATTACGCCGTGCGCCGCAGCACGCGCACCCGCTCGCGGCCCTCGCGGCCGTGAAAGGCCAGGTCCGGCACATAATCGTCGACGATTTCGTAGCCATTCGCAAAGCATGCCGTCAGTTCAGTGACGCTGAAAGGGTAGGGAGGTCCTTCCTCGCCCGGGTCGAGATCCGGATTGATGAACCACACCCCGATCAACAGGCCTCCGGGCCGCAACGTCAGGTCAATGCCGCGACGGTAGTCCGCGCGCAGCGACGGAGGCAGCCCGCTCATGCAGGTGTGTTCCAGCACCACGTCAAACGCGCCGCGCATCTCAACGGGCGGATTGAACAAATCCCCGACCACGAAACGCCCGGCCAGTTGCGGATACAGTGCGCGCGCCTCCGCCACGCCCGTGGGTGCGATGTCCAGCCCCGTCGCATCCAGCCCGTGCTTTATCGCCAGCGCCACCTCATGTCCGTGACCGCAGCCCGGCACCAGCGTGCGCCCCCGCACCGCATGTCGCTCCAGATACTGCTTCATCGGCGGCGACGGCGCGCCCTTGTTCCAGAACGTGTCGCCCTTTTGGTAAACTTCTTCCCAATTCATAAAACCTCAATGCTTCGGTGGCCATGCCACGCCGGGAAGTTCCTCGGGCAAGGGCGTTGGGTCAAGACACGTGTTTCCCGCGCCTGGTGATGGGACGGCCCGGCTTGGTGCCAAACCTCCTGGCACGATTTTCAATTAATATCGTTTCCATCAGAACGCGATAACCCGGTAAAATTGAGAGTCAGGAAGTGGCGTTCTCGCGTCTTCATAATTAATCAGGCCGTCGCTTCCAATGGCGGAGTTCGTGACGGTTGTCCAAGGCCCCCAAATGCCCTGTGCGGATTGAATGGAGTAAAGGAAACCGGGAACACCGCCAAAACTGGCGTGGAAGTGTCCGTTTGCCAATACCGCCGGGGAGCCAACCACCTTCAATGATACCGGCATGCTCTTCAAGCACGCCAGAGACACCTTGTCCAGCCACGGGCCTCCGGACAGGACCGTAAATTTGATGGTCAAATCCCCGGACGGCTGGTGTGGTGAAAAAGCGGTCAGGGTGTTTGCCTGCCACATATCCGGAGTGGCGGGAACTGTAAAGTTGCCGCCGGCCAGCAGATTTGTTCCGTCGAATATCTGGGCCTGAAGGACGGAATTTGGATTCTGATAACCTGGATACACGTCCTGCAGCAGATTGAAACTGAGACTATACACTGCGTCCGCCACCGTCGGACCGGTATCCTGTGAAATGCAGGAGCCAGGGTTGTAACCAAAGCTCAGCAACAGTGCCTGAGTGCCATCGGCAGCAGTTGAAAAATGCCCGTTCGCCGTGCCCAGACAGTACAGATGCGACAAGGTGTTGGACCAGCCAAACGAAGCGTTGGTCGAGAGCCAGCCGTTATACCAGCCCGAATAGCCCGTGGTTGGTGGAACTTCAAACGACGGGTTCAGCAGGCTGACCGGCGTCCACTGGTATTGAGCGTTCATCCTCACGTTGTCAATCCATGGATTGCCCGCAATGCCGGTGAACCGGATGAGGAGATTGCCGGACGGTTGATGCGGTGAGACAACCACCAGCGCATGGGTTTGCCAGACATCAGGCGCCACCGGAACCGGAAAGTTGCCACTACCCAACAGATTCGTCCCATCAAATACCTGCGCCAGCACGACGCTGTTGGTATTGGGGGCATATTTGTCCTGCAGCAGGCTGAAGGTGAGGGCATAACTACAGTCCGCCGTGGTGGGACCGATGTCCTTCTGCACATAATTGTCGACCCCGAGGCTCAGCGCCTGCGAACCCCCGGCTGCTGCGGAGAAGTGGCCGGCGGTCGCATCAGCCATCGCGTCGGCTCCCAGATTATTGCTCCAGCCAAAACCGGCCAGTGACGGCAAATCCGTGCCGGGATACCATCCGCCTTCCGCCTGTGGAAACTCGAAAGACCAATTCATCCCCAGCACAGTGCTGATGGCGTCCAACCGGGACGTATCCGGCGTCAGCCAATCGTTGGTGTTGAGCGTGGGGCAGATCCATCCGCCTTCGTCGTGTTCGTTCCAGGCATAGAGAATGATCGTGTTGGCGGGACAACAGGCGGACTGATTTGTCGTCGTCCAATTCAACGCATCGGCCAGATGGTTCGCCAGTTCACCCGGTGTCGGCGCCGCGATGTAGTTGGTTGAACCACCGCCCCAAAATGGCGGGTTGTAATATTCGGGACGGCTGTCAAAGCCCGAGGACACGATGGGCACGACATTGGCACCGGTCGCTTTCCAGGATTCCCAGGAGTTGTGGACGATGGCAGCATAGTTGGTATAGGGAGTTCCCGTGCCGCTGGCGCCGCCAAAAATATCATAGGCGCTCAGAGCGTCGAACCCGTAGTTCGTCAGGGTGGTGAGGCTTCCAGCCAGGTCCACAATGTAGGGGCTCCCCAACCCCGCATTCGTGCTCGCCACGCGCAGTTGCACGATATCGGCGTCCACGGCGGCGATATTCGTGGCGGTCACCGGTTCCAAAACATAAAACAGCGGGCGATTGCCCAACACCTTTTGGTAGGAAGGGTCCTTGAAGTAATTCACATAGCGGACCACCTGATTTGACCACAGCCCTTGTCCGGAAATGTCGTTGATCGCGTTGCCTTCGAGGATACCGGCAAAGTTAATCCGGCTCTTGAAGGCACTGTTGAAATACAGGTGCAGCCCGATGCCCATGCCGGAAGACGCGCCGGTCGCGGGAGCGATATCGAAAGCCCAATACCCGATTCCGGCGTTGGCCGCATAGATAATCTCCTGATCCATGATGGATTGGCTGTTGCCGTTGATGGACACGGAATTCGAACCGGTTACCTGTGCGAAAAAGGGCAGGCGATAATGCCATTGGTGGGGGCCCAGGTCGGTGATGACGGTGGGCAGTATCCCATCGTTCGTGGTGCTATCCTGCCAGGCGTCCCAACGGATGGCGCCCACCTGGGGTGGCGATGCCTGGACCGGATCAA
>JAJPJM010000153.1 GCA_021324235.1 Verrucomicrobiota bacterium
CGCGCCGCGCGCCCGCCCATTGTGTCGGCGTTGCGGGAATTGTAAGAAAAAAGACGGCCCGCCGGAAGCGGACCGTCTGACAAGGAATCCGGATCAACTATTTGTTGATGCTCAGCAATTCCACCTCGAAGATCAACGTGCTGTTCGGCCCAATCTTCGGGCCCGGGCTTTGTTCGCCATAGGCCAGCTTCGCAGGGATGAACAACTGCCACTTGTCGCCCACCTTCATCATTTGCAGGGCCTCGGTCCAGCCCGGGATCACCTCGCCGACGGGGAACGTGGCCGGTTGACCGCGCTGTACGGAACTGTCAAAGACCGTCCCGTCAATCAGTGTGCCGGTGTAATTCACCGTGACCGTGTCGGTTTTCTTGGGGGTGTCGCCGGTGCCGGACTTGAGGATTTTATATTGAAGTTCCGCCGTCGTGCCGTCCGGCAAGGTCACGGTGTGGACCTTGACGCCTTCCTTGGTTTTGTTTGCCGCGAGGAACGCCTCGCCGTCTCTGAGGTTTTTGGTGCCGTCGGCGTATTTGGCCGCTTCGGCCGCGTTTTTGGCTTCGACGTCCTGCTTGAGCTTCGTCAGGGCGTCACTCACTTCTTGCGGTGTCAGTGCCGGCTTGCCGCCCATCGCGTCGGCGATGCCGGTGGCCAGTGCCCTGGCATCCAGATCCAGGCCCTGCGCTTTGAGACTTGAACCGATGTTTACGCCGAGGGCGTAACTGGTTTTCTGCTTTGGATTGGTCAGATCGGGTTTGTCCTGCGCCGCCGCGGAACTTACGAGCAATCCGAGGGCGAGGGTGGGAATGAGATATGATTTCATTTGGTTATTGGCCGTTTGGTTATTTGTGGACGGGGTAGCATCCGGGAGGCAAGCCGCCTCGTCAAGCGGTGAATTGAAAGAGAACCGGGCTCACACGGCGCGGTCAAACTTCCTTCAACGCGAGGTTGATTCGCTCGATGGCTTCGTTGATTTCCTCGCGGTTTTTAAAGCCGATGACCACGGCGTCGATGTCCGGGCAGGCCATGGCAAAGCGGATGGATTTCTCGCGGTCAACCGGGTCGGTGAACATGCCGTTGCCGCAGATTTTCATGCCAATCACGCCGCGCCCTTTTGCATGCATGGTTTTGATTTGTCTCATCACCGGGGCGATGTCGTGGCTGCTGTTGTCCCAGTAATTGCCTTCGGCATCGGTGTAGCTGCCCTGCGGGTTCACGCGCACCAGATGCACTTCGGGCCAATCCGAGGCGACGCCGGCACGCAACGCGGGCAGGGTATGGCAGGAAACGCCCCGGGCCCGGATCCATTTCCGTTCTTGGGCCACGTTGAAGGCGTCCATGACGCGTTTCCATTCGTCGGTCCATTGACCGCGGGTCATGCAATGGACCAGCAGGCTGTCAATATAATCGGTGTTGAGCGTCTTGCGGTGATAGTCAATGACGGCCAGCACGTCCTCCGGCCGGCCATCCATTTTAGATTGGATGAACAGCTTCTCCCGCGGCAATCCTTTGATGGCGTCGGCAATCATATCAAACGTGTGATACGACTCGCAGGTGTCAATATACGTGATGCCCCGGTCGTAGGCATACTGGATGAGATTGACGAAGGTGTCCTTGCCCTCGGCGGTCTGGATGTACCCGTTGTTGCTGCCGGTGCCGAACCCCAGCCGGCTCAATTTGATGCCGGTCTTGCCCAGGGTCACTTGGTCGCTGGCGGTGCGGGTGACGGCCGGGCCCGTGGTGTTGGATTCCGCCCAGGCCCAGGGCGAGAGCAGCACGGTGCCCGCCACCGCGGTCGAAGTTTTGAGGAATTGGCGGCGATTCAGCCCGGAACGTTTATGACGCGGGGGTTTCATGGGAATTTTGGATCCGGCCGGTGGTCCGGGGGCGTTCCGCCGCCCGCCGCGGGGAAATGCGGCTACCGGGCAATGAGGCGGTCCTGCACATCCGTCACAGATAGCACCCGCGCATAAAATTGCAACTGCGATTTGAGACAAAAAACCTGCCGGACCTCAACGATCCGGCAGGAATTCGTTCTTGCAAGTTCGCCGTTATCGAATGATCACGATTGCGCGCGAAACTGGCGCTGGCCAACGGCCAGCAAACCGAGCAACCCGATCGCCAGCAAGGCGATGGAAGACGGTTCGGGCGTGACCACCAGGGTCGGAGAAAATATGCCGGTACTGTCTCCCGGTGAACCCTGGCTGAAATCAATGCCGCCAACATAGGCAACCGATTCTCCGGACGGTGAAGCCGTGATGGCTGCCGGCGTTGACGAACTGAAAAAGGTGAACGTTCCGGACTGTCCCGGGGCCAGTGCCGTGTCGGAGCTGTTTCCCCACATGATGGAATTTCCGCTCAAAACGTTGGCCCAGCCGAGTGAATTTCCCGCAGTGCTCGGATTGGAAGGCAGGTTGTTGCCATCCTGCGTCCAGCCGTACCAGAAGCTCTGGAGATTGAAGGTTCCGGTATTATCCAGCGTTATGGTGTAATCGTAGCCGCCGGCCACCGCGACATCAGAAATGGTTGCACTGGCGCTCTGGGCTTGCCCGGAAACCGCCGACAGGGCCAATCCCGTTACGACCGGCAGGGCAAAACGAAGTGAGCTCAATTTCAATTTTTTCATGGGTGTATCCTTTTATTTTCAATATAAATCAATAGCTAGGCACTAATTAGATGGTTGAGTGGCAGAAAGGTTCCCGAACTCCCGCGATTTTTTAAACCGGTTTGTTCCGCTGAAACGACAGCCGGTGTGCAAACGCTCAAGGCCGCGGGTTCGGTCTCGCTTGGCAGTATCAACATGCCACGGCAGAGGAGCTTGTAACAATCGAATCGGTCCACGGTTCCGCGAGTACACGGATGCAAATTGGATTGAAAGGCGACGGGGGTCGGACGTACGATTGCCAGGAATGCATAACATGGGCCGGCGAAAATTCATTGCCCAACTCGGAGCGTCGAGCGCGGTGCTGGCCGCGTCTTCCTGGCTGGGAGGGCTGGGCTACGCCCAGATCGCCAAAGGTCCCGCGCGCGTCACCATCAACCAGGCCCGCTATCGGTCGCTGTTGGATCGCCGCCTGCTGGGCTCCTTCCTGGAGCACCTGGGCCGCGCGATCTATACCGGCATCTATGAGCCCGGCTCGAAACTGGCCGACGAGCAGGGCTTTCGCAAAGATGTCATCGCCGAAGTCCGCGAACTTGGTGTCCCCATCATCCGCTATCCGGGTGGCAATTTCGTGTCGGGCTATCACTGGCTGGACGGCGTCGGTCCCAAGGACCAACGGCCGACGGTTCTGGACCGGGCTTGGAATACCCTGGATACCAATCAATTCGGCACCAATGAATTCATGGACTGGTGCAAACGGGTCAACACCGAGCCGCTGATGGGTTTTAATCTCGGCACCGGCACGCCGGAAATGGCCGCCGCCCTGGTCGAATATTGCAACGTCGAGAAAGGCACCGAATGGAGCGACCTGCGGCGGAAACACGGCTACCCGCAACCCCACAACGTGAAGTATTGGTGCCTGGGCAACGAGATGGATGGTCCCTGGCAGATGGGCCATTGCACGGCGGGAGAATATGGCGAGAAAGCGCGCGACGCCGCGCGCCAGATCCGGAAGGTTGATCCCGGCGTCAAGCTCATCGCCTGCGGTTCCAGCAACACCATTTTGGACACCTACCTGGTCTGGGATCGCGAGGTGCTGGAACAATGTTTTGACCAGGTGGATGGAATATCGTTGCACAATTACTACGGCAACACGCCGGAATTGACCGGGAACAACAGCGCCCGCTATCTGGCGATGAATCTGGACATGGAACGCCAGATTCACGAAATCGCCGCCGTCTGCGATTACGTGCAGGGGACCCTGAAATCGCCCAAGCGCCTGTGGCTGTCGTTCGACGAATGGAATGTCTGGTATCGCGCCCGGGGCGGACGGTTTGCCGACGGGCAGCGGACGGTGGCCCCGCACCTGTTGGAAGAGGAGTACAATCTCGAGGATGCCCTGCTGGTGGGCGGTTTTCTCAACTCATTGCTGCGGCAGTCCGACCGCGTGCGCGTGGCCTGTCTGGCCCAACTGGTAAATGTCATCGCCCCGCTGGTGACCAACGAAACCTCGGTATTGCGCCAAAGCATTTATTATCCGTACGCGTGGGCGCTGAAATATGCGCGCGGCAAGGTCCTCGATCTGCTGGTGGAATCGGAAACATATCCGATTCACGCGGCCGGTCTGCGCGCCGACTTCGCCCGCGACGATGACGTTCCCTACGTGGACGTCACGGCCACGCTCGATCCGGAGAATGGAAGCGTTTGCCTGTTTATGCTGAATCGCGATCTCGATTCGGAGCGGGAATTGGTCGTGGAATTCCAGGATCCGACGCCGAAACAGATTTTGACGTGTGAAACGCTGACCGGGTCCGATTTGAAGGCCGTCAACACGTTTGCGCAGCCCGGGTCGGTGGTGCCGCGCGCGCTCGACGCGCCGGCCGCGGGTTCCCGGATGACCTTCAAGCTGCCTGCCCGTTCTTACAGTGTCGCCCAGCTGGCGACGGCATAGTCCACACTAAGACAGTCACGGAAAAGGCGAACGGTTGCCCGTTCGCCTTAATTTTTTGGTTTGGTAGGGCGCGGTGTCCCACCGCGCCGCGGCCGGCTCGGCCCGTTCTCCGTAGTCCCGCAATGCGGGACGGAGGCTGGAAGAGCCAGCCCTGCCTTCATCAATACCGGTAATGCTCCGGCTTGTAGGGGCCTTCGACGGGCACGCCGAGGTAGTCGGCCTGCTTCTTCGTGAGCCTGGTCAGCTTCACGCCGATTTTTTCCAGGTGCAGGCGGGCGACTTCCTCATCCAGTTTCTTGGGCAAACGATAGACGCCGATCTTGTTCGTGTCCTTGTTCTTCCACAAATCCAGTTGCGCGAGGCACTGGTTGGTGAAGCTGTTGGACATAACGAAGCTCGGATGACCGGTGGCGCAACCGAGATTTACGAGCCGGCCTTCGGCCAACATGTAGATGCTGTTGCCGCCGGCGAAGGTGTACTTGTCCACCTGCGGCTTGATGTTGAGCTTGGTGACACCCTTGGTGGTGTTCAGGCGGTCCACCTGGATTTCGTTGTCGAAGTGGCCGATGTTGCAGACGATGGCCTGGTCCTTCATCTTCGCCATGTGCTCGAACGTGATGATGTCGCAGTTGCCGGTGGTGGTGACGTAGATGTCGGCCTCGCCGAGCGTATCTTCCACGGTCTTGACTTCAAACCCTTCCATCGCGGCCTGCAAGGCATTGATGGGATCAATCTCGGTGACGATGACGCGTGAGCCGAAACCGCGCAACGAATGCGCGCAGCCCTTGCCGACATCGCCGTAACCGCAAACGCAGGCGACCTTGCCGGCCACCATCACGTCGGTCGCGCGCTTGATGCCGTCGGCGAGCGATTCGCGGCAGCCGTAGAGGTTGTCGAACTTGGACTTGGTGACGGAGTCATTGACGTTGATGGCGGGAACCAGAAGTTTTCCGGCTTCGAGCATCTGGTAGAGGCGATGCACGCCGGTGGTGGTTTCCTCGGAAACGCCTTTCCAGTCCTTCACGACGGCGTGCCAAAAACCGGGACGTTCCCTGGCCACGCGCTTGAGCAAGGCTTTGATGACGGCGACTTCGTGGTTGTCGCTGGGCGTGTTGACCCAGTTGTCGCCGTTTTCGAGTTCGTAACCCTTGTGAATGAGCAGGGTGGCATCGCCGCCGTCGTCCACGATGAGCTGAGGACCTTTATTGCCCGGATGCGTGAGCGCCGCGAGCGTAAAATCCCAATATTCCTCGAGCGTTTCACCCTTGTGCGCGAACACGGGGATGCCGGCCTTGGCGATGGCGGCGGCGGCGTGGTCCTGCGTTGAAAAAATGTTGCAACTCGCCCAGCGGACGGACGCGCCGAGTTCGACCAGGGTTTCGATCAGGATGGCCGTCTCAATGGTCATGTGCAACGAGCCGGTGATGCGCACCCCCTTGAGCGGTTTGCCCGGGCCGTATTTTTTGCGGATGGCCATCAAGCCGGGCATTTCGTGTTCGGAAACTTCGATGGTCTTGCGTCCCCACTCGGCGAGCGAGAGGTCGCGGACTTTGAAGCCGGGTTGGGTGGCGCCGTTGCCGCCGGCTTTGGCCGGTTTGGCGCGGGGAGGAGACAGTTTGATGGCTGGCATTGTCAGTTGAGAGTTAAATGTTGAATGTAGAAAATCGATTGTCAGGCGGACGCTTGTGACCGGTTTTTTTGCCCGGTCGCGGCGGCCTTCTTCACGGTGGAGGACGCCGCATCGGATTTGGATTTGGTGGCGGCGCGTTTGAGTTCCTCAGTTTTGTCCGCACGTTCCCAGGTGATGTCGGGGTCATTCTTGCCGAAGTGACCGTAGTTGGTGGTCTTGGCATAAATCGGCCGGAGCAGGTTGAGCTGCCGGATGATGGCGGCGGGCTTGAAGCTGAACACTTCGCAGACGGCCTTTTCAATGGCTTCATCGCTCACCACGCCCGTGCCGAAAGTATTCACGCAAACCGAGACCGGATCGGGATAGCCGATGGCGTAGGCAAACTGGATTTCCGCGCTGGTCGCGAGACCCGCCGCCACAATGTTCTTGGCCACGTAACGGCCCATGTAGGCCGCGCTGCGGTCCACTTTCGACGGGTCCTTGCCGCTGAACGCGCCGCCGCCGTGCCGGCCCATGCCGCCATAGCTGTCCACGATGATCTTGCGGCCGGTCAGGCCGGTGTCGCCCTGCGGCCCGCCGACGACGAACCGGCCGGTCGGGTTGATGAGGAAGGCGGTGTTTTTGGTGAGCAGGTTCTTCGGCAAGGTTTTCTTGATGACTTCCTCGATGCAGAATTCCTTGATCGTCTCATGCTTCGCATCGTACGCATGCTGGGTGGAGATGACGACGTTGGTGATTTCGACGGGCTGGTCGTTCACGTAACGGACGGAAACCTGGCTTTTCGCGTCAGGCCGCAGCCATTTGACCCTGCCGCTCTTGCGGATGCGGGTGAGTTCACGGCCCAGCTGGTGCGCATACATGATGGGCGCGGGCATGAGTTCCGGCGTCTCGTTGCAGGCGTAACCAAACATCAATCCCTGGTCGCCGGCACCCTGCTCGGCGGTGTCCTTGCCTTCGGCGGCGCGCGCGTCCACGCCCTGGGCGATGTCCGGCGATTGCGACGTGATGGCGTTCATGATCAGCACCTTGTCGGCGTGAAACACGTCGTCGTCGTGCGTGTAACCGATGTCGCGGATGGCCTGGCGCGCGATGGCGTTGAAATCGAGCTTGGCCTTGGTCGTGATTTCACCACCGACCACGACCAGATTGCACTTGGCGTAGGTTTCGCAGGCGACGCGGCTGTGCGGGTCCTGCGCGAGACAGGCGTCCAGGACGTAATCGGAAATGGTGTCGCAAACCTTGTCCGGATGGCCTTCACCGACGGACTCGGACGAAAAGATGAAATTTTTACTCATGGAATCTTTTGTTCAAATGTCATATTGACGTATCAAGATAAGATGATATATCAGAATTGAAGCGCGTCAACTGCTTTCTGAAAAAACCCGGCGCGCTTTGGAAACGATGTCGTCGGCATTGAAATCACTTCGGGCCCTGTCCGATCCAACGCGCCTGCGCATGGTGGCGCTGCTGGAACGGGAGGAATTGTCGGTCAACGAGTTGCAGGAGGTCACGCGGCTCGGCCAGTCGCGCATCTCCACGCACCTGGGCCTGTTGCAGGACGCCGGGCTGCTGCAATCGCGGCGCGAAGGCAAGCGGACGTTTTACCGGTCGAGCCCGCCCGCGGACGGCGCGGCGCGCGAACTCATCCAACTGGCGATTCGCGCGGCCAGGGAGCTGCCCGAATACGAAGGCGACCAGATCAATTTCAAGCGCATTCTCGCCCGCCGCCGCGAGCAGGCGCAGGTTTATTTCAACCAGATTGCCGGGCGCTTCGACCGGGTCTATGGGCCGGGCCGTTCCTGGCAGGCGTTCGGGCATCTGCTCCTGCGGATCCTGCCGCCGCTGGTGGTGGCTGACCTCGGCGCGGGTGAAGGCCTGTTAAGCGAACTGCTGGCGCGCCGTTGCAAGAAGGTCATTGCCGTGGACAACTCGGAGAAGATGGTGGCGTTTGGCACGGCCAAGGCAAAGAAGAACGGGCTGAAGAATCTGGAATTCCGGCTGGGCGATTTGCAGAACCCGCCGATCGAGTCCGGCAGCGTTGACCTCGTGATTCTGAGCCAGGCCTTGCATCATGCCGAGACGCCGGCCCGGGCGGTTGCCGCCGCCGGTAAAATCCTCCGGCCGCGCGGGCAGATTATGATTCTGGATTTGCTCAAGCACAACTTCGAGCAGGCGCACGCGCTGTACGGCGACCGCTGGCCGGGATTTGCCGAAAGTGATTTGCATCGCTGGCTCGAAGACGCCGGCTTCAAAAAGATCGAAATCAGCATCGTGGCCCGGGAGGAACAGCCCCCCCATTTCCAGACGATATTGGCCGGGGCGGAAAAACGTAGCGGCGTGTCGGCAGACCGCCGCAAAACTCCCGGCGTGTGAGATGGCGGCTTTCTGCCGAAAGCCGCTACACCACAATCAAGTTCACCAGCTTTTTCGGCACGACGATGACCTTCTTGATGGTTTTGCCGGCGATGAAGGGTTGCACTTTTTCCGAGGCCCGGGCGGCGGCTTCGAGCGCGGCGTTGTCGGCATTGACCGGGACCTTGATGACGTCGCGGAGTTTGCCATTCACCTGCACGGGAATTTCCATTTCAGATTCCACGAGCAGGGCGGGATCGAATCTGGGCCAGCAGGCGTAAGCCAGATTCGGGAGTTGAAGGTTGAAGGTTGAAGGTTGAAGGTTCAGCTTCACCCAAAGTTCTTCCGCCAGATGCGGCGCGAAGGGCTGGAGCAAAATCAGGAAATCGCGCAGCACGGTAGCGGGCTTGGTTTCCCAGGTCATCGCCTCGTTCACAAAAACCATGAGCGCGGAAATGGCCGTATTGAAGCGCAGGCCGTCGAGGTCTTCGGTCACTTTTTTGATGCACGCATGGAGCGTTTTTAATTGGGCTGGCACCGCCGAAACATCTTTGATCGCCGGACTTAATTTTATTAAATCGAGCAACTCTCCGCGTCGCTGTGTCTCTGCGGTCGTCTCCGCCTGTTCGAATTCCGTTTCGCTCGGTTCATCCACGAACAGCCGCCAGACGCGCCCGAGAAAACGGTAGACGCCCTCGACGCCCTTGGTGCTCCACGGTTTCACCATTTCCAGCGGGCCCATGAACATTTCAAAAAGGCGCAACGCGTCCGTGCCGACCTCCTGGACGGGCACGTCCACGGGAATCACGTTGCCGCGCGATTTGGACATCTTCTGGTTGTCCTCACCGAGCACCATGCCCTGGTTGACGAGTTTGAAGAACGGTTCGGGCGTCGAGACATAACCGAGATCGAACAAAACCTTGTGCCAGAACCTGGCGTAGAGCAGATGCAGGACGGCGTGTTCCGTGCCGCCGACGTATAAATCCACGCCGGGCGTGGATTTAGGAGTTGGAAGTTGGGAGTTGGGAGTTGGGGAACCCATCCAATAAGCCTCGGCTTCCCTGCTGACAAAGGCAGTGGGATTTTTTGCGTCGAGATAGCGGAGGTAATACCAGCAACTGCCGGCCCATTGGGGCATGGTGTTGGTCTCACGCTGCGAGCCGTCGGGCAGGTTCACCCAATCCTTCGCCCGGGTGAGCGGCGGTTCACCGGTGGCCGTCGGCTTGTAATCGGTCAATGCCGGCGGCAGGACGGGTAATGCGGATTCAGGCAGGGCTTCGTGATAGGACTGGCCGTCCGGGCCTTTTTTCCAAACAATCGGGAATGGTTCGCCCCAATAGCGCTGACGCGAAAAAAGCCAGTCGCGGAGTTTGTAATTGACGGTCTTTTTGCCGAGCCTCTTGGTTTCCAGCCAGTCGGTGATTTTCCTTTTGGCTTCAGCGGTCGGCAAACCGGTGATGGAAATCTCCGGGCCGGTTGAATTCACGGACGTGCCGTCTCCGACAAAGCCATGCCAATCGGTTTTCAGATCGGGTGGCTGAACGACCTGAACTATCGGCAATTTGAATTTGGTGGCGAACTCGAAGTCGCGGGTGTCGTGGGCCGGTACGGCCATGATGGCACCGGTGCCGTAGCTCGCCAAAACATAATCGGCAATCCAGATAGGAATCTTTTGGCCATTGACGGGATTGATCGCGTAAGCGCCGGTAAACACGCCGGTTTTTTCCTTCGCCAGTTCGGTCCGTTCCAAATCGGATTTTTGGGCAACTTCGGTTTTATATTGTGCAATGGCCGCGCGCTGTTCCGGCGCGGTGATTTGATCAACAAGTTTATGTTCGGGTGATAGCACCAGGTAGGTCGCTCCGAACAAGGTGTCCGGGCGGGTAGTGAATACTGTAATTCGGAATTCGGAATTCGGAATTCGGAATTCGACTTCGGCTCCCTCACTCCTTCCGATCCAATTCCGCTGCATTTCCTTGAGCGAATCGGTCCAGTCGATCGTATCGAGGTCGTTGAGCAGTTTTTCGGCGTAAGCGGTGATGCGGAGCATCCATTGGCGCATCGGTTTGCGCACTACGGGAAAACCGCCGACTTCCGATTTGCCATCCACGACTTCTTCGTTGGCGAGGACAGTGCCGAGTTGCTCGCACCACCAGACAGGCTGTTCGCTGACGTAGGCAAGGCGCTTGGAATCGCGATAGGCGCGGCGCGCGGATTCGATGTTTTGGTGGGGCGAGGCTACTGACGAGCCATCTCTGGAATCGGCTCGCGAGGACGCTCGCCCCACCGACTGCGATTCCAATTCCGTCGGATACACCAAGGTTTCAATCGGTTCAGCCTTGTTCGTTTCCGGGTTGAACCACGAGTTGTAAAGTTTCAGGAAAATCCACTGGGTCCATTTGAAATAATCCGGGTCGGTGGTGGCGAGTTCGCGCGACCAGTCGTAGCTGAAACCGAGCGATTGAATCTGCCGTTTGAACGTGGCGATGTTTTGCTCGGTGGTCTGGCGCGGATGCTGGCCCGTTTTGACGGCGTATTGTTCGGCGGGCAGGCCGAAGGCGTCCCAGCCCATCGGGTGCAGCACGTTGAAGCCGAGCGCGCGTTTGTAGCGCGCCAGAATATCCGTGGCGGTATAACCTTCCGGATGGCCGACGTGCAATCCCGCGCCGCTCGGATACGGGAACATGTCGAGGATGTAAAATTTCGGCGGCAACTGCGTTGCGGCCACCGGGCCGGGCACCATGGCATCGGCACCATGCCGTTGGGCAAAGGGATGGTTTTCCGGAATTTTTTCGCCGGGATTAAAAGCGCGAAAAGTCTGCTGTGCCTCCCAAATTTTCTGCCATTTGGGTTCAATCAGATGAAATGGATATTGCCGGCGGCTGCTCGCCATAAAGCCGGGATTTTGCGGAAAGAAACGCCCCGGAGCAATCGCGGAATTGGCGTTACCGATGATATCTGCGCCGGCGGCCAACCGTCACAGAAATTTTTGAATCGCCTGCTCGTCACCTTCCGTGCCCAGCAGGTAAAGTTTGTCGCCCTGCGCCCAGACGGCGGTGGTGATCCGGCCGATCTGGATGAATTGCGGCGGAGTGGTGTCGGGCGCGCCCTTGACCGAGGCACGGTTCACCACGAACAGCCAGAGATCGCCCGGTTGACCGGGCGGCAAAGGCTTGCCGGTGCGGAAACAAATCATGGAGACCTTTGCGCCTTTCCAATCCTCGATCGCGCAGCCGGTCGCGTCGGCCTTTTCGAGCGTTGCCGGCAGGGTGTAATCCGCCGGCGCCTGATTCCGGGCGAGAAAGCCGCGGATTTGCGTCAGGTCATTCGTCACGTAGCTCATCGCATAACCGCTCGTGGCAACGTAAATCATCCGGTTTTGATAATTGGCCAGGGTGTTTTTGTTGGCCGCATTTCCGGCGAACGACGGCCAATACTGTGCCGAAACCAGGACGGACGCGCCGATGGCCACGATGGCCAGGGCGGCGACCATCACGTTGCGCCGGACGGACATTTTGGCCAGGGCCGCCTGCTCGGAAATGATTTGTTCCTTCAGTCCGTCGGGCACCGGGATTTGCCGGAACCGGGCGCGCAAGGCCTCCTGCCGGGCGCAGTGCGCGCCAAACCAGCGCGCCAGCTCCGCGTCGTGTTCCACCCGTGCCAGCGCCCCGGCAACCTGGGGATCGGCAACGTCCGTCGGGCCGGGCCGGTAGAGCAGCAAAATGTTTTTGGTGTCTTCACGCAGGACGGGCATTTTGGCCTGGGCGGTCTGTTCGGAGATGATTTGTTCCTTCAGCCCATCGGGCACCGGGATTTGCCGGAGCCGGGCGCGCAAGGCCTCCTGCCGGGCGCAGTGCGCGCCAAACCAGCGCGCCAGCTCCGCGTCTTGTTCCGCCAGTGCCAGCGCCCCGGCGATTTGGGGATCGGCAACGTCCATCGTGCCGGGCCGGTAGAGCAGCAAAATCTTTTTGGCGTCGTCGCAATTCATAAATCCGATTGTCGTGAAGGCGGATTGGCTGCGGTATCTCCCGTCAACAACTGGTGCAGCCGGTCCAGTCCGCGCGCCAGGCGCGATTTGACGGTCCCGATCGGCACTTCAAGAATTCCGGCAATTTCGAGATAGGAATAATCCTGCAGATAAAACAGGGCGACCGGGGCCCGGTAAATTTCGTCCAGCTGTTCCAGCGCGGCCAGCACCTGCGCGGTATCCAGTTGATTGAGCGGGGCCGGCGCCACGGCGGGAAGCTCGGCGGCCACCTGCTCCAGTTCCACGTGCGGAAAGCGAACCTGTTTCCTCCGCGCTCCGAGGAATTCGCGGTGGAGGGTGGTAAACAACCAGGTTTTCACTTTTGATTCATCACGCAATTGGTGGCCTTTGGCCGCCCAGATGCAAAACGTCTGTTGGGTAAGGTCGCAGGCATCCGCCTCTTCGCGTGTCAGGCTAAAGGCAAATTGGTACAACGACTGGTAATGACACGCCACCAGACTTTCGAAGTCCACACCGTTAGCCATAACGCAGCATCAAAGTTAAGAGTCTTTAATGTGCCAATTGTTCCCCCCATTGGCCAGTTTATAATTTTTTTCCGGCCCGTTAACCGGATTTTGTGAAGGAGTTACACAGAAACCGGCCTGCGGAATTCCAGCTCAAGGGAACAAGTTGTCCTACTGTCCCTCTTAGTCGGGAGAATGGTGTCCCTTGGCGCTAAAGCAAACTTGAAAAAGCCGGGTCCCAAAACGGGGCGTAAGACCAGGGCCGCCGGTTGCCTTTCGGGCAGCGGCTTCTCAAATGCGAACGGGTGTCGTCACCCGCATGCTTCCGGCCGGAAAAAACCGTTGGCCGGCCGGAATTTGGTCAAGGCGGTTGAAAAGAAACGGCGGCTCGCGGTCCAATGGGAGGCGCGGTATTGGATTCAGCCGATTGGCAAACCGTAAAGCAGAAAAACAAGGAAGGAGCAGGAGTATATGAACACAATGAAAATGTTTTCCCGAGGAGCGGGCCTGGCGGTGGGAGTCATGCTATTCACCCATTCGCTGGCGGGGGTGGCGGCCACGGTCACGGTGTTCGTGGGCAACACCAATTTCACCGGTACAGCCGCGGATGTGTTCGTGCCGCCCAGCACCAGTATCAATGTGAACGACAGCGTGGTATGGGTTTGGGAGCACAATGACCATTCCACCACCAGTGGCACCGGTGGCGTGACGAATGGATTATGGGATTCAGGAACGTACCTGGGCGCGCTGCCCCATGCCTTCACCAATACTTTTACCACGGCGGGCAGTTTTTCCTATTTCTGCAAGGTGCACGTGTCGGTGGGCATGACCGGAGCGATAATGGTTGCGTCGGTTGATTTGCCGCCGACGGTTTCAATTACCAATCCTCCTGACGGCACCACGCTGAGTGCGCCGGCCTCCTTCACTTTGGCGGCCACCGCTTCCGATCCGGATGGAACCGTCACCAACGTCCAATTTTTCCAGGGGGCGACGTCACTGGGCAATGTGCCGACCAGTCCGTATTCGGTGCCGGTGAACAGTCTGGGCGCTGCGGATTACACCTTTTCCGCCGTGGCCACGGACAATGCCGGGCTGACGGCCACCAACAGCGTTACCATTCACGTCGTCACGCCGGTTGCCATCGTCCTGAGCGCACCCCGGTTTTTGTCGCCAACGGATTTCCGGTTCAATTATACCGCGAATCCCGGGTTGAGTTATATGATTCAGCGGGCATCGGATTTGAGTTTGGGCAATTGGACGACCCTCGGCACCATCATGGCCACAAATAGTCCGATGCTGTTCGATGACCCCGCCATCTCCGGAAGCCCGGCATTCTACCGGGTCGGTTTGATGCCTAATCCGTGATTACCTTGCGCCAAAAGCGCAAATCCGTTATTCCAGCCGTTAAACCCGGCTGGATGAACGAAGTGCTGAAACGTATGTGGTCACGGGGACTGGTCATCGCCCTTTTAGGTTTCGCTGTGTTCCTGGCGCCGAACGCGAAATCAGCAGGGTCCATGGGCACGGGCGAATCCAGCGTCCGGGTGTTCGCCGCCCAGGGAGTGGTGCGCGAATTCAGTTCCGGGGATCACACGGTCACCATCAGCCATGAGGCGGTGTCCAATTACATGGATGCCATGACCATGCCGTTCAAGGTCAAGGATCTGAAGGAATTGGCCGGCCTGCATCCCGGTGACCAGGTCACTTTCCGCCTGCACGTGACGGCGACGGAAAGCTGGGTGGATCAAATCATCCGCATCGGAGCGGTTCCGGTAAGCGAAAGCAAACCGCCAGCGGCGGAACCGCAACCCGTTAGTGGTCGAAATCCGCTGTGGTACTACAAATTCACCAATGAATTGGGACAGGCGGTGAGTTTGAGTGATTTTCACGGACAGGCGCTGGCCGTGACCTTCATTTACACCCGTTGTCCCCTGCCGGATTACTGTCCGCGTTTGTCCCGGAATTTTCAGGAAGCGTCGCAAAAGCTCGATTCCCTGGCCGGTGCCCCGACCAACTGGCATTTCCTTTCCGTTTCTTTTGACGCCCAATTCGACACGCCGGCGGTGTTGCAAGCTTATGGGAAAAGTTATCAATACGACCCGGCGCACTGGAGTTTCCTGACCGGCCCGCAGGACAAAATCGCCGAACTCGCCCGATTATCGGGCGTGCATTACGAGTCCGACGACGGACTGATTAATCACAACTTCCGTACCCTGATTGTGGACGGCAACGGCCATTTGCAGACGGTTTTTCCGATCAGCGGGGACTTTTCCGATTCCATTGTGGCGGAGATGATCAAAGCCGCGGCCGTGACCAATCCACCCGCGGAACGTTGAAACTCATGGTCAACGCGACGAAACGCGGGATGAAGCCGGGGTCCATGGTACTCATCATCGCGACCCTGGGGACCGCGGCCGCGGCCGCTTTTTTTTTGAATGCTTGTTCCACCACGCCCGGCGCGGTGATGGTGCCCCTCGAAATTCCCGGCGCGCATTATGTCGGAAACCGGGCCTGCATGGATTGTCACGCGGAGATCGTCCGGGAATTCCCGGGCAGCCCGCATGCGCGGGTTCATTTTGAAAATGCGGCGATGGCCGGCGGGACTGGCTGCGAGTCCTGTCATGGCCCCGGCAGCAAGCACATCGAATCCGGCGGCAACGCAACCTTCATCCTCAATCCCGGCAATGATCCCGCCTCCTGTTTCCAGTGCCATCTGGATGTTCAAGGCCAGTTCAATCTGCCGCAGCATCATCCGGTCATCGAGGGGCACATGAGTTGCGTGTCGTGCCATGACCCGCATGGCGGCGACATTTTCAAACCGCGCGGCGGGCTGGCCATGGCCCGGCAGGACGAGAGTTGCGCGCAATGCCATCGCGAACAAACGCGTCCGTTTGTGTTTGAGCATGAGGCCCTGCGTGAGGGATGCACGGTCTGCCACGACCCGCACGGCTCGATCAATCAGAAGATGCTTACCGAAAGCGACCCGAATCTTTGCCTGCGTTGCCATGCCCAGATGCAACCGGCGCCCGGTCTCATTTTCATCGGCAACACCGACCACACCGCCTTCCTGCAAATGGGCACCTGCTGGACGGCGGGATGCCATACGGCGATCCACGGCTCCAATGTGGACCCCCGATTGAGGTATTGAACGTGAAATGTGATGCATGAAATAGAAACAACCTCCAGCGGCCGCGCCAGCGCCAGTCGCCTCCCGGGCCTCACGTTTCACGTTTCGCTGGTTATTTTCGCCTCCGGTTTTTCACTCTCCGCGGCGGAAACCAACACCGTGAAATTGCCTCCACCGGCCCGCGGGGAAATTGTTTTCGACCGCGATATCCGGCCCATTCTCGAAACTTCCTGCGTCCGATGTCACGGCGGGGAAAAGCCGAGAAGCCACTTCCGGCTCGATGACCGCGCGGCGGCCATCGGCGGCGGCGATGAAAACACCAACGACATTGTTCCCGGAGACAGTGCCGACAGTCTGTTGATCCCGTACGTGGCGCGGCAGGTAAAAGACATGGAGATGCCGCCGATGGGCAGGGGCAGTCCGCTGACCCCGGAACAAATCGGCCGGCTGCGCGCGTGGATTGACCAGGGCGCGAACTGGAGCACGACGAATCCGGCGGCCCAACTGGCCTTTACCTTCGCCCCCACGCTGCGCGGGATTGACGTTCAGGGCGACAAGTCAAAATTTCGCGAGTTGCAGGGCGTGAACGACGGATTTTCCGGCGGCGTTGACGGGTTTTCGTTTGTCCAGCAAACCAGTCCCACCGAAAAATTCTCGCTCAGCGGGCATGTCATCGCTCCCGATCGGGACTACCGATTGAAGCTGGCGGTGGATGAAACGGATCAAGGTTTCATTCATGCCGGCTTTGATGAATGGCGGAAGTATTATGATGACAGCGGCGGGTACGATTCGACGGTGGTGCCGCCGCAGTTGAGTTTGAACCAGGATTTATACGTGGACAACGGCCGGGTCTGGGTTGATTTCGGCCTGACCCGGCCGCGCTGGCCGCAAATCGTGCTGGGCTACGAATACGATTACAAAAAGGGCACCGAATCCACGCTGGATTGGGGTGAATCGGGCGGCGTCAACATCGCCCCGGCGACGAAGGCCATCGACGAACAGACACAGATCCTCAAGCTCGACGTGACGCACGATTTCGACGACTGGCATCTGGAGGACAACGCGCAGGTCGAATTTTACAGCGAAAACAATCGCGGCTATGTAACCAGCGTTTTTCAACAGGGTGGCGGTACCACCAGTGGCACCACCTACACGTCGGATGATTACCATCATGTGCAGGGCATGAATACGTTGATGCTCGAAAAGCAAATCCGCGACTGGTGGTCTTTGTCGGGCGGTTACTACTATTCGAAACTGGACGGCAGCGATATTTTCAGCCAGACCAACAGTCCGAATTTTGAGGGTTCCAGCCCGTCTTCCTGGAACAGCGGTGAAATCACCCTGCGGCGCGAATCGGAGATTTTCAGCGTGGCCAGTCTCTTTCTGCCGCTGGAATATTTGAGTTTCTCGCTCGGCACGCAAAACGAATGGACACACCAGGAAGGTTTTGGCGACAGCGTTCCCGATTTCGAATTGGGCAACAACAACTCCGCTTTCTCGGATTACGATGAGTTCAAAGCCTCCCAGAACGCGAACCTGCGCTTCACCAAAATTCCCTATACCGTCCTTTTTGCCGACGGGCGGTTTGAAGAAGGCAGCATTGACGAATCCCAACTGGAAGGCGACGCGCAGTTGACCAACCAGACCGATGTGACCAGTGAACGTTACGATCTTCGGGCGGGTTTTAACACCTCGCCCTGGTGCTGGATGGCCTGGAACGTGGAGTATCAGCGGCAATATAGCGACGCGGATTACAACCACCTCACCGACTGGTTTGTCAGCCCATTTGGCGATCCGTTCTTCGGCGCCCCGGCCAATGGTTATCCGGCGTTCATTCTCAACCGGAAAATCCAAAGCGATGGGGTTGAAACCAGACTTGCCTTGCGCCCGCTCAACTGGCTGAGTGCGGCGCTGACCTATCAGATCAATGCGACGGAATATTCCTCCCGAACAGATCCCAATCCGGTCGCATTGCTCGGGGCTCCCTTTGGTGGCCCCATTGATGACGGGCGGTATCGGGCACAGACCTGCGGTTTGAGCGCCACGTTGACGCCATTCCGGCGATTTTACTTTTCCGGCTCATTCACCTACACCCATTCGCTCACCGTCACGTCCGACAACGGCGTCACCTCCGTGGTGCCTTATCGCGGGGACATTTACACCCTGATGAGCGCCGCGGCTTACGCGTTGAACGCCAAAACCAGCCTGCAGGCCACCTACAGTTTTTCCGACGCCGGTTACGGGCAAAACAATGCCGGGGCAGGTGTGCCGCCCGGCCTGGATTACACGCACCACGTTTTGCTCGTGGGTTTGACGCGGCAACTTACCCAAAATCTTTCCGGAACGTTGCACTATGAGTTTTCCCGGTATTCCGAACCCAGCAGCGCCCACCTGAACGACTTCACTGCCCACGGTGTTTTCGCGACGCTGGTTTACAAATGGCCCTGAACCCGGTTCGCGGCCCACATCAACCGCAGTCCTTCGAGCGTCAGGTTCGGTTCGACGGCGGAAATCTCCGGCAGTTTTGAGGCCATCAATCGCGCGTAACCGCCCGTGGCGACCACCGGCAGACGTTGGGTCCGCAACTCGCGCTTCAGTTCCGCGATCAACTCGCGCACCAGTCCACGATAGCCATGTACCGCGCCAACCAGCATCGCTTGTTCCGTGTTTTTGCCGATGACGGCGGTCACTTCACGAATCCGGATTTTGGGCAGCAACGCCGTTTTCTCGTGCAAATAATCCGTCATGGCGGCCAATCCCGGCGCGATAATGCCGCCGGCGTAGTGACCGGCGCGATTCACGACGTCAAACGTCACGGCCGTGCCAAAGTCCACCACCACCACCGGCGCGCCGAAATGGTGCCGCGCCGCGACCGCGTTGGCCAGCCGGTCGGGACCGATGGTGTCGGGTTCCGGATAATCAATGCCTAAACCACGCAATGATCGGGCCGTAAGTTCCAGCGCGTTTATTTTCCAAAACCGGCGAATGGCGCGGTGAACCAACGGCGTCACGCGCGGCACAACACTGCACAGGACCGCGCCCTCGATTTTTTTGGCGCCGACCAATCGGGCCACTCCCGCTTTGGCGTTTCCGCCGGCCCATGCGCCCGTGGGCAGGTTGATTTGCCGCAACACGCGCCCGTCGTTTGCCAGGCCGGCGTGCGTGTGCGTATTGCCAATGTCAAAAAGCAGAATCATTTCTCCAAGGTGACGTCACCGCCGTTGATGCGTTCCAGGTGGCCGTGTTCGGTCCGCAACAGCAGCTCGCCGCTTTCGCCGAGCGATTCCGCCCGGCCCCGCAGGCGTCGGTCGCCGATTTGAATGGTCACGTCCCGGCCGATGGTTTTGCAATGCGCCTCCCATTCATCCGCGATTTCGGCGAATCGGCCGCTGCCCACGCGTACGTAATCGTTGTCCAGTTCGCTGAGAATGGCCGTGGCCAGGTCCGCGCGCGAAACCGGCCGGCCCGTTTCAATTTTCAGCGACGAGGCCTGCTTGCGCAGATCCGCCGGAAATTCACCCGTCCCCAGGTTCACGTCCACGCCGATGCCGAGGATGACATGCTTGACGCGGTCCAGTTCCGCACTGAGCTCGGTCAGCACGCCCGCGACTTTCTTTCCACCCACCAGGATGTCGTTCGGCCATTTGATTTCGGGATGCAGGCCGGTTTCGGAGGCGATGGCGCGGCGCAGGGCCGTGGCCGCCAACACGGTCAATTGGGTGGCTTCCTGCGGATGCAGCTCCGGTCGCAGCAACACGGAAAACCAAAGCCCCTTGTAGGCGGGCGAAAGCCATTTCCGCCCCAGCCGGCCGCGGCCCTTGGTTTGCGATTCCGCGAATACCACCACGCCTTCCTTCACCCCGTCGCGCGCCAGCTTGTCAATCACGTCGTTGGTCGAGGTGGTCTGCTCAAACACCCGGATGTCCCGGCCAACGACCTTGGTTTTGTAAAGACGCGCCAGCAAATCGTCGGCGTGCAGCACATCCGGCACACTGACGAGGCGGTAGCCGAGGTGCGGGCCGGCCTCGATGTCGTAACCAAGCCGGCGTAATTCCTCGATGTGCGCCCAAATGGCGGTGCGGCTGATGTGCAGTTGCTCGGCCAGGTCCGCGCCCGACACGCCATCGGGGTTGGCCCGCAGGGCCGAAAGAATTTTGGCGTCCGTGGTCATCCGCTTTAATCCTCAAAATCCAGACCAATGTCCACCGCGCGGGCGGAATGCGTGAGCGCACCGACGGAAATGAAATCCACACCGCTCCCGGCAATGGCATGGACGTTCGCCGGATTCACCCCGCCGCTGGCCTCGGCCCGGGCGCGGCCTTTGATTTTTTGCACGGCCAGTCGTAATTGGATCAGGTTCATGTTGTCGAGCAGAATGATGTCTGCGCCCGCCTCGACGGCCTGTTCGACCTGCTCCAGGGTGTCGGTTTCGACCTCGATTTTCAATTGCGGAAACCGGCTGCGCGCGCGCGCCACGGCGGCGGCGATGGCGTTCGGTTTTTCATCGCACAGGGCGGCGAGATGGTTGTCCTTGATCAGGATCAGGTCGGACAGGTTGAGCCGGAGATTTTTTCCGCCGCCGCAGGTGACGGCATATTTTTCAAACCGCCGCCAGCCGGGCGTCGTTTTGCGGGTGTCGAGGATCTGCGCCGGGGTCCCTTTGACGGCGTCGACGAATTGCGCGGTCAGCGTGGCGATGCCCGAAAGCCGTTGAACAAAATTCAGCGCCACACGCTCGGCGCTCAAAAGGGGGCGCGCCGGGCCGGAAAGGCGCAGCAGAACATCATCGGTTTTCAGGGACTGTCCGTCCCGGGCGAGCCGTTCGATTTTCACCGCGGACGAAAGTTCGCCAAAGGCGGCTTCAGCGAAGGCGAGTCCGGCGACGACGAGTGGTTCACGGGCGCGCATGACGGCCCGGGCGGTCGCGGTTTCCGGCACCGTGGCGAGCGTCGTCACATCGCCGCTCCCGATATCCTCGGCGAGGGCGAGTTGGACGGCTTGACGGACTTCGGCGATGGACAATTCCACACGGTCAGGATGACGGTGAAAGGAAAGGGGGAAAAGAAAAAATGGGCGGTGGGAAGGTTGCGAAGGGGCTCCGGGATCAATGACTGGCATTCAGGGAGAAGAATTCCTCAGCCAATGCATCCACATTTTCCGCGGCTTCGGTGTTGGGTTGGGTTGCCAAAACCAGCAGCGCGCCGTCCGGTCGCGGGAACAGAAAGATTTGGCCCTGCTCAAAGGTCCAGGTCAGCCGGCGGGGTGCCAGTCCCTGGCCGGCCAGGGTGGCCGTGGTCTCCGCCAATTGGTGCAGAATCTGATCCAAACCCTCGCGCGGGCACAGTTCATTGAAGCTGTAACTCAGGCAGGTGGCATCGGGCAGGCGCATGCCGCAGCCCAGCATCCCGGACGCGATGGCGCCGGTGGCAAGCCATTCCTGCAAGGTGTCATTCATTGGATTGCCTTGCGGTTTTTTCACTGCCGGAGGAGACCCGTACAAAGACCATGCGGTCGGTTTTCACCTGCGCGACCGCCCGGCTGTCCGCGAGCTGGATTTCCAGCCGATCGAAATTTCCCAGGGGTATTAACTGGCTGAGCGACGCCGCCTGTTGCGCCACGTTTTGCAGCAATGTTATCCGGGCAGACGTGTTCGGGCATTGCCAGGCGTACAGTGGCTCGCCCTGACCTGAACAAATCAAAGTCTCCTCAACCTGCGCGGCCAGGTCAGCTGCCAGGGCGGACGATTTATCCGCCGGAGCCGGCCCCGGTGCGGAAGCAGGCCCGTTCGCCGACGCCTGCGCCGCGATGGTTTCGTCGCGTACGCGCGCGGATTCCATGAGCAAAAATTCCCATTGACCATCGATGCTGCGTTTGGGCGGCAGTTCGAATGGGTGCAATTGAAATTCGCCACTGGGGAGGGACAACAGCTCGTAGAAGGCGTTTTCGCCGACCCGATCGCCGGCCTGGGCGTGGATAATCCGGCCGTCTTCGATGTAAACCCGGCCGCGCAACTGCTGGTTGTGGATTTCCAGGATGGACGAGTTGCGCCCGAGGCATTCCATTTGAATGACATCCTGCAAACCGACCCGGCGCAACACACCCTGGAAGCCTTCCCGCGGCGTCCAGGTGATCAATTCCTCCAGCATGATGAAGATGGACCTCAACCCTTCGGGCGAGCGCGGTTTTTCAATGAACAATTCGGCGCCCTCGGCCAGGCACGCGGAACGCTTCTCCTCGGTGGCGTTGGCGGTAATCACCGCTTTCTTCAAATCGGGATGGCTCCGGTTCAGGATGTGGAGGAATTGAATGCCATCGAGCATCGGCATGTTGACATCCGATACCACCAGGTCAATTTTGCGGACCTTCAGCAGCTCCAGCGCTTGATCCGCGGAGGTGACGCAGTGGATTTGCCAGATTTTTTCACCCAGGGAGGCAAAGAAATCCTGGATCATGGCGAGAAAATCGCCGTCATCGTCCACGAATAAAAGCTGATATTGTTTTGCCGGTGCGTTCACTGTTCGCTCGAAAATTTACAGGATAATACCGCAATTCCCGTACCGGAGGCTGCCACTACCGGGCACAAAACACCACCCTTTCCGACGGGTCTCAGTTTAATGCCGCCAGGGCATTTTGCGCCGCCTGCTGTACCAGATAATCACTGTCCTGGACGGCCTCTCTCAAAATGGATTTGGCGTTCTTCTCCCGCAAGTGTCCGAAGGCCGCCGCTGCGGCCAGGCGCAGGTCGCGGTCACCGTCGTGGAGCAGGTCGGCCAGAATGGCAAAGGCGGCGTGCCGGGGATGGTCCGGGATTGGTGCCGTCGGGGCGGCTGTCGGCACCGGAATATCCGCAGGGTCGGGCGCAATGCTGCTGAGTTGTTCCAGCAATTTGGTGGCACTATGTCGGACCCAGTATTCCCGGTGATTCAGGGCGGTTTCGATTTCCGGCAATGCCTGGCGGGCTTCCCGGGTCTTCAACCATTGTTGGTCAATCAATTTGAGTGAATTGGTCGCGGTGTTGCGCACGTTGGTTTCGGTATCCAGCAACGCACGCACCAGGAATGAAATGGCGCGCGGGTCACGGATCCGGCCCAGGGCCACGGCGGCGCCTTCGCGCACGTCGCGATCCTTGTCGCGCAACGCCTGGCAAAGTCCATCCACGGCTGACGGTTCGCCCAGGGCACCCAACACCTTGACCGCGGCCTGGCGCACTTCCCAGGAGGAATCTTTCAGGGCGTGGATCAATCCCGGCACGGCCCGTTTGCCATCGCATTTGGCGGCGGCCTCCACGGCGACGGAGCGGACACTGGCATTTTGGTCCCTTAACAGGCGTTCCACGGCTTCGAAAGTGGAGGGATCGGCGAAACGTTGAAGCGCTTCCAGGGCAGCGATGCGCAGCGCGGACGTGTTTTTCCGGAGGGCTTCCAGCAACGGTTTGATGACGTTCCGGTCATCCATTTCGCCCAGGGTCTTGACGGCTTCGAGTTGCTTGTCCGGCGGCCCATGCCGGAGCAGTTCCAACAAAGGTTCAATCGCTTCGGTGCCCAGCGCGGCGACCTGGCGCAGGGTGCCGGTCGCCATGAGGTTCAACGCGCGTTCGGTGTCGCTGTCGGGTTGCCAGCCCAGTTGCTTCAAACTGTGGGAGGCGCGCGCCCGGACGGCCGGTTCGATGTCCCGGAGTAATCGGACGAGCCAGCTTACGACCTGTGAATCGCCCAGTTGACCCAAAGCCTCCGCTGCCGCTGCGCGCGCCAACGGCGCCGGGTCGCGCAACATTTGCATCAGCGGTTCCACCGCCCGCCGGTCTTGAAACCGGCCCAGCCCGCGCGCCGCGGTGCTGCGGACTTCGGCCTCCGCATCCTTTAAAGCAAAAAGCAGTGGCTCCACGGAATCGGAATGCTCGGAATGCGCGAGCTTTTCGACGGTCGCCAGCCGGGTCTTTGGATTGCTGACGCGAAGTTGCTGATACGTCCACCACAACATAATCTGGCGGAATTACAGCGATTTCTGAGCCAACCGGGCCGGGAAATGCCCAAAACGGCCTTGCCTCCACTACCTTCGCGATTTCAAGGCAATTCAAGGAGGCCGGAGAGAAAAGTCACTGCCGGATTTGTCCACGCTTGAACCCAACGTGTGGATTTGAGGCACCTTTTGCTCAAGGGCTTGGAACTGCGGCGGGTTGCCGGCGTTTTCTCGTCGCTCGACTCCGCAGCGCAGCTGTGGCAGGTTGCCTCATGGATGCGGATGAACGCGATATTTTTCAGTTTCTCAAATCATGGGGAAGCCAGTTTCTGGCCGCGCGCGAGATTTGCCGGCGTGCCGGCGGCCGGCGGCGATTCAACGAGGAACCGGATTGGGCCAAACCGGTTTTACTCCGCATGGAGGAACGCGGCATTCTGGAATCCAACGCCACCGGACAGTTCCGCATCAAGCCCGTTCACAAGAGCAGAGAGAAGGACGAGCGTTGGGTCTCGCCGGAGATCGCGAAGCTGCTCAAGGAGAGCGGCGTGGAAATCGAAAGCGCCGGTGACGAAAACGGTCTTGGTCCCGACGAGTATTACGATCAACTCTAGTTGCTCCTGCGGGTTCCATGCTCGCCGCGTTTTTAACCACGCTGTTGTTTGCCATCTCCGCGATTTGCGGTCATCGCACCGCCACGCAAATCGGCGGCGTGGAGGCCAACTTCTGGCGGGCCTGCCTGGCCACCCTTTTTCTCGCCCTTTGGGCGAACACGCTCGGCCATGGTTTTGAGGGCGCCGCCTTCCCCATTTTCGTATTCAGCGGCCTGGCCGGGATTGGCCTGGGCGACAGCGGTTATTTTCAGGCCCTGCCCCGGCTCGGCAGCCGGCGGACGGTTTTGTTGACACAATGCCTCACCGCGCCATTCGCGGTGGTCATCGAATGGGGGTGGCTGGGCACGAGGCTGCATGCCCCCGCCCTGGCTTGCATCACGGTCATTTTGGCAGGCGTGGCCGTGGCGTTGGCGCCCCGGGAACACCTGAAAATTGCGCCGCGCCAGATGTTCGTTGGAATTTCCGGCGCCGTGGTGGGCGCGCTCGGCGGCGCGCTCGGCGCGGTGTTGAGCCGCAAAGCCTACGCCGTTGCGCACGCGGCCGGAGAACATCCGGATCCCGGCACCACCGGCTATCAACGCGTGATCGGCGGTGCCATTGCGTTGGGCGTGCTTTTATTGGCGGTGAAATGGCGCAGCGCCCGTGCGCACGGCAGTGTGCTCGAGGCCAAAAGCCTTCAGGTTTCCCGAGACAAATGGCGCCGCCTCTGGCCGTGGGTGGTCGCCAACAGTCTGGCGGGCCAGACGGTCGGCGTGAGCTGCATGCAATGGGCGCTCGAAAACACGTCCGCGGGCATTGTCACCGCGGTCATCGCCACCACCCCCATCCTGCTGCTGCCGATGACGCGCCTCGTTGACGGGGAACGCATCGGTTTGCGCTCGACCCTCGGTGCGATGATCGCCGTGGCGGGTGTCATCGGTCTGACGTTTTCACGTTGACCCGGGTTGCAACTTGATCTCGCGGGTGACGGCGGTGAAGATTAGGATGGGAATAATGAAAACGGAGTTGCAAAGCGCCGTGGAAACCCACGGCCTTGAAAAATTCCGCCGGCACATTTTTTTGTGCGCGGACCAGACCGAGCCGAACTGTTGCCCGCGGGAAACGGGTCTGGCGGCCTGGGAATTTTTGAAGCGCCGGCTGAAGGAGTTGAACCTCACCGGGCCGCAACCGTTGGTCTATCGCACCAAGGCCAACTGCCTGCGGGTCTGTACCCGCGGGCCGATTGCGGTGGTTTATCCCGAAGGGGTCTGGTACCACTCCTGCACGCCCGAAACCCTGGAACGCATTGTCCAGGAACACCTGATCGGCGGGAAAATTGTGGAGGAATTCACTTTCGCCCGAAACCCGCTGCGGTAAGACGATCGGCGGGTTGAACAGGTCCGCTTATTTTGTTCTCGACTTTTTCTTCCCCGGAGCGGAGAATGGCCATGGACCGAGATTCGGAGGCTCCATGGCCAGGCTCTTGATCAAAACGGAAGGTTTGAAAAATCAGACGCTTGAACTGCGTCTGGGTGTCAATCAAATCGGCCGCAGTCCGGAATGCGATTTTTCCATCGATCATCCCACCGTATCCGTCAACCATTGTCAAATTGTGCTGTCGAACGATGGAGTGATGATTCGTGACGCCGGTTCGACCAACGGCACGTTCGTCAACGGCGATCCCGTCCGGGAAGCCTGGTTGCTTCCGGGCCAGATGGTGAGTCTGGGCGACGTGGAGTTGTTTGTCGAATCCACCGAGGTCAACGTCGCGATCCCGCAATATGAACGGGAGCGGCCCAAGCCGCCGGTGGTGCTGGCCGATGGTGTGATTCTCTGTCCGCGGCATTCGCATGCCCATGCCACCCACCGCTGCACCCACTGCCGTGAGGTGATGTGCAACGACTGTGTGCACGTGTTGCGTCTCAAGGGAGGCGACCCGCTTTTGCTGTGTCCGTTGTGCAGTCATAAGTGCGAGCCCATCCCGACCATCCAGACGAGGAAGAAAAAGGGGTTTCTCGGTTTTCTGCAAGACACGGTCAAACTCAAATTCAGGAGTTCCGCCGGTCGTGGGAAGGCCAAGCGGTAGGCGGCGCGGTTTCACGTTGCCGCCCGGTTTTCAAAAACGTTCGACCATGTTCTCCAGCGCGGCAATCCAGCGCGGGTGTTCGTTTAAACACGGGATTTGCGTGTACTCCTTTCCGCCGGCCGCGAGGAATGTTTTGCGGCCGCGAATGCCGATTTCCTCCAGGGTCTCCAGACAATCCGAAACAAACGCCGGACAGATCACCAGGAGATTTTTAACACCCCGTCTGGGCAGCTCCGCCAGCTCAAAATCCGTGTAGGGCTTCAGCCACGGATCGCTTCCCAGGCGGGATTGGAACGACACGGAAAATTGTCCCGCCGGTATCCCCGCCTGCTTCACAAACGCGGCGACGGTCCGGAAACACTGTGCCCGGTAACACGTGGCATGTGCCGGACTGGTGCCTTCGCAGCAGTTTGGGACCGCCAGGCAATGATGGCCCGTGGGATCGGATTTTTTGAGATGCCGCTCCGGCACACCGTGAAAACTGAACAACAAATGGTCATAACCCGCCTCCAGATAATTCACCGCACTGGCGGTGAGCGCCGCGATGTAATCCGGCAAATCCCCGTAAGGCGGCTGTACTTTAATCAGCATGTGCGGCGCGAGTTTGGCCGCCACCTGCTTGACGCGTTCGACGGCCGTTTCGTAACTCGACATGGCGTAGTGCGGGAACAGGGGGATCAACAAAACCTCGTCAACTCTCTGTTCGGCCAGTCCCGCGATGGCGTCGGGGATGGACGGATTCTGGTACCGCATCGCCAGGGCGACCGGCACGGTGACGCGTTCCTGCAACTTCACCTGGACCCGGCGGCTCGTGACCACGAGGGGCGAACCTTCCGGCGACCAGATTTTTTGGTAGGCCTCGGCGGATTCTTTCGGCCGGCTGATGAGAATCAGGCCGACGATGAGCCGCCGCAGCAACCACGGCGAGTCAATCACGCGGGCGTCCATCAGGAATTCATTCAGGTAACGTCGCACGGCTTCAACGGAAGCCGAATCCGGCGAACCCAGGTTGACCAGCAAAACGCCCTTGCTCATTTGGTCGTCAGAAATTTTTCCACACGGTCCACCACGTTGCCGCCGGAGACAATCGAATCACCCAGCGAAACCCCCTCGCGATAGTGGCCGGCGAGGAAAAGACCGGCGGCTTGATTTTCGATGGCGTTCATCAATTCGCGATAACGGCCGTAGCCAAGATTATATTGCGGAATGGCCTTCGGGTAAAGCGCCGTGTGCCGGAACACCGGCCGGCCGGTTACGCCCAATAAGACGCGCAAATCCTCGCACGCCAGCGCGACCAGTTCGTCCGCGGATCGCGACGCCAGGTCCGGCTGCCGCTCGCCGCCCACGTAACTGGTCAGCGTGACATGGCCGGCGGGCGCGCGGTTGGGAAACAACGATGACGAGAAAATCGTGCCAAGGATGCGAAAGCCTTCGACCTTCGGAATCAACATGCCATAGCCCTGGCACGAATGTGTCACGTCCTCGCGCCGGAATCCCAAAACCACGCTTGCCACCGGTGGATAGCGGATCTCGGAGAACATTTCGGCAGGGCGGCGTGGCTGCGCAGCCCCACCACCGATGATTTCCAATTCCGCCAGTTTGTGCGCCGTGCCGCAATAAATCACCGCGCCAAATTCCGCGTCGCCATTCGCGGTCACCACGTGCCAACCGTTGCCCGTTTGCGCCAGCTTCGTGACCGGCGTATTCAATTTCAATGAATCTCCAAGTTGTGCCGCCAACGTGTCCGGCAACACCTGCAAACCTTCATCGAAGGAAAATTTGGGGGCGCGGTCCCTGGCGATTTCGCCGCGCCGTTTGCGTTCGCGCGCGCCAAAAATCTGGCCTTTGATGAGCGAGCCATGACGGGCTTCGAGTTCCGCCAGTCGCGGGAACGCCTGTTGCACGGAAAGCTGGTGTGGGTCGCCCGCATAAATTCCGGCCACGAGCGCGTCAATCATCTGGTCGAGGAATTCCCGGTTCAACCGGCGCACGACAAATTCCGCGATGCTTTCTTCCCGGCCATCGCGACGGCGTGGCACAAAGGGTTCGCGGAGCAGGGCGAACTTCGCCTTCGCGCTCAATAATTCCGACGTGAAGATGCCCAGTTGCGACGACGGCATCGCGATGGGACGCCGGTAACGGACGACGTAACGCGCTTCGGCTTTGGGGTCCGAATCGAGCCGGCGCGATGCCAGACCGGCGTCCCGGACCAGTTGGGCGATTTTCGGCGACGTTTCGAGCAGGGTGTTCGGGCCGCACTCGGCCAGGAAGCCGTCACGCCGGATGGATTGAATGACGCCACCGACGCGTCCACCCGCTTCATAGACCGTGACGGGAATGCCTTTGCGCCTCAGGTAAAACGCCGCCGTCAATCCCGTGATGCCCGCACCGATGATCGCGACGGGTTTCAAATCGTTCGGGAATGTTTCCGCTCGCCCACGGGCGCGAGGGTGTTGTCAAAACACATCGCAATGTTGCGGATGAACAGGCGCCCGGCATCGGTGACTTCGAGGCCGGCGGGTGAGCGTTTCACCAAACCGTCGGCTGCAAACGGCGCGAGCGTGGCGAGTTCATGGGTGAAATGTTCCTCGAAATGGATTCCGAGTTTCTGCGACATCGCGGCGAAGTCGAGCGAAAGGTCACACATCACGCGCATGATGGTTTCGCGGCGGATTTTGTCCTCTTCGGTCACGAAATACGCGCGTTGCAGCGGGACGTTCCCGCTGTCCACGGCCTCCTGCCATTTCGGCAGTTCCTTCTCGTTCTGCCAGTAGGCTTCGGGAATCTGCGAGATGGAGGACATGCCAAAAGCATAAATATCCGACCCGGCACGGGTGCTGTAACCTTGAAAATTCCGCTGAAGTTTCTTCCCGCGTTGGGCCACGGCGAGTTCATCGGCCGGTTTCGCAAAATGGTCCATGCCAATATAGACGTATTGGCCGTCCGCCGTAAGTTTTTCGATGACGAGTTTGAGCACCTGCAGTTTCGTTTCCGGCGTGGGCAGGACCTCGCGTTCGAGAATTTTTTGCGACGGTTTGATCCACGGCACGTGCGCGTAGCTGAACACCGCGAGCCGGTCGGGCTTCATCGTCAGCACGATGTCGAGCGTTTCATTGAACGATTCCGGGGTTTGAAACGGCAGGCCGTAAATCAGGTCGAGGTTGATGGAGCCAAAGCCGAGTTCGCGCATCCAATCCATCGCTTGCTGGGTCATTTCGCGCGGCTGAATGCGATGAATGGCCTCCTGCACCCTGGGGTTGAAATCCTGCACGCCCATCGAGGCGCGGTTGAAACCGATTTCACGCAGCGCCACCATGTGCTCGCGGGTGAGCCGGCGCGGATCCACTTCCACGCTCGCTTCGATGTCCGGTGAAAACGTGAAGTGTTGATGGATGATTTCGCCGAGCCGGCGGATTTCGTCCGGCTTCAGAAACGTCGGCGAGCCGCCGCCGAAATGGAGTTGGACGGCTTTGCGCTGCGGGTTCAGCTTGGGCGCCATTTTTGCGACTTCACGGCCCAGCGCCTCGACATAAGCCATGCCCCGGTCGTGATTCAGCGTAATGACGGTGGTGCAGCCGCAAAACCAGCAGAGTGTTTCGCAGAACGGGATGTGAAAATAAATCGAGAGGTCGCGGGACGCGCGGTTGTTCTCCTCGATCTTTGCGGAAAGCTGTTCCCACGAGATGGTGTCGGTGAATTTCGTGGCCGGCGGATAGCTGGTGTAACGCGGTCCGGCCACGTTGTATTTCTTCACCAGATCCAGATTGACGTTCAACACACTCATTTGAAATTTTTTACGGTCTCGACCAGGGCGGCGATGTTTTCCAGTTTGGCTTCGGGCGGCACACCGTGGCCCAGATTAAAAATGTGGCCGCGTGCGCCGCGCATGTCAGTCAGAATCCGGCCGGTTTCCACCGCGACGATTTCCGGTTTCGTCAGGAGCAAAGATGGATCAAGATTGCCTTGCACGCCAACGTGTTCCGGCAGTTGGGCGCGCACGTCTGCCAGTCGGACCGTCCAGTCAATCCCCAGCACGTTCGCCCCGGTGTCCACCAGCGTCTGCCAGTGGCCGTGAACGTCCTTGGAAAACACGATGACGGGCACGGCATTTTTCAGCGCGACAACGATTTGTTTGATCCAGTTGGCCGACGCGGCCGCAAACGCGTCCCCGGCCAGCAACCCACCGAGGCTGTCGAAGATTTGTACGGCATCCACACCTGCCTGGATTTGCATTTGCAACAGGCGCGTGACGGCGGCGGTCAGTTTGGTCATCAGCATCGCAAAGATTTCCGGTTCGGCGTCGAACAATTTTTTGGCCCGGGTAAATGCATCCGCGCTGCCGCCTTCGAGCATGAAATTGGCCAGCGTCCAGGGTGAACCGGCAAAACCGATGAGCGCGGTCCGGTCGCCCAGCGAGGATTTGACGAGTTGCAGGGCGCGCGGGATGTAAGCCAGGCGTTCCGGCAGGGCGGGAACATTGAGCTGCTTGATGTCGTCCGCCGTGCGCAGCGCAAAACTCATTTCGATGCCGCCACCGTCACGGAATTTATAGCCCTGTCCCAGACCTTCAGCGACGACCAGGATGTCGCTGAACAGGATGGCGGCGTCAAAGTCGAATCGCTGGATTGGCTGCAGGGTGACTTCGGCGGCCAATTCGGGGGTGCGGACCAGGGTCAGAAAGGGGTATTGGCCCTTTAGTTTGCGGTATTCCGGCAACGCCCGCCCCGCTTGCCGCATGAGCCAGACCGGCGGGCGGTCCACCGCGCGACAACGACTGGCGTCGAGGAAGCGCTGGCGGTTGGTCAGCGCCGGTGCCCCGGACCTGGCTTGGTTGGCGGCAATAGCGGTCATTTTTCGCCATCAGGATAGGCTGGGAAACGGGCGACGGCGAGTGTGTTTTCGTCGCAACTTTGTCGATGCCCCGGTTTTTAACCAAAAGAACACGATGAAAGACGAACCGGTTCAGAATCTCCAGCGCGAACGGGTTTGGCGTCGGAAACTCACCGAGGCCGAACACGCCGGATTAAGCGCACAGCCGGAAGCCCGGGCGGATTGGGAGCTTGAATCGCTTTTGACCGAAGGGCTGGCCCGGTTGTCGGACGCGCCGGTGCCGTCGAATTTCACCGCGCGTGTGCTTCAGGCCGCCGAACGCGAGGCGATGCGGCCGCGGGCGGCCGCCTGGCAATGGACCTGGCGCGTGCTGGTGCCCCGTCTGGCGGTCGGGGTGGCGGTGATTGGCCTTGCCGGTTTGACCTATCAACGCCACGAATTCAATCAGCGCGCCCGGCTCGCCCACAATATCGCGCTGGTGACCGGGACGCAGCCGTTGCCCAGTGTCGAGGCCTTGAAAAATTTCGACGCCATCCAGCGCATGAGTCAGCCGCGCGCCGACGAAAAATTACTTGCGCTGTTGCAATGAACCGTTCGCGGCAGGTGCGTTGGTGGCTGGCGTTGTGCGTTGCCGGGCAATGGTTGATTGCTCCGGTCTTCGGCGGGACTGTTCCCGGTGTTCCACCGCCCGTGAAATTGCTTTCGGTGCAGACGAACAACCTTTCTCCCTTGCCCCGCCCCCGCTCGCCGGTGGCTTTGTTCCGTCAATTGCTGGCCATGACCCCGGAGGAACGCGACGCCTTTTTGACCAATCGTCCGCCGCAAATCCGCGAAGGCATTCTCGACAAGGTCGATGAATACGAGTCGCTCGATCCCAACGAGCGCGAGTTGCGGCTGCGCGCCACCGAATTGCGCTGGTATCTGCTCCCGCTCATGCAGGAACCACCGGATCAACGTGCCGCGCGGCTGGCCCAGGTCCCGGCGGACATGCGCGACCTGGTCAAAGCCCGCCTGGACGGGTGGATTATTTTGCCGCCGCCGTTGCAGCAGGAATTCCTGGAGAACGAACGCGCCCTGCGCTACTTTGCGAACGTGGACGTGAGCAACAACCCGGCGCTTCGACAAATCGCTCCGCCCGGTTCCGATCTGGCGCGCTGGAGCACAATGACCGAAGATCAGCGGGAAAAGGTCGCCGCCAATGTAAATCAATTCTTCGAGCTGACTCCGGACGAGAAACAGGCGGCCCTCGGCACCTTGTCCGACGCGGAACGTCAACAAATGGAACAAACCCTGCAGGCCTTCGACCAATTGCCCTCCAGCCAGCGGGACGAATGTATTCATGCGTTCGCGAAATTTGCCGGCATGAGCACGACCGAAAAACAGGAATTCCTGAAGAACGCCGAACGCTGGTCCCGAATGTCGCCGGCCGACCGCCAGGCCTGGCGCGACCTCGTGGTGAACGTGCCGGAATGGCCCCCGCTGCCGCCGGATTTTTTCACGTCGTCCCCGTCCCCGCCCTCGATTTTTCATTCCGTGGCGACCACCAACCCGAACTGAACCGGCGCGAATTTCAGTTTTCCATTTCCCCCGCCACGCTTTAACCTCGCATCGTGCATCCGATTGCGTTTCATCTGGGACCGCTCACCATTCATTGGTACGGCGTCATGATTGCCGTGGCGTTTTTGGTGGGCCTGTGGACGGCCAGCCGCCGTGCTCCGCGTGAAAATATCCCCGGCGAACGCATCGCCGACATCGTGCTCTGGCTCATGGTGGGCGCCATCCTCGGCGCCCGCATCGTCTATGTGACGACCTATTGGAAGGATGAATTCGCCAACCAGCCGCTCACGGAAATTTTCATGATCCAGCACGGCGGGCTGGTTTATTACGGCGGCCTGATTGGCGCGATCCTGGCCGGGTTCGTTTACATTCGCTGGAAAAAACTGCCGATGTGGAAGGTCGCCGACGTGCTGGCGCCGAGCATCGCGTTGGGAAACTTTTTTGGCCGGGTCGGTTGTTTTTTCAATGGCTGTTGTTATGGCCGTCCGACCCATCTGCCCTGGGGCGTTCAATTCCCCAACCAGTCCTACGCCTGGTTCCAGCAATATCAGCAGGGCCTCGTCGGCAAAAGTGACCCGTCCCTGCCCGTGCATCCCACGGAAATTTATGATGCGGTAAATAATGTCCTGCTTTACCTCCTGCTGGCGTGGCTGTTCCGGCACAAAAAATTCGACGGGCAGGTGTTTGCCACCTATCTCGTCGGCTATGCCGTCACCCGCACGTTCATGGAATATTTTCGCGGTGATTATCCGCCCGACCACCTGCACTACGGCCTCACACCGGGCATGTTGGTCAGTATTCCCATTTTCATTGTCGGCCTCGCGCTCGGTGCCATCCGGTCGCAACGCGAGGCGAAACGGGCATAACGACTGGAGGATTAAAGATGGCCAAGCCCGATCTCCCATCTCCCATCTCTCATCTCCCGATCCTCATCGCGGGCCCCACAGCGGTGGGAAAATCAGAAATTGCACTCCGGCTGGCCGAACGGCTGGGCGGCGAAATCATCTCCGCCGACTCCATGCAGGTGTATCGCGGACTCGACATTGGCACGGCCAAACCGTTGCCCGCCGACCGCGTTCGCGTGCCGCATCACCTCATTGATATTTGCGGCCTGACTGAATCCTTCGATGCCGCGCAATTCATCCGGCTGGCGCAAAAGGCGGTTGCCGAAATTCAGGCGCGCGGCCGCGTGCCGGTTTTCTGCGGCGGCACGGGCCTTTATTTCAAGGCCTTTTTGAGCGGCCTTGGCGAGGCGCCTTCCGCCAATCCCGAACTTCGAGCCAGGCTGGAAGCCATGCCGTTTGAGGAGCTGCTCCGTGAACTGCGCGAACGCGACCTGGCGGCCTATGAAAAAATTGATAAACAAAATCCGCGCCGCGTCATTCGCGCGGTGGAAGTGATCCGGTTGACCGGCAAAAAGTTTTCGGCGCAAAAATCGCGGTGGGGCGAAACGCCGTCAAGCCCCAGTTTCAAAACGGAAGAAGGAAAATCAGGGCTCGAGAGACGCTCGCCCCACCAGATCAGATTTTATTGTTTCACACGGGCGCCTGCAGATTTGCAGGCGCGCATCAGTGCGCGCGTGGATACGATGTTCGCGCGCGGCCTGGTGGATGAGACGCGCGAATTGCTTAAGCGCGGGCTCGCGGAAAACCAAACGGCGATGCAGGCCATCGGTTACCGGCAGGTGGCGGAACATCTGCGCGGCGAGCGGTCATTGGCGGAAACCATTGAACTGGTGAAAATCAAGACGCGCCAATTTGCCAAGCGGCAATTGACCTGGTTTCGCCGTCAGCTTGACCCGGAATGGATGGAATTAAAGCCGGAAGAATCGCTGGAAGCGGTTGTGCAGAAAATTTGCGAGGCGATAAGTTAAATTTCCCTCGCCCGTTTGACGACGACTTCAATTCCAGCCTTGTTTTTCGCAATCATGTTCGCGGGCAGGATGCCGCGCCAGAAGACATTTGGATAAATCACCGCGCTGCGTCCGACGATGCTGCCAGGGTTCAGCACGGCGTTGCAGCCCACTTCCGCACCGTCACCGAGCAACGCACCGAATTTGCGCAGGCCGGTGTCAAACGGCTTTCCGTCCAGTTCCAGCTCGATGTTGCCGGGAAAGAGCTTGTAATTGGAGATCTTCACGCCCGCGCCGAGGTGCGCCTTGTGGCCGAGGATGGAGTCGCCGACATAATTGAAATGCGGCGCCTGCGCACCATTGAACAGCAACGAGTTTTTCAGTTCGGTCGAGTTGCCGACGACACAGCCGTCGCCGATGATGACGTTTTCCCGGATATAGGCGCCATGTCGGATCTTGCAGTTTTTGCCGATGATGGCCGGGCCTTTGATCATCGCACCGTCCTCGACCACCGTGCCTTCACCGATAAACACTTTTTCGCTGATGAACGCCCGGCCTTCGCAGGTGTTGCGCAGTTCAGATTTCAGATGTGCGACAATGTAGGATTCGATTTTTTTCAGGGCTTCCCACGCGAATTTGCAGCCGTCAAAGACGGCGGCGTGTTCCGTTTGGCTGAGGTCAAACAGGTCGGCTGGTTCGAACATGCGGCCACAGTAACAAAACACCTGCGGTGGGAAAGCGCGATTTTACCGGTATTTTTAGAAAATAATCAAAAGAAGCAAATCGCCAGCCGACGGTTTGCGCCGGGGAATGGATCAGTCTCCTGGCGCGGCCGGTCATATGGCCGAGCCGCGCAGGTTTCTATTTTTCAGGAGACATGATGCCGGTATGGAAGCCCGTTTCATCCTCATAGCCCAACGGTACGCGAGACCGGATTATGATGAGAAATTTTGAGAGGATTCCACTCCAGTGGCGGTTTTCCGCGGATTCAAAATGCCCGGGCTCGCCGTCGCTGGATGGTGGCCCGTTTTCCTGAACGTCTTGATCGGACGAATGATAGCCGTCAGCCATGAGCTGACTATCAGGGACGGAAACGAAGAAAGCTCGTCATCCTTTGGCCATTTTTTTGCAAAAATTGCGCGGATTTATCAACTGCCCTTCATATCCTGGCGGGTAATCGATTTGGCGGAACAGTTTTTTATTTCGGGATTTACCGCCGGCACTGTCAACGGAATGGTACTCGAGTGTCCAAATGGAACACAAACAGAGGAGTTTGGTGACGCCCCTGGCTCGGGATTTTGGTTGAATTGCCCGGTTTCTGCGGGTTTTCAAGGTTCTGAAAAGGTGGGGTTTAAATCCGAACCTGCCTCTTGAAGCACAGCGCCAAGGCATGGCAACTGCTCATAGCTTCAAGCGATTAACGCGTTATCGGAAGATAAAACCTGGGCGACACAAATCGCGGTTTGGCGACGTCGAATAATGATATGAAAATTCGGACTCTGCTTGTGGATGACCAGTCAACCGGACTGGCCGTATTGAGGGACATGCTTCGTTACGAACCAGACATTGAGATCGTTGGCATGGCCGCCACCGGCCATCAAGCCATCGAAGCCATCAACCAGTTCGCGCCCGATCTGGTGTTTCTCGACGTGCAAATGCCCGAATTGGACGGCTTCGAGGTGGTCGCCCAAATCAAGCTTTCGCCGATGCCGATCATCATCTTTGTGACGGGTCACGACGATTATGCGTTGAAGGCCTTCGAGGCGCACGCCCTGGACTATCTGGTAAAACCCTGCCAGCTGGCCCGGCTGCGGTCGGCGGTGCAACGGGCCCGACAACAAATTCAGAACCACCAGAACGGGGACATCCAGCAGAAGCTGGACAGTCTGGTACAGGACCTGAAGGCGAACTCAAAGTATCCGGAACGTCTGGCGGTAAAATCCAACGGACGGATCGTTTTTCTGCGCCTGACCGACATCGACATGGTCGAAGCCGCGGACAACTACGTAAAGCTCTACGTTGGCAATGAAACGCACATGCTGCGTGAAACCCTGACGGCGCTGGAGGAAAAGCTTCCCCCCGACCGTTTCGTGCGCATCAGCCGTTCGACCATCGTGAACATCGAATCCGTCAAGGAACTGCATCCCATGTTCCATGGCGAATATACGGTCACGTTGCACAACGGCACCCATGCCACCCTCACCCGAGGATACCGGGAACAACTCCGGCAACTTGGTGTGATGACCTGAGCCGGGCCGTGCTGGTTCAGGCAGGTTGGTCCTCATTTTCCCTCTGAATTCCGCCCCTCCCCGGGCGTCATTCACCCCTCAAATCCCGCAATGCGTCCCTAAACCGTTCCGTTTCAAGCGGTTTGTGTTAAATAACTCATAGTCTGAAAACGCAAAACAAAATCGTTATGAACAAATCGTCGATGCTGGTTATTTTGGGCGCGCTGCTGGTGGCAGACAGTCTGGCCCCGTCCGCGCGGGCGCAGAGCAACGTTGTTTATGCCGCTGAGTACAATCAATCGACCAATCATTTCGGCACCATCAATTTGTTGAACGGCAACTTCACCAGGATCGCCTCGATCGGTTCGGTGAAGATCAACGACATCGCGTACTGCCCCACGAACGGCGTGTTGTATGGCATATCGAACTCCACCGCCCTGGTCACGTTCAACAAGACCAACGGCGCCATTACCAAAGTCGCCAACTTGAGTGTCAATAGCATTGAGTCCCTGGCCTTCCGGCCCAGCGACGGAAAACTGTTCGGAGCCACGCAGAGCAAGTTGTACACGATCAATCCCGTCACCGGAACGGCGACTTCGGTCGGAAGTTATGGCAGCCCCAACAATCTCAACGATGCCGGACAAAACATCCGTTTTGCGCAGGATGGCAATCTCTACGTGAGTAATACGAGTACCAACACCGACATTTACCGGCTCAACACCACGAATGGAAGTGCGACCTGGGTGGGCGAAGCCGTCGGCTATCCCTATCTGATGCTAATGAATGCCAGTTCAAACATGTACGGGGTCTTCGTCAATTTGGGAAACGGAAGCAACTCCTACCCCGAACTGGCGAGTTTCAATTTGAGCAGCTTCGTCACCGGCGGGACCAATGCCAATGGCAGCACTCACCAGATCACTCTTAATCTGGTGGGCGCCGGCACCAACTTTCCCGCCAACATCGTCTTTTCCGGCAATGTCCCTCAACCCGTTACCAATCTTACCATCGCGGTGAGCGCCACCGGACCGACGAGTCAGACGGTTTGTCCGGGTGACGGCGTCGTATTCAGCACGGTGGCTTCCGGCACCGGACCTTACAGCTATGCCTGGTTGAAGAGTGGTTCGGTTCTCAGCGGCCAGACCAACAGCAGTCTGACTCTGCTGAATGTGGGTGCCGGGGACGCGGCGACTTATAGCGTCATCGTGAGCGGAGCGATGGGCATGGTGACCAACAGCGCCACCTTGACGGTGAACGCGCCGGTGACCGTGACCACGGCGCCCCTTAACCAGACCAGCGTGGCCGGTGGCAGCGCGAGCTTTAGCGTGACGGCGAGCGGAACCGGTTTGAGCTATCAATGGTTGTTTAACGGCCAGGTCATCGGGACCAGCACCAACCTGATCTTGAACAATCTGCTTACCAGCCAGGCGGGCGTTTACACGGTGATTGTCAGCGGCACTTGCGGGAGCGTAACCAACAACGCCACCTTGACGGTGAACAAAGCCGCGGCCTCGATTACATTGGGCAGCCTCAATCCGACCTACAACGGTTCGGCCGAAGCGGCCACGGCGACTACAACTCCGAACGGGCTGGCAGTGACCTTTACTTACAACGGTTCAGCCACCGTTCCGACGAGCGCCGGTACTTATACCGTGGTGGGAACGATCAATGACCCCAATTATCAAGGCAGCGCAACGGGTACGATGGTGATTGCCCGGGCTTCAGGCGGTATCGTGCTGGGCAGCTTGAACCCGACCTATAACGGTTCAGCCGAAGCGGCCACGGCGACGACCACTCCGGGCGGGCTGGCGGTAACCTTTACTTACAACGGTTCAACCACCGTTCCGACGAGCGCCGGCAGTTACACGGTGGTGGGAACGATCAATGACCCCAATTATCAAGGCAGCGCAAGTGGTACGATGGTGATTGCCCAGGCTTCCAGCACGATCGTACTGGGCAACTTGAACCCGACCTACAACGGTTCGGCTGAAGCGGCAACAGCGATGACCACTCCGGGCGGGCTGGCGGTAACCTTTACTTACAACGGTTCAACCACCGTTCCGACGAGCGCCGGCAGTTACACGGTGGTGGGAATGATCAATGACCCCAATTATCAAGGCAGTGCCACGGGTACGATGGTGATCGCCCAAGCTTCAGGTGGCATCGTGTTGGGCAACCTGAACTCGACCTATAACGGTTCAGCCGAAGCGGCCACGGCGACGACCACTCCGGGCGGGCTGGCGGTGACCTTTACTTACAACGGTTCAACCACCGTTCCGACGAGTGCCGGCAGCTACACGGTGGTGGGAATGATCAATGACCCCAATTATCAAGGCAGCGCAACGGGCACGCTGGTGATTGCCCAGGCTCCCCTGACTATCACGGCCGCGGCCAACACCAAGACTTACGACGGTACCACCAATGCCGCAGCGGTTCCAACGGTCACTGGTTTACAAGGTTTCGATACCGTGACGGGTCTGGCTGAAACTTATGACACCAGGAATGTCGGTACCGGTAAGACGCTCACCGTCATCACCTATACCGTCAATGACGGCAATGCCGGTGCCAACTACACCGTTAACACCGTTTCCAGTTCCGCAGGTGAAATCGACCCGGCGACGCTGACGGTGACGGCTAATAACGAGAGCAAGATGTGCGGACAACCCAATCCGGCACTGACAGCCAGTTATTCGGGTTTTATTACTGGAGAGGATACCAATGTGCTGACGTCCCCGGCGGTTTTGAGCACGACGGCGACGATTAACAGCACGCCCGGTGCGTATCCAATCACTGCCAGTGGCGTGGCCGCTGCCAACTACACGGTCAATTATGGCAACGGAATGCTGACCGTGACCGTGGCCCCGGTAGTACAATTGAGCTGCGCCAGCGTCAATGTCAGTGGGACCAAACAATTCGTCGTGAGCTGGTCGTCCGCCACCAATCAAACCTATCAACTGGAGTGGACCACCAATCTCACCACCGCTCCCGTTTGGACCCCAGCGGGCAGTTCCCTGCCCGGGACCGGCGGCATAATGTCCGTGACCAACAGCATGACCGCCGCACCGCGATGCTTCTTCCGGTTGGAGTTGCAATAAACAGCGCGACGACGTCATTCAACATAAACGTCCAAACAATTGGGGGTCGCACCGGCCGGTGGATGAACATCCGCCGGCCGGCAAAGTTATCAACCGCCGCGGACAAGACCGCGGTGCCATCCTCCATGGTTTGTGATTGCCATGCCCCACTGACGGCTTAGAGTATTCAACGTTCAAATGAAACTGCCCTGGCTCATACTCGGTTTGGCGATGGCGCCAATGTTCAACGTTTCAGCGCAAGTCACCGTCAGCCTGACACTGGATCAGGACCAGTTTCTGCCCAGTGAATCCTTGCCGGTGGCGGTGCATATTACGAATCAATCCGGCCAGCCGCTGCACCTGGGGGCGGATCCGGATTGGCTGACGTTCAGCGTGGAAGCGGCGGACAATTTCATCGTCGTCAAAAATTCCGATCCGCCCGTGCGCGGCGAATTTGAATTGGATTCCTCGCAGGTCGCCACCAAGCGTGTGGATCTGGTGCCCTATTTTGATCTCAGACAGCCGGGACATTATCGGATTATTGCGACGGTGCACCTCAAGGATTGGAACACCGATGTGACCAGCCCGCCGCGGGGGTTTGACGTGATTGATGGCGCGAAATTATGGTCGCAGGTGTTCGGGGTGCCGCTGCCCGCCGGGGTGAGCAATCGCCCGCCGGAAGTCCGGAAATATACGCTGGAAGAAGCCAATTACCTGCGGTTGCAATTGCGGATGTATGTCCAGGTGAGCGATGAATCCGGGAGCACGATATTCAAGGTGCGATCCATCGGCCCGATGGTTTCGTTCAGCCAGCCGGAGGAGCAACTGGATCGGTCCAGTAATCTGCATGTGCTTTACCAGAGCGGTGCCTCCAGCTTCATCTATTCGGTCATCAATCCTGACGGCGACATTGTCCGGCAGGACATTTACGATTACCTCGATGTGCATCCCCGGCTTCGGGTCGGTGATGACGGAACGGTCACCGTCTTCGGCGGCATCCGCCGGGTGAAGCCGCAGGATGTGCCGCCGGTAAGGTCGCCGGAAGAATTAAGCCCGCCCGCCAAACCGTGAGCGCGGCGTTATTGAGTCAAGTCCTGCCCTGACAGGACCTGTGCCTGCAACTGCTGGACGATGAGCCGCGCGCGCGCCACGGCGGTGTCCTGCGTTTCCCCTAGAAACGATTTCAACTCGACGCGCACGGCCGCCACCGGATCGCCATTGCGGTCGGTCAAGGCCATGACCACCGCCACCGTGCCCTGGCCGCGCCCGAAAGAGACCGTGCCGGCGGCGATGGCGCCCTTTTCAGCATCGGTGCCGGGCTGGCCGATTTCCTTTTCGTTGTTGCTGGCGATGATTTGCGGTTTGCCCTGGTCATCCAGCGTATAAACCCGGAGTTCCAGAATGCGTGGATATTTCTGCATCAGGCCCTGCACCAGGGTTTGCGCCATCGGTACGCGCGGGGTGTAGTTGATCGTGGTGTCGCCAAAATAACTGACGGCATCCGATTTTGTCCAAAAGCCGATGTGGCCGGAGGTGAAGGTATTGTCGACCACCGGCGGCATTACCAGGTGATCATCCAGCAGGCAGATGATTTGATTGCCCTGGCATTGGATGCCCAGCGTATGCCAGACATTGGAGGCAATGTCCATGTCCGGTCCCAGGAGATTGCCGCGCAGCCCGTTCACCACCTTATAGAAGCGAATGTTATGCCCCAGCGCGCTGGCGCGGATCACGTAAAAATTCGACGCGTTCTGATAGCGGAACACGATGCCCGCCATTTGTTCCGCCACGCCGCTGACGATTTTAAACTGCGTCGTCAGTTTGAAATCCTTGAAGGTCTCCCGGTCATAGACCAGCATCGGAAACCGTTCATCGGTGGGATCCTCGCTGAGTTGGGCGAGCACGGCGTGCCGGTTCATGGTCGGGGTCCGGCCCGCCTGAGGCGTCAAGGGGGCAAACGCCGACGGAACTTCATCCACGATGATTTTCCAATCGCCCGGCCGGCCGCCGCCGGCCAGCGTATTGTGAAAACCAGCCGGCGTTTCATTCGTTGGGTAATTGCCAAAATTAATGTTTATTTCCGCGCCGTAAACGGGCAGGGTCGACGCGAGCGCGAGGCCGAAAAACAAATTACGCATTGACGGCAGCGTAACAAAAACCGGCCGGACGACAAGTTTTTGCGCCCGGCCGGCCAATGATGGTGGTGATAATTACGCCTTCCAGATCATGTCGGCCACGGTGCGGCCTGCCGGAATGAACGGGATGACGTGCGTGCTGTAAGGCGTGACCACGTCGAGAATGTAAGGCTCCCTGGCGTCGAGCATCCGCTGGATGGCGGCGCGCAAATCCTTTTTGTACATCACGCGCTCGCATTTGACCCCGAATGAATTGCAGACGCGGACGTAGTCGGGATAAATCTCGGGACGATGTTCCGGATCACCGAGATAGGTATGGCCGCGGTTGCCGGCGTAGAAGTTGTCCTCCCACTGCACCACCATGCCGAGGTGCTGATTGTTCAGAATGATGGCCTTGGCGTTGATTTTTTCGACATGCGCGGTGGCCAGCTCCTGGATGTTCATCAGGAACGAGCCGTCGCCGTCGATGTCGATCACTTCCTTGTCCGGGTGGGCGATCTTGATGCCGAGCGCCGCCGGAAAACCAAAACCCATTGAACCCAGCCCGCCGCTGGTGATGAACTGGCGCGGATGTTCGTATTTGAACCATTGACCGGCCCACATCTGGTGCTGGCCCACGCCGGTGGTGATGATGGCGTCGCCCTTGGTCAATTCGTACAGCGTCTCGACCACCATTTGCTGAAGGATGACCTGGTTTTCGTGTCCTTGCATGTGGTCTTTCATGTGGTCGCTGCCGGCAATTTCACTCGTGATGCGATAGGCGAACGGCCCCTTCTTCTTCCACTCGTCAATCTGCGCGAGCCAAGCGGTGTGCTTTTTGTTGAGCGGGCGCTTGGCCAGCATGGCATTGAGCCGTGTCAGCGCGTCCTTGATGTCGCCCACCACGGGGAGGTGTGCCTTCCGGTTTTTGTTTAACTCGGATGCGTCGATGTCCAGATGGACAATCGTGCCTTGTTTGCAGAATTCCTCGAACTTGCCGGTCACCCGGTCGTCAAACCGCACGCCGAAGGCGAGCAGCAAATCCGCACCGTCCTTGATCTTCACCATGGGGTCGTTGAAAGACTTGCGGAGTTCATATTCGCCATTGACGGCCCAGTTGGCAAAGGCCGCCCCGTGCATGCCCAGCCAGCGCAACGAAAGTGGATGCGTTTCGGGAAAGCCGCCGATGCCCATGAGCGTCGTGGTCACCGGAATGTTCGTGGCCTCGGCAAACTTCTTCAATTCCGCCGCCGCATCGCCGCTGATGATGCCGCCGCCGCAGTAAATCACCGGGCGTTCGGCCTTTTCAATCAGGCCCACGATTTCGTTCAACGCGAGGTCGTCGGCACGCAGGTCGGGTTGAGTGTAGCCGCGCAGACCTTTCTTGATCTGCGCCAGGGTCGGCCAGACCGGCTGGGTTTTGGCCTGTTGGATGTTTTTGGGCACGTCAATCACCACCGGGCCGGGCCGGCCGGTTTGCGCGATGTAAAACGCCTCCTTCACGATGCGCGGAATGTCGTTCACGTCCGTGATGAGGTAGCTGTGCTTCACAATGGGCAGTGTCACGCCGATGATGTCGGTTTCCTGGAAGGCGCCGCGGCCGATCATGTTCTGGTTGACCTGGCCGGTGATGGCGATGAGCGGACAGGAATCCAGGTAGGCATCGGCGACGGCGGTGACGAGGTTGGTTGCCCCCGGTCCGCTGGTGCCCATGCACACGCCGGCCTTGCCGGTGGCGCGGCCATAACCTTCCGCCGCGAAACTGCCGCCCTGCTCGTGGCGCGGCAGGATGGTGCGGATTTTGGACTTCGTGAGCGACTGGTGGATTTCCATGCTCGCGCCGCCGGGATAGGCAAAAATGACTTCGACGCCTTCGCGTTCCAGGGCTTCGACGAGGATGTCGCGCCCGAACATGGCGGCGCCGACCTCGGCGCGGGCGGGGGAGGCGGGTTTTTTACTGGCAACGGTTTCAGTTGACTTGCTCATAGGTTTTGCGATTAAGAGTAAGATTACGATTAAGATTCAAGGTGTGCTATGGCAGCATCCTCTTAATCTTGTTCTTAATCTTAATCATGTTTGGGTTGTGGCCGGCGGCGCGGGTCAAACAAAAAACCCACGACTGTTGCCAGCCGTGGGTTCTTGTTAAAGTTTGGTTATGTTCAACAAGCGCCAACGGCGTCGCTAACTACGACGACGACCAGACTGACAACATGTAGAACGTTTTTCAACATTACGCGTTCAGTTTACCGCAGTTACCGGCCGGGTCAAGCCCTGTTTTTGGCCAATTTTAGCCCCTTTTTTGCCCTGACCCACGGAAACAAGGGAAACCGCGCAGGGACAGGGGATTTACGCCAACGAAAAAGCCGCGGAACAATTCCGCGGCGGGTTGGAACCAATGGCGCCGTTAAGGGCCTATTCCGCCTTTTCCTTTTTTTCGGACTTGGGCGTTTTGGCGGTTTTTTCCGCTTTAGGGGCGCGACTTTTCTTCGCCTCCGGGGCTTCGGCTTTTTCGGCCTTTTCCGGTTTTGACGCCTTTTCACCTTTAACGTCCCGCTTGGCAAAACTGCGTTTCTCCGTCCTGGCTTTTTTACCTTCCTCGGTCTTGGCCTCGGCAGGCGCCGCCGCGACGGTTGCTTCCGACGCCGGCGTGGCCGCCGGGGTGGTGCTTTCCACGCGAACTTTCAGCGTGCCTTTGACTTCGGCATGCAAATGCAGTTCGACCTCATACTCGCCCAGTGTGCGAACCGGGTGTTCCAGGTGGATTTTCTTTTTGTCGAGCGAGATGTCGAACTGATGCTTCAATTCGTCGGCAATCATGCCGGCGGTCACCGACCCGAACATCTTGCCGTCCTCGCCCGCCTTCACCTTGATGACGCAGATGAGTTTTGACAGCGCCTTGGAAAGTTCGGTCATGGTGTTGAACTCGTGCGCCTCGCGTTCGGCCCGGCGCTGGCGCAGGGCTTCCAGGTGGCGCCGGTTGGCCTGCGTGAGCGGGATGGCCAGCCGTTGCGGAAAAAGAAAATTGCGCGCGTAACCGGCGGCAACCTTTACCTGATCGGACTCGGCCCCCAGGCCGACAATGTTATGGGTGAGAATGACTTCAGTCTTTGGCATACAAAAATTACTGGTTGAGAGTTAAGGATTGAGAGCCAGGGCTCCCAAAATTCATTTAAAAAGGAACGTCATCGCTTTCCGGCGGCGCGTCGCCGTCGGCAGGTTCGGCGGCGGCGGGTGCGGAACCGGCCGTCGCGCGCGGGCGGGGCGTTTCGGCCGCGCCTTCGCCGCGGCCGCCGCCAGAGTCCAGAAATTGAAAGTTTTCCAGCACAACGCCGAGTTTGCTCTTCTTCTGGCCGCTTTGTTTGTCTTCCCAGGTATCGTAACGCAGGCGGCCTTCGATGAGGATCGGCCGGCCTTTTTTCAGATATTGGCCGATGGTCTCGGCGGTTTTGCCGAAGGCGTCCACATCCACAAAAGTCACCTCTTCCTTCATTTCGCCGGTTTCGCTCTTCCACTTGCGGTTGCAGGCGATGCCGATGCGGGCCACCGCCGTGCCCTTGGGCGTGTAGCGCAATTCGGGGTCGCGGGTCAAATTTCCGGCGAGAATCACTTTGTTGAAACTGGCCATAGGAAGTTTAGGGTTGGGGTTGGGGGTTGACGGACTATTTGGCGGGTTTGGGCTCGGGCGACTGCGTGAAGAAAACGCGAAAAACCTCGTCGTTCAACGCCAGTTTCGTCCGTAGTTGCGTGACAATCGTCGGCGTGCCGGTGAAAATGACATTCGCGTAAAAGCCGGCGTTGTGTTTTTTGTCCGCCACGCGCGCAAAGCTTTTCCGGTCCATCTTTTGCACCGTTTCGACCTTGCCGCCCGCCGCCGTGATTTCAGAGGAAATCTTGTCGAGAGCGTCCTTGACGCCTTCTTCCCGTCCCGCCGTATTCAGGATGAACAGACCTTCGTATCGTTTCACTTTTTTTGTTTTTCGTTCGCGGAGTCCACGACTCCATTAAACTGGTTCATTGCTTTTTGTATGCCGTCGTTCAGCCAGCACTCGGCCTGGCCGGCCGCCCGGTCCAAAACTTTTTCCATCAGTGCCGCTTCCGCCCGGTCAAAACGACTGAGCACGTAATCCGTGATTTCCCGCGCGCCGTCCCGGCGCCCGATGCCGAGCCGCAGCCGGCCAAAGTCACGCGAACCCAGATGTTGCTCGATGGATTCCAGCCCGTGATGGCCGCCGCTGCTGCCACCCGCCCGCAACCGGATCTCGCCCAAAGGCAAATCCGCATCGTCCACCGCCACCAGAATCCGCGTCCGCGGCAACCGGTAAAAATTCACCACCGCCCCGACCGTTTCGCCGCTCGCGTTCATGAACGTCTGCGGCTGGCACAGCAACACGTGGCGGTCGTGGCGCTCCGCGCGGGCCATCTGCGCATTGAACCGGCGTTCGCGCTTCCAATCCACCCGCCAGCGGAGGGCCAGTTGTTCGACCAGCAACCAACCGGCATTGTGGCGCGTCTTCGCATATTCCGCACCCGGATTGCCCAGGCCCACGATGAGATGCAATGACTCCATGCGCGGCGCGGGCGCGGCGATCCTCGCGGACCGCCCGCAAAATTATTTCTTTTTCTCCGCCGGCTTCTTCTCGCCAGCTTTCTCGGCGCCTTTTTCCGCCGTGGCCGCGCCTTTCTCGGCGCCTTTGGCCGGGGCTTTCTCGCCGGGCTTGGCGCCCTTTTCGCCCTTGGCCGGCGCTTCCCCTTCTTCGCCCTCTTCCTTCTTTTCCTTGATCATTTCGACGTCGCCGGCGGCCGCCGCGGCGCCTTCGGCCGGGGCGACTTCTTCTTCCGCACGCGGCAGCGCCACGGCCACGACCGGTATGTTTTTGTCGCCGATGAGTTCGACGCCAGCGGGCACCTTGATTTCACCCAGATGGATGGCCTTGCCGAGTTCGAGATGGCTGACATCAATGATAATCTGCTCCGGCAAATCCTTGGGCAGACAGCGGACTTTGAGCTTGAACAGGACGTGTTCGAGCACGCCGCCGCCGGTCTTCACGCCGGCGGCTTCACCGACGGTTTCCAGCGGCACCTGGACAATGACCTTTTCATTCTCGGCCACTTCGTGAAAATCCACGTGCAACACCTTGCCGTCGAGCGGGTGATGCTGGATTTCCTGGACGAGGGCGAGGCGCTTGGCGCGGGCGTCGTTTTCCACGGACAGATCCACCAGCAGATTCTCCGAGGCGGAATGGTGAATCAGGTCGCCGATTTCCTTAGCGCTGATTTCGAGGTTTTGCGGTTTCGCCTGGCGGCCGTAAATGACCGCCGGTACGCGACCCGTGTCGCGCAGTTTTTTGACTCCACCCCGACGCGTCTGCGTCCGGGGATACGCTTTTAATGGCACCGATTTCATGCTAAAATGACTTTCTTGCGGGCTAACTGGTGCGCCCGCCTTTGAATTCAAAGAGCGAATTCACCGACGAATTGCTGTTGATTCGTTTGATGGCTTCGCCCAAAAGCCCCGCCACCGTCAGGGTGGTTATCTTCACACCGTCAATTGCGGGGCGTTGGACTGTATCAGTTGTAATCAATTCGTCAATCGCTGATTTTCGCAATCTTTCGATGCCTACATTGTTGAGAATCGCATGGGAAACACAGGCCAGAATCTTCTTGGCGCCTTTTTTCTTCAATAACGCCGCCGCCGATGTCAGCGTACCCGCCGTCTCCGTCAAATCGTCCACCAACAGGATGTTTTTGCCCCGGATTTCGCCGATGACCGCCATGGATTCCACTTCCGTGGCGTTCTTGCGCCGTTTCGCCACGATGGCCAGTCCGGATTCCAGCACCTGGGAATACGCGTGCGCCATCTTCAATCCCCCCACATCCGGGCTGACCACCACCAAATCGGGCAGGCTTTTCTTTCGCAAATAATCGTACATGACCGGCGCGGCGTAGAGATGATCCACCGGAATGTCGAAGAACCCCTGGATCTGCTGCGCATGCAAATCCATCGCGAGGATGCGGTTGACGCCCGCGGCCACCAGCAGGTTGGCGATGAGCTTGGCCGTGATGGGCACGCGCGGCTGGTCCTTGCGATCCTGCCGGGCGTAGCCGTAAAACGGCAGCACGGCCGTGATGCGCGATGCACTCGCCCGCCGCAACGCGTCAATCATGATGAACAACTCCATCAAATTGTGATTGGTCGGCGGCGACGTCGGCTGCACCACGAACACGTCCTCGCCGCGCACGTTCTCCTCGATTTTGATGAACGTCTCACCGTCCGGAAAGGGCTGGATGGAGCATTTGCCCAGCTCGATGTTGATGGATTTGCAAATCGCGCGAGCCAAAGGCTCATTGGCGGTGCCGCTGAAAACTTTCACGAGTTAATTATCTTTCTGGTTAAAAAATGGGCCGTCGCACTGAAGCGGCGCCGGGCCGCGCCGCGAAGGCGGAAAAAACCGTCCCGCCATGCGGGACGGATGAAAATGCGGCATGACTTTAACAATGAACGAACTTGGCGCAAGTGGAAATTGCGCGTTAGCATGGGCCATGCGTTATCGGATGCTGGGCAAAACGGGTTTGCGCGTATCGATCATCGGCGTCGGCACCTGGCAGTTTGGCGGCGAGTGGGGACACGATTTCTCGCAGGCCGAGGCCGACGCCATCCTCGACGCGGCGGCCGAATGCGGCATCAACTTCATCGACACTGCCGAATGCTACGGCGATCACCTGTCCGAGCGGCTGATCGGCGATTATCTTTCGCGACGCGACCGCACGCGCTGGCATGTGGCAACCAAGTTCGGCCACCATTTCAAGAGTTTCATGAATCGCGACGACGACTTTTCAATCGCCGGCGTGAGACAACAATTGGAGGCTTCGCTCCGGGCCCTGCGCGTCGAGACGATTGACCTCTACCAGTTTCATTCCGGTTCCGACGCGCTGTTTCAAAACCAGGAATTGTGGGCGATGCTGGCGGAACAAAAGCGCGCCGGGAAAATCCGGCATCTGGGGGTCTCCATTTTGCAGAAAGGCAGCGAGTTTCAGGCGCGTGAGGCCGCGAAATTCGGCGTGGAGGCATTGCAGGTTTTTTACAACCGGCTTGATCGCCGCGCGGAGACCCTGTATTTCCCGCAGGCGCAGAAAGAGAACCTCGGCGTCCTCGCCCGGGTGCCGCTCGCCAGCGGATTGCTTTCGGGCAAACACAAACCCGGGGCGACCTTTGCCGCCAATGATGTGCGCGCGATGTTCGACGCCGAAAAATTGAAACGCGATCTCGCCGAAGTGGAGCGCCTGCAAAAGGAGGAAGTGCCGCCCGGTATGCCGATGGCCCAATGGGCCATGGCGTGGTGCCTGAAAAATCCCGTGGTGTCCGCGCTCATCCCCGGCTGCAAAAATCCGGAACAAGTGCGCGCCAACGCCGGCGCGGCGGAGCTGGCGCCATAGTCCGGCTGGCCCGGTTATTTCGCCGCCTACCCACGCGATTGTTTGCGTCACCGATGATGATTGATGCATGCTGGGATTCTAATTCGAGTTATTTCTGGCACAAGGCGTTGCCGGGTAAAATGGCACGGAAACGGCTTTACAGGGCGATAAGTATGAAAAGGCCATTCTATCAAACTTTCAAATTGACCGTCATCGGAATGGCGCTTTACGCCGGTGTCACCGGCTTGCGGGGACAATCCTCTTTTTCAATGCAGATTATCGCGGACAACGATTTCGCGGTGTTCGGCCGCACGGCGACCAGCGTCAACGACCTCATTTATCAGAACGATGCGGGTTGGCCCGACCAACTAAATAATCTTTCGACGATTACTTTTGATCTGCAACCCGGTGATACGACGTTCTATCTGCTGGGCATGGGCGGCGGCGGGCAGGAAAACATCAGCGGAACGGTCAATGGCGTGGACATCACCACCATCAGCGTTTCCATGAGTTCGGACATCAGCCCTTACCTTACGGGATATGACCTTGGCGCGGTTGCGGCTGGGACGTTTGATGCAAATCTTTCCGACGTGCAGACGGCGCTGCCCAACCTGACCTGGGGCAGCCCGACGATCAACAACACCGATTACGTGATAACGCAAAGCCCCACCGGCCAGGGTTTTCATTTTGACGACAGTACCGCCGAACTTTTCGAGTTCGATGCGGTTGATGTTGGGGTCACCTCAACTCCCGAACCGGCCACGTGTTGGCTGCTGGCAGGCGCGGGCGCGGTCATTATCGCCAGCCGTGGTCGCCGCTCCTCTGCGCCTTACGCTTAAGCCGTTTGTAGGAGCCGTGGTCCCCCTCCAACCCGCCCGCTCCGCCGGGTCAGGATTTATTTCGCCGCCAGCGCAGCTTCGATGGCTTGAGTCACTGCCGCCGAATCGGGTTTCACCGGCGAGGCAAAACGGTTAAGGATTTTACCGTCGCGGCCGATCAGGAACTTGGTGAAGTTCCAGCCGATGTCCCCGGGGAACGGCGAGTCCTTGCCCGCCAGCAACACGTACAGCGGATGGCGGTTGGCGCCGTTCACTTCAAGCTTGTCGAACATCGGAAAGGTCACGTCGTATTTTGAGGTGCAGAATTGTTTAATTTCCACGTCCGTGCCGGGTTCCTGCTGGTGAAACTGGTTGCAGGGAAATCCGAGCACGACCAGACCCTGGGCCTGGTATTTCTGATAGAGCGCCTCCAACGCGGTGTATTGCGGGGTGAAGCCGCATTTGGACGCGACGTTGACGATGAGCAGGACCTTGCCCTGATACGGTTTCAATGAAGTGCTGTTGCCGTCAATATCCTTGAGCGGGATGTTGTAAATGGAATCCGCGGCGCGGGCGGCCAGGATTTGAAGAAATGTAATCGCGATCAGTAGAGCAATTGCTTTCATGACCGGAACGATGCCTCGGCTTGGGCGGGTTGTCAACCCGGTGCCGGCGGACGGGCGAAAATGCATTTTGGGGGGAACCTTTCAAGGGCTCGCGCCTCCTACCAACTGCAAGCACAAAGAGTTGTCCAAACAAGAAAAAGGAGAATTGTTATGAAAAACAATCACAGTAAAATTCTGGTTTCAACCGGAGCCTGGTGCTCCGTTTTTGTCGCCGTCGGCGCGCTGGTTCTGGCCGGCACCGCATCGGCAGGCAATGTGCCACTGAGCCGCCACTTCAACCAGCCCGGCAACCTCCTGATGGCCGACCAGTTCAATAACCGCGTCATCGAGACCGACCCGGCGGGCCGCATCGTCTGGCAGTTCGGATTGGGGCCGAATGATTTTTCCGCCAAATCCATTGTCGGCTGCAATGACGCCCAGCGCGTCGGACCCTTCACCTTGATGGCGGGTACCGGCACGCCTCCCGGAGTGATTCCACAGGCCCCCGGTGGCGTGGCAGATAACCGGGTCATCCTGGTGGATCCCTTCGGCCACATCGTCTGGCAATACGGCCAGTTTGGGGTGACCGGTTCCGGTCCCAACCAGTTGAGCACGCCGGTGCAATCCACCTGGTTGCCGGATACGGATGTGCTCATCTCCGATCAGGGTAACAACCGGATCATTGAAGTGAACCTGCGCAAACATATCGTCTGGCAGTATCCGGGTTCAAACACGAATGCGTCCGACCAGCTCAGCAGCCCGAATTCCGCCGAGTTGCTTGAAAACGGCCACATCCTCATCTCCGACGAAGGGAATTCCCGGGCCCTCGAGGTTGCCCGTGACGATCATATCGTCAAAACTTTCACCGCCGGCGGCACGGTGGGCGCGGTGGCGTTTGCCAGCCGCCTTGACGACGGTGATACGTTGCTGACCGATGCCGGTAATTCCCGCGCCGTCGAGGTGGACGCCAACGACAACGTGGTCTGGCAATTTTTCACCGACACCGACCCGCTGAGTGTTCCCGCGCCGGCGCCCACCCGGGCCATCCGTTTACGCAACGGCGACACGTTGATCAGCGACCAGTTCAACAACCGCGTCATCCGGGTCAGTCCGGCTGGCATGATTGTGGCCGACTACGGCCTGCCGTTGACGGGCATGGCGCTGCCGGGCACCGGCGGCGTGATTGGCAGCAACGTGGGCTACGACCTTCACACCACGCAAAACGGATTATACTCGCCTTATGATGCGAAAATAATCGGCGATTTTACCGGGTTGACCCCGCCGTTTGATTTCGACAATGACGCGGATGACTTTTGACGAGATGATTTGTTTCCGGGAACGACGCTGAATGGAAGGCGGGCCGGCCTAAAGCCGGCCCGCTTTCTCTTTGCCCGACTTGAAGTATCGTCAACGCGTAATCCACCCGCCGCCGAGAACCAGATCGTCCTGATAGAACACGGCGGCCTGGCCGGGCGTGATGGCGCGTTGCGGCGTGTGCAACTTCACCTTCACCGCGCCGTTTGCCATCGGCGTCACCGTTGCGGGCGTGCCGGGATGGTTGTAACGGATCTTTGCAGTCACTTCGACCGGCTCTGCCAGTTGGTCGAAGGGGATCCAATTGCAATTCATCGCCGTGAAGTCGTCCCGGTCAAGCGCCAATTCATCGCCGATTACAACGCGGTTGTTCTCCGCGTCCAGTTCAACCACATAAACCGGTTTGGGCGTGGTGATGCCCAGGCCCTTGCGTTGACCGATGGTGTAAAATGCAATGCCGTCGTGATGGCCGAGCACGTGACCATGGACGTCCGTGATTTCGCCGCGATGCTTCTGGACGAGATTCGCCGACTGGAGAAAGCCGCCGTAATTATTGTCCGGCACGAAGCAGATTTCCATGCTCTCTTCCTTGTCGGCGGTCTTGAGCCGGCAATGCCGCGCCACTTCGCGGGTGTCACTTTTGGTCTTTTCACCGAGCGGAAACAACGCACGCGCCAACTGGTCCTGACGCAATGAGAACAGGAAGTAACTCTGGTCCTTCTTCAAGTCCCGTCCGCGCTTGAGAAGATAACGAGTTGTGGTAGGGCTTTCGACACGTTCAATCCGCGCGAAATGGCCGGTGGCGATGTAATCCGCGCCGAGCTGGCGGGCCCGGTCAATCAGCCGGCCAAACTTGAGATTCTGATTGCACATCACGCACGGATTCGGCGTGCGGCCGGCCTTGTATTCGTCGGCGAAGTATTGGATGACGTGCTTCTGGAATTCCGCCGCCTCATCAATCAGGTAGTACGGGATGTCGAGCGTGTGGCAGACGGCGCGCGCGTCACTGACCGCCTGCGGGCCGCAGCACTTGTCCTCGGCGCGGTTCACGCAATCCTGCGGCCAGAGCTTGAGCGTGATGCCGATGACTTCGTAGCCCTGCTCGAGCAACAGCGCCGCCGTGGCGGAGGAGTCCACTCCCCCGCTCATGCCGCAGACCACGCGCTGGCGCTTTTGCGAATTCACAGTGTGACATTATACAAGGCGCGGGCGGCGTGTAAAATGGTTTGCGAAGGACGTTAAAGAAATGGTGACTTCCGATTTAACGGATGGCGGCTGAATAATCCCAGTGATTGGTGCTTGCATGATGTTCCGGGGGCCTTCCACGCATAACCCTCCAATCTGTTATGTACGTTTTCGTCGTTAGTTCAGGGACCGGCGAGAAATGGACTGTTTTCCTGATTGTTTCGAGATTTCCAGTTATGGTGCAGGCGACGACAAAATTTGGTTTTGCGTTCGGTGCATCCGCATAAGATGGACGATATACCGTCAATTGGAAACTGCTTGGCAAAGTCGCTCCGGCGAAATTCGTCCAAGTCAAATTCTGAAAACGTCCTTCAATAAAGCCTTTATCATACGGCGCTCGTATTTTTTCGTATCCCAATTTATATCCGAGACCCTGGTCGAGCTGTGAAACCGGATAATATCCATCCGAATACCAAGTGATTTCCTTAACAAACGAAGAATCATTCATGCTCCATTTTGAGGGGAGTTTCATCCTTGGAACAAATTCCGCCAGAAAATCCCTGTCCGCAAATATTGGCGAAAACGCACTGGCGTCATTCAGACTGGCAAAATATGGTTCGGAACAATAAGCCAGCCAGACAGCGGGAATCAAACTGGTTTCCATGCAAGGTGGTGAATCGGCTTTCTCTACCCTGCCTTGTGCGAGGGAATAATTGCCAGACCGGATTATTTCACGGGAGAAAGTTGGCAGCACTTTCCCTTTATCCTCTTGTTCCAAAGTATAGAGATTTGTCCCGTCATATCCCATCTCTTCAAACAAATCCAATGATTCGGCAGGAGATCCGCCAAAACCAGTTCGTTCCTGTTTTTGATCAATGGTCCGGATCTTCCACAACCCGCCATTTCTTGTGGCGACAAAGAGTTTTGTGTCTTTGTAAGAGGAGTCGCCCAATTCCATTGAATAGGTAATGGTGCCCTCGGCTTCAAAGGAGATTTCTTTTGCTTCCAGCTGGTTGATTGCAACAGCGCCGCCGACAAATAATGTTGCCGCACAAATTCCAATTGCGAATTTGATTTTTAGCCAGGTCATCGTTTTCATGGTTCCTTTTACCAGGGTCAGGGTTGATGCCGCGGCAATTGACCCTTTTACCAGCGCAACGGCGGTCACGGATTTTGCCAATGCCACCGGCGCCGCTTGAACGGAATGGGTGGAAATCGCCCCGGCCAGGATGGCCGTGGTGGAACTCACACCGCGCTTGGTGAAGAATTTCCGCAGCTTCTCCAGCGCGCGGTTCACGCGCATCTTGGCCGCGTCTTCGCTCGCGCCCAGCGCCGCGCCCACTTCCGCAAAATTCTTGTTTTCGAAAAATCGCAACACGAGCGCATCGTGATCTTTCCGGCCGAGCTGTTCCAGCGCGCCGTCCAGCAGCGGGGCGATCTGGTTCCAAGTTTCTTCACCGATGGACGGCGACGAGGCGTCGCTGTCACTTGTCAAAATGTTTTGCATGTGCGCCTCCTGTTCGCGGTGTTGCCGTCGCCGTTGAATGGTCAGCGCATTGGCGCTGGCGTATCGTGCCGTGCGGCACAGCCAGCCGCTTAAAATCGTTTTGTCGCCGAGCGAACCCGCCTTGCGCGCCAGAATGATGAAGACCGCCTGCGTGATTTCCTCGGCCAGGTGCGGGTCGCGCACCTGTCGCAGCGCCACGGAATAAACCAGATTGACATGGCGCGAAACGAGCGCCGCGAACGCTTCCTCGGATTGGCGTCGGGCGTATTCCCGCAGCAGGGTCAGGTCGTCGTTCATGATTTCACTGATATATTTACGCCAACGCGAAGAGGTAACAGATTATTTTTGAGGCGACGTAGCGGCTTTCGGGAGAAAGCCGGATCCTTTATTTTGTGAAGTTGGCGGCGTTCTGCCGAGACGCCGCTACGGGGAACTAAAACGGCTTTTTACAAACGTACCCGCCCCCATTACTTTGGATTCGATTTATGAATGCCGCAGGCAGGACATCTTTGTTGCTCATGGGAATGAGTCTGATGTTTGCCGCGCCAACCTTCGCCGGTCCGCCGTTTTTGACCGACGACCCGGAACCGGTGGATTATCAGCATTGGGAATTTTATCTGTTCGGCATCGGTGACCACGCCAGCGTTAATAATTACGCCATCGGCGGTCCGGCGGTGGAATTGAATTACGGCGTGTTGCCTGATACACAACTCCATTTGATTGTGCCAATGACCACCGTGGGCGTTGATGGTGCGCCGACCGAGGTTGGATTGGGCGACATGGAATTGGGCATGAAATACCGGTTCGTGCATGAAACGGACACCTGGCCGCAAATCGGCATCTTCCCGATGGCGGAATTGCCGGCGGGCGAGGCCAGCCGGGGTTTGGGCAACGGCCGGACCTGGTTTCGCCTGCCGTTGTGGCTGCAAAAGAGCCGGGGGCCGTGGACGACTTATGGCGGCGGCGGCGCGGCCTTGAATTCCGCGCCCGGCCAGCGCGATTATCCCTTCGGCGGCTGGCTGGTGCAGCGCGATTTTGGCCCGCACCTGACGCTCGGCGGCGAACTTTTTGCGCAAGGGCGGGACACAGACACCGACCGCGGTTTTGCCGCGCTCAATTTCGGCGGTTCCTGCAATTTCAGCGAACATTTCAGCCTGTTGTTCAGTGCCGGGCACAGTGTGGCCGGCGACAATCACCTGCTCTGGTATTTCGGACTTTACTGGACCTGGGGGCCGGAAAAATCCTCCCAACCCTGATTTGTCCGGCCATAGAACCTTCCAGAATCCGGAACGGGCCATGTACAATCTCCCGGCTTGGTGTAAGGTGAGACGGGCGTGTGGATTTTGAAAACATTTATTGCGTAATGATGAAATTTGAGTAAAAAATGAGTGAACGAAGGCTAATTCGCCAAGCGATGACCCGAAGCTTAACAGCAAGCGCTAATGTCAACCGGCCGGCGCAGCTCACTGCACCGCCGAAACAAGGGCTTTACGATCCGCAATTTGAACATGATTCCTGCGGGGTGGGATTTGTGGTCAACATGAAGGGACGCAAGTCGCACCAGTTGGTGTCCGACGCCCTGCAGATCCTCGTGAACCTCGACCATCGCGGCGCGTGCGGGTGTGAGGCCAACACCGGCGATGGCGCCGGCATCCTCATGCAGACGCCGCACGAGTTCCTGCTCAAGGTCACGGACCGGGCCGGGTTCAAGCTCCCCGCCGCCGGGCAATACGGCGTCGGCATGTTGTTCCTGCCGAAAAATCCGGCCGAACGCGAGGCCGTCAAGGCGGCGTTTGCCGGGATCGTCGCCGGGGAAGGCCAGACCTTGCTCGGCTGGCGCGACGTGCCCACCGACAACTCCTCGCTGGGCAAAACCGCCGTGGCAGCCGAGCCGCACATGGCGCAGGTGTTCATCGGCCGCAACCCGGCGCTGAAGGACGACCTCGCGTTCGAACGCAAACTTTACGTCGTCCGCAAGGTTGCGGAACAGCGCATCCGTTACGCCGGCAAAGTCGCCGGCGGCAAGTGGTTTTACGTCTCCAGCCTCTCCTGCCGGACAGTGATTTACAAGGGCATGCTCATGCCCGAACAGGTCGCCAAATATTATCCCGACCTGCGCGACCCCGGTATGATTACGGCGCTGGCGCTGGTGCATTCCCGTTTTTCGACCAACACCTTTCCGAGTTGGGACCGCAGCCATCCATACCGTTACATCGCGCACAACGGCGAAATCAACACGCTGCGCGGCAACATCAACTGGATGCACGCCGCCCAGTCGAATTTTGCCTCCGAGCTGTTCGGTGACGACATTAAAAAAATCATCCCGATCATCAACACCGACGGCAGCGATTCGGCGATGTTCGACAACTGCCTCGAATTGCTGGTCATGGCGGGCCGCGAATTGCCGCACGCGATGATGATGATGATTCCCGAGCCATGGGAGAACCACGAGAGCATGAGCGCGGAGAAGCGCGCATTCTATGAATATCATTCGTGTCTCATGGAACCCTGGGACGGCCCGGCGTCCATCGCGTTTACGGACGGCAAGGTGATTGGCGCGTGCCTCGACCGCAACGGCCTGCGCCCGTCGCGTTATTATGTCACCAAGGACGACCTGGTCATCATGGCGTCGGAGGCGGGCGTGCTGGAAATTCCGCCGGAACGGATTGCCATCAAGGGCCGGCTGCAGCCGGGCCGGATGTTTCTGGTGGACCTCGAGCAGGGCCGCATCGTTGCCGATGAGGAACTGAAGAACAAATTTGCCCGGGCGCAGCCGTATCAAAAGTGGCTGGCGGAACATCACGTGCTGCTTGAGAAGCTGCCGGAGCCGTCGTCCGTGCACGAACCGGATTACGCGACGATATTGCAGCGTCAGCAGGCGTTTGGTTACACCTTTGAAGATTTGCGTTTTATCATCGGGCCGATGGCCAATGACGGCGTGCAGCCGCTGGGTTCCATGGGCACGGACACGCCGCTGGCGGTGCTGTCGAACAAACCGCAATTGCTGTACAACTATTTCAAGCAATTGTTTGCGCAGGTGACAAACCCGCCGATCGATCCGATCCGCGAGGAGATCATCACCTCGACGGAAACGATGGTGGGTCCGCGGGGCAGTCTGCTCCAGCCGACCCCGGAAAGTTGCCGGCTGATCAAGTTGAAATATCCGATTCTCACCAACGAGGAATTGGAAAAGTTGCGCCACGTGGACGGCAAGGCCTTCCAGTGTGCGACGCTGCCGATTTTGTTTCCGGTGGCCGAAGGTGCGAAAGGGCTGGCGACCGCGGTGGACCAACTGTTTGCCGCGGCGGACCGGGCCATTGCCGGTGGCGCCAACATCCTCCTTCTCTCGGATCGCGGCATCGGCGCGCAACAGGCGCCGATTCCGGCGTTGCTCGCGGTGGCGGGCCTGCACCATCATTTGATCCGGGCGGGAACGCGGGGCCGGGTGGGTTTGGTCCTCGAATCCGGCGAACCGCGCGAGGTCCATCATTTTGCGTTGCTCATCGGTTATGGCTGCAGCGCCATCAACCCGTATCTGGCCTTTGAGGCGATCGACGACCTGATCCAGGAGGGCTTGCTCCTCAAGCTCGACCACAAAACCGCCGTCAAGAAATACATCAAGGCGGCCGTCAAGGGTGTCGTGAAGACAATGGCCAAGATGGGCATCTCGACGGTCCAAAGTTATCGCGGCGCACAGATTTTTGAGGCCGTCGGCCTCAACGGTGAGGTGGTGGACAAGTATTTCACCTGGACGCCGTCGCGCATTCAGGGTGTGGGCATGGACGTGCTGGCGGAGGAGGTTCTGGCACGGCATCGTCACGCGTTTCCGGACCGCCCGGTGAACGGCGTGCTGGATCCGGGCGGCCAGTATCAATGGCGCGACGGCGGCGAATATCATCTGTTCAATCCCCAGACGATTCACAAATTGCAAATCGCCTGCCGGCTCGGCAGTTACAAGATTTTCAAGGAATATGCCGAACTGATCAATAATCAGGCGGCGCACCTCTGCACGCTGCGCGGCCTGTTGGATTTCAAATTCACGGCCAACCCGATTCCGATCGAGGAAGTCGAACCGGTCGGCGAAATCGTGAAACGGTTCAAGACCGGCGCGATGAGTTACGGCTCGATTTCGAAGGAAGCGCATGAAGCGCTCGCCGTCGCGATGAACCGTTTGGGCGGCAAGTCCAACACGGGCGAAGGTGGCGAAGATCCCGACCGCTATATCCCGTTGCCCAACGGTGATTCGAAAAATTCCGCCATCAAACAGGTCGCGTCGGGCCGGTTCGGCGTGACGAGCCATTACCTCGTCAACGCCCGGGAACTGCAGATCAAGATGGCCCAGGGCGCGAAACCGGGCGAAGGCGGCGAACTGCCGGGCAAGAAGGTTTATCCCTGGGTCGCCAAGACGCGGTTTACCACGCCGGGGGTCGGCCTCATTTCGCCGCCGCCGCATCACGATATTTATTCCATCGAAGACCTGGCGGAGTTGATTCATGATTTGAAGAACTCAAACCGTGGTGCGCGGGTGAGCGTCAAGCTGGTCGCCGAAGTTGGCGTGGGCACCATTGCCGCCGGCGTGGCGAAGGCGCATGCGGACGTGGTTTTGATTTCCGGTCACGATGGCGGCACCGGCGCGTCGCCATTGTCGTCCATCAAACATGCCGGCGCGCCGTGGGAACTCGGCCTCGCCGAGACGCACCAGACGCTCGTGCTCAATAATCTCCGCAGCCGCATTTACGTGGAGGCGGACGGCCAGTTGAAGACCGGCCGCGACGTGGCCGTGGCTGCGCTGCTCGGCGCGGAGGAATTTGGTTTTGCGACCGCGCCGCTGGTGGTGCCGGGCTGCATCATGATGCGTGTCTGCCACTTGAACACGTGCCCGGTCGGCGTGGCCACGCAGGACCCGCGCCTGCGTGCGCGGTTCACCGGTGACCCTGATCACGTCGAGAATTTCATGCGGTTCGTGGCCGAGGAGCTGCGCGAAATCATGGCCCGACTGGGTTTTCGCAAGCTCAACGAAATGATTGGCCGCACGGACAAATTGGTTCCCTGGAAAGCCATCGAGCATTGGAAGGCGAAAGGGCTGGACCTGACGCCGATTTTGCATCAGCCGGAAGTCGGGCCGGAAGTCGGCCGTTACCGGCAGATTGACCAGGACCACGGTCTGGAGAAGTCGCTGGACGTGTCGAAGCTCCTTGCCATTTGCGAGCCGGCCATTGAACGCGGCGAGCGCGTTCATGCGGCTTTGCCCATCCGGAACGTCAACCGCGTCGTCGGCACGATCGTGGGCAGCGATGTGACGAAAAAGCAGGGCCCGAATGGCCTGCCGGACGACACGATTCATCTGAAGTTCACCGGCAGCGCCGGCCAGAGCCTGGGCGCATTCATGCCCCGTGGAATGACGATTGACCTGGAGGGCGATGCCAACGACTATTTTGGCAAGGGTTTGAGCGGCGGCAAAATCATCGTTTATCCGCCCAAAGGCTCAACTTTTGTCGCCGAGGAGAACATCATCATCGGCAACGTGGCCCTGTACGGCGCGACGAACGGCGAAGTGTTCGTGCGCGGCATGGCGGGCGAACGTTTCGGGGTGCGTAATTCCGGCGTCAGCGCGGTGGTGGAGGCCATTGGCGACCATGGTTGCGAATACATGACCGGCGGGCGCGTGGTGGTGTTGGGCCGGACCGGACGCAATTTCGCGGCGGGCATGTCCGGAGGGGTTGCCTATGTGCTGGACGAGGCCGGCGATTTCGCGACGCGCTGCAACCCGGATTTGGTGGGCCTGGAAAAACTCGAGGACGTTGACGAAATCGAGGAAATCTGGAAATTAATCCAACGCCACCGGACTTATACGAACAGCGAACGGGCGGCGAAGGTGCTGGCGGATTGGAAGATCCTGGTGCCAAAATTTGTGAAGGTGATGCCGAAGGATTACAAGCGTGTGCTGCAGGCCTTGAAGAAGGTCAAGGAACAGGGGCTGAGCGGCGACCAGGCCATCATGGCCGCATTTGAGGAAAACATTCGCGACGTCGCGCGTGTCGGCGGCGGTTGATTTAAGTTAAATCGGAAAGTCTCAAGATGGGCAAACCTACAGGATTCATCGAGTATCTGCGCGAACTTCCGGCGGACCGTCCGCCGGTCGAGCGCGTCGCGGATTGGAAGGAATTTCACTTCCACATGGAGGAGAAGAAACTGCGCGAACAGGGAGCGCGCTGCATGGATTGCGGCATTCCGTTCTGCCACACCGGTTCGCTCCTGAGCGGCATGGCCACCGGCTGCCCCATTCATAATCTGATTCCCGAATGGAACGACCTGGTCTATCGCGGTCTGTGGAAGGAAGCGCTCGAACGCCTGCATAAGACCAACAACTTTCCCGATTTCACCGGGCGCGTCTGCCCGGCGCCCTGCGAAGGTTCTTGCGTGTTGGGCATCAATAACCCGCCGGTCACCATTAAAAACATCGAGTGCACCATCGCCGACCACGGCTGGGAAAATGGCTGGATCGTGGCGGAACCGCCCAAGCACCGTACCGGCAAAAAAGTCGCGGTCATCGGTTCCGGTCCGGCGGGGCTTTGTGCCGCCGCGCAACTCAACAAGGCCGGCCATCTGGTCACCATTTTCGAACGTGCCGACCGCCCCGGCGGACTGCTCATGTACGGCATCCCCAACATGAAACTCGACAAGGAGCAGGTCGTATTGCGCCGCATCAAACAGATGGAAGCGGAGGGCATCCGGTTCGTTTGCAACACCGAGGTCGGGGCGAATTATCCGGCGGAGAAATTATTGAAGGAGTTTGATGCCACGATTCTGGCGACCGGCGCGACCAAGCCGCGCGATTTGCCCGTCGAAGGCCGCCATCTCAAAGGTGTTCATTTCGCGATGGATTTTCTCACCGCGAACACCAAAAGCGTTCTGGATGGCAGGAAAAACGGCAATTTCATTTCTGCCACGGGCAAGGACGTCGTCGTCATCGGCGGCGGTGACACGGGAACGGACTGTGTGGGCACGGCGGTGCGTCACAGTTGCAACAGCCTGGTCCAGATCGAGATTTTGCCCAAACCGCCGGGGGACCGCGCCCAGGACAATCCCTGGCCGGAATGGCCGAAGGTTTACCGGCTGGATTACGGTCAGGAGGAAGCGGCGGCGAAATTCGGCGCCGACCCGCGCGTGTACCTTGCCACCGCGACGAAGTTTGAAGGTGATGCGACCGGCCATGTCAAAGCCATCCATACCGTGCAAGTGCAATGGGAGCGGAACGAGAAGGGCCAGTTTGTGCCGAAAAACGTTCCCGGCACGGAAAAAGTATTGCCGGCGCAACTGGTCCTGTTGGCCATGGGCTTTCTGGGTCCGGAACAGCCATTACTGGAAGTCCTTGGCATTGAACGCGATCCGCGCAGCAACGCCAAGGCCGAATTTGAGAAATACACCACGAATATCAAGGGAGTGTTCGCCGCCGGGGATTGCCGCCGTGGCCAAAGCCTGGTGGTGTGGGCGTTCAATGAAGGCCGCGGCGCGGCTCGCGAGTGTGACCGCTATCTGATGGGACAAACCGATTTGCCGTGAGTAACGGGGTTGTCGCGTCAAAACAACTTTGCTATTTATCCGGCCATGGCGCACGTTGACCGCATGACGCAGCCGCTCGCGCTCGTTTTTTACGAGAAGTTGATGCCCGGCAGCCAATTGGTAAACCGGCTGCAGGACTTGAACTATCGTGTCCAGGCGGTCAATGACCTGGCGTCGCTGCTTCAATGTGCACGCAGTACCAGTCCATTGCTGGTGATTGCGGATTTGGCCGGGCGCGAGGAGGTTTGCCGCGTGATTGCGGCATTAAAGGCGGACGCCGCCACCCAACACATCCCCGTCATCGCTTTCGCGGGCGAACCGGCGGCGGAATGGCAGGCGGCGGCGCAAAAAGCCGGGGCCACGCTGGCGGTCAGCGAAGCGGCCATCATCAATTACCTGCCTCAACTGCTCGATCAGGCGTTGCAATTGGAGTGAGTTGGCCGGTTGGCAAATGTTAAAATCGTGTTAAAAACTTGTGCTTGACGGCGACGCAATAACTTTCTATTGTCGTGCAAACAGGCATGAGTGGATTTGACTAGTGACTGTAGGCACGGCTGGATTCAGTCGTGTCTTTTTCGCTTCAAAGTCAAGCCTCGGAAGTCAGGAGAGATTATGGCCAGTGGCAAAGTTAAGTGGTTCGATAATAAAAAAGGGTTTGGGTTTATCGCCCAAAGTTCCGGGCAGGACGTGTTTGTTCACCATTCGTCCATTGTGGGCACGGGATTCAAAACACTGAACGAGGGAGACGATGTCTTGTTTGATGTCGTCGTCAGTGACAAGGGGTTGAAAGCCCAAAACGTTCAGCGCGTGCACCAGCAGTAACTCTGTACTGCCGTCGTCGGAATATAATTGAGCGGCCCCGAGGATTAAGATTCGCCACCGGTGGTTGGAAGGGGGTAGATTGTCTTCATGCTGGATTCAAAGGTAACGCGGATTACCAGTCTGTATTTCCATGTGCCGTTTTGCGCGCAAAAATGCGCGTATTGCGCATTTTACTCCGAACCGTCCAGCGGCGAACTCATCAACCGTTACGTGGCCGCCTTGATCCGCGAGCTGGAAATCGTTGCGGACGACTTGCGTCCGCACACCATTTTCTTTGGCGGTGGCACGCCCTCGCTGCTCAACCTCCGCCAGTGGGAACAAATCCTCCAGGCCATGGAACGCCTGAATCTCCTCGGAGCGGAGGAATTCACCGTCGAATGCAACCCCGCCACCGTCTCCGCCGACAAGGCCAGATTGTTTCGGGATTTTGGCGTCAACCGCGTTTCCATGGGCGTCCAGTCGCTCGACGAAGCCTTGCTCGACCGGTTGGGCCGGATTCATTCGCGCGCCATGGTCTTCAAATCATTCGATCTTTTGCGCCAGGCGGGTTTCGACAACCTGAACCTCGACCTGATGTTCGCGATTCCCGGCCAGACGCAGGCGATCTGGCGGGCCACGCTGGACGAGGCCCTGGCCCTGGGCAGCGAACACCTGTCCAGTTACGAAGTCATTTACGAGGACGACACCCCGCTGTTTGCCCAACTGCAGGCGGGAGAATTCGACGTGGACGAAGACCTGGCCTGTGCGATGTATGAGGAAATGATCGAGCGGGCGACGACCGCCGGTTTCCAGCAGTACGAAATCGCCAATTTCGCGCGCAATCGCTCCGAACTCCGAACTCCAGACTTTGAACTCCCCCGTTTTGCCTGCCGGCATAACGTGAATTACTGGCGCGGCGGTTCATTTTACGGGCTGGGGCCAAGTGCGACCGGTTATGTGCGCGGCGTGCGGACGAAAAACTGGGCGAACACGCAGCTTTACTGCGAGCAGTTGGAAAAAGGACACCGTGCCATTGAGTCCCATGAGGAGCTGCCTCCGCTTAAACGGGCCGGCGAAACCGCCGCGTTCGGTTTGCGCCTGGTGGCCGGCTGGCCGTTTGAGGAATTCCAGCGCACGACCAGTTTTGATTTGCGCCGGGAATGGTCGGCGGACATGAACCAACTGGCCGGCCGCGGCTGGGCGGAAATTTCACCGGACGGCTTTCATCTCACGCGGCAGGGACTGCGCTTTGCCGATGCCGCGGCGGAAATGTTCCTGCGGTGAAATGGTGGGGCGAGACTCCGTCGAGCCCACTTGTTTAAGTCAGGGCTCGAGAGACTTTCGCCCCACCAAAAATCAGTTTGCCGGCAACCGCACGGTAAAAGTCGTTCCCGTCCCGGTTTGGCTCGCCGCTTCCATCGTGCCGCCGTGGGCTGCAACAATCGCCTTGGCAATGGCGAGGCCAAGGCCGGCACGACCGGCCGAACGGGCTTTGTCGGCGCGGTAAAATCGTTCAAAAATATGGGGCAAATCCGCCGCGGGTATGCCTGGCCCCGTGTCGGCCACGATCAAAACTGCCAGGCCAATTTGCGACTGCGTCGTGACACGCACTTCACCCTTGTCCCGGTTGTACTGGATGGCATTGACCAGCAGGTTGGTGACGACTTGCGCCAGCCGTTCCGCGTCACCCACGCATTGGACTGGCGTCAATTCGCAACGAATTTTCACGCCACGCTCGTCCGCCAATGGACGAACGGATTCGGTGCCCTCGCGGACCATCTGCGACAAATCAAAAGGCATTCGATTTAACGGTTCCTGTCCCGCGTCGAGCCGCGCCAGTTCCAGCAACGATTCAATCAACCGGCGCATCCGCTGGGCCGAACGCTGGCAGGCCTCGACCGTTTCCCGGTATTCGGCGGCCGCGCGCTCCCGGGTCAGGGCGGTTTGCGCCTGCGTCAACATCACGGTAACCGGAGTGCGCAGTTCGTGCGCGGCATCGGCGGTGAATTGTTGTTGTTGGGCAAAGGCGGTTTCCAGCCGGGCGAAGGTGGAATTCAAAACCGCGGCCAGCCGGCCCAGCTCGCTTTCGGCCTCGGCGACGTTGATGCGTTGGGACAAATCGCCGGCGGAAATTTTCGCGGCCGTGGCGCTGATGTCATCGATCGGATGGAGGGCCCGCCCAACCAGCCATCCACCGCCGACAAGGCCGAAAACAAGAATGATTCCGCCGAAGCCCGCGAGTTTCAAAGCCGTGAGATGGAGCTCTTTTAATTCCGGCGCGATGGAGCAGCCGACCCAAATTATTTCACCCGAAGGCAGCACATTGGGGATCTCCCGATACTTTCCAAAGTCCACAGTTGCTAATTGGATTCGGGAATCAGGCGGCTGCGGTACGATTGAGTCAACCTCAGCCGGAATCGGCGGTGCGTTGGCCGAGTGTGCAAGCTCTTTGCCGTCGCGTGTCTTAATAATGAAATAAAAATTGTTCGGGTCGTCGGCGTCAAAGAAATGGGCGTCTTCCGACGACATATGGAATTCAGGCACCGGCCGGTCTTTTTGCATTGGCGGCGGGCCGCCGTCGGGAAACGGGCCGGGAGGCGGGCGGTTAAAAAGTTGTTCGTTTCCGCCCGACCTGCGCGGCGGTGGACGGCGAAATGCATTTGCCAAAACGCCAATCCGCCGATGCAGCCCGTCATCAATGCGAGCGAACACCCGCCCGCGCTCAAGCTGGTACGCGGTAAACCCGAAGCCCACGAGCACCAGCACCAGAATGAGCCCGTACCAGAGTTGCAGCCGCCACTTGATGGATTTGAACCGTTTCATTCGATGCAATAGCCGTGGCCGCGACGGGTGACGATGAATTCCGCACCCAGCTTCTTGCGGACGTTGGAAACGTGAACGTCCAGCAGGTTGGAAAGCGTGCTGTCGTTTTCGTCGAACAAATGTTCGTACAGCTGTGTGCGCGTAACCACCTCGCCCCGGTGCAACGCGAGAAATTCCACGAGCGCATACTCGCGCGCGGTCAGCTCGACCGGTTTTTCGGCGCAGAACACCTTGCGCGCCGCGGTGTCGATTTCCACGTTGCCAATGGCGATGACGTTGGTGGTCTGGTTCGCGCTGCGGCGAATAAGGGCACGCAAACGGGCGAACAGTTCCGGCAAATCAAACGGCTTGACCATGTAATCGTCCGCGCCGGTGTCCAGTCCCTTGACGCGATCCCGCGTCTGGTCGCGCGCGGTCAGCATCAGTACCGGTGTTTTTTTGGTTTTGCGCAGGCGTTTAAGAATTTCCCAACCGTCCAGTTTGGGCAGCATCACATCCAGTACGACGGCGTCGTAGTCGTAATTTTCCGCCTTGAAGAGGCCGTCCTCACCATCGTTGGCGGTGTCGGTGGCATAACCCCCCTCGCGCAGTGCCTGGGCGAGGCTGCGCAGCAAATCAGGTTCGTCTTCGACAATCAGGATTCTCATGTCGGCCGTGGTCGCGGCTGGGTTTAACACAACCGCCATCCGTCGTCACTCTCGCAGGTGCCACCTTAAGGGAAGATGAAGGCGCGGAACGGAAATAATCAAAAAAAATTCCGGCTTCACGTCCCCTTAAGGTGGATTCGCGTAGATTGCGTCAAAGAAACATTCACACCGGTAAATGGAAAGCGAGCATAACATGAAAACCAAAACCAAAATGAAAACCCTGCTGACCCTGCTGGCGCTCGGCGCGTCGGCCTTCCTCGTCAACGCCCAGGACGCCGGCGGCCCACCCCCGGACGGCGGACCGGGCGCAGGCGGACCGCGGCATCGTCCGCCGCCCCTGCCGCTCATCACGGCGTTGGATGCCAATCACGATCACGTGATTGATGCCGGCGAAATCGCCAATGCCAGCGCGGCATTATTGACGCTGGACAAGAACGGCGACGGCAAACTGACCGCGGACGAATATCTGCCGCCCGTACCGGCCAACGCGCCGAAGGACGCTCCGCACCCGCCGCTCCCGGCCATTGTGAAGGCCCTGGATGCCAACGGTGACGGGGTGATTGACGCGAATGAAATTGCCAACGCGCCGGCCGCACTAAAGGCGTTGGATAAAAATGGTGACGGGCAGTTGACGCCGGATGAGTTCATCGGGCCGCGCCCGCACATGGGGCCGCCGCACGAAGGGAACGCCGGCGCCGGCCAGGACGGCCCGCCGCCGGGCGACAACGGCAACCCGTCCGGCCCGCCGCCGGACCAGCAATGAATTCCGTTTGAGTGAACGGGACGGCGGCGGATTGGCGCAAAAACCGGTGTGACGCGATCAATCCGCCGCTTCTTTAATCTTCTCCCCGGCCATGGCGAAACCCTTGCCCAGGTGCCGGACGGCCAGAACCCCGGCAAAAACCGAAATGACTCCGCACGTTACGTAAGGCAGCGCGGGAACGCGCACGTAAAGCGTTGCGGCGAACAGCGGGCCGACGATGCGCGCCAGGGCGCCGGCGCTTTGGGCGACGCCGATGGTGGCGCCCTGTTCATTCGCGGGCGTAAGGTTGGAGAGCAAACCGAATACCGGCGCACGCGTCAGGCTGGAGCCCACGGCCAGCAGCGCCAGCGCCAAAAGCATTTTAATCCAGGGCCAGTCAGCCAGGCGCAGGACCGCCAGCCACTTTAACTGCCCTTCGCCTTTGATGAACGGCAACAGTGCCAGGCTCACGCCCGTCAACGCGAGGCTCAAGGCAATCAGTTTCGGTTCGCCGAACCGTTTTACGAGCCGGCCAATCGCGCCGCCTTGAATGAATACACCGATGATCCCACAAAAGATAAAAAGGGAAATGACGGTCGTGGCTGGTTTCGTTTCGTCCACGGTGATGCCCAGGTTGAAATTGTCGTTCACCAGCAACGGCAGGGTGCTTTCAAAGCAACTGAAGGCAAACGTGGCCAGGAAAAAAATCAGGATCAACAGGCCGATTTTCGGCTGGGCCAGCGTGTGACCCCATTGTTTCAATCGCGGCCGGTTGCTCGCATGGCCGGAGGATGGCTGAAGGCTTTCGGCCAGAATGAAGAAGGCCAGGAGGAAATTGGCCGCACAAAGTGTGGCGGCGGTCCAGCCGGGTCCGGTGGCTCCGAAAAGTATCAGCGCAATGCCGCTCAGGATCGGCCCGAAAACAAATCCCAACCCGAACGCGACGCCGATCAACGCCATCCGCTTTGAGCGGTTTTCCGGCGGGGTGATGTCGGCGATGTAAGCCTGGGCCACCGTGATGTTGGCGCCGCAAATGCCGGCGAAAACCCGCGACAGCAGCAACGCCCACAGCGCGATGGCATGATTTTCAAAGCCCGATCCGATGGCAAACAGCACATACGACAGCGCCGCGCCGGCCGTGCTCAGGAGCATGACGGGACGGCGGCCGATCCGATCGGACCACCGGCCCAGGACCGGCGCGAAGAGAAACTGCATGGCGGAAAACGACGCGATGATGGCGCCGATGACGAAACCGCCTGCGCCGTAATGCCGGCTGTAGATCGGCACCAGCGGCACGACGATGCCGAAGCCGATGAGGTCAATGAAGACCGTGAGGAAAACGACGAGCAATGACGGTTTGCGTTTCATATTCTCCACAAGTGGAAATTCTAAAAATCCTTGGCGGACGAGTCAATTTTTCCGGCCATCTATTTTCCGCGAACAACGCAGGAATCCCGGCTTGTGAAGAACGTGTCACTAAGATTCAATAAGTACGCTTTGATTCGAGGACAGCGATTGAGTCGTATAACGTCATGATTGATTCCGTTTCCGAGACCGCCGGTGCCAACGCGGATTTAAAAAAGGCGCGGCGCCAGAAATCCGCCGGCCACACTCCGTCCTCCGCGCTGGTGGACCGGTTGCCGCCGCATTCGCCCGAGGCCGAGCAGGGCGTGCTGGGTTGCGTGCTGCTTTCGCCGAACGAATGCATGGGCGAATGCATGGAAAAACTCAAGGACGGGCGGGAGGTGTTCTACGATTTGCGGCACCAGACGATTTTTGAAACGCTGGTGACCATGTATGACACGCGCGAGGCGATTGATGTCATCACCCTGCAACAGCAGTTGAAGGACCGGCAGCTTTTGGAACAGGTGGGCGGCATCGCGTATTTGTCGCAACTCCAGGATGCCGTACCCAGTGCGGCAAACCTTTCCTATTATCTGGAGATTGTCCGGGAGAAATTCCTGCTGCGGAAAATGATCCAGACCTGCACGGACGTCGTCGGGCGGGTTTATGATTACGAGGGGGAAGTGGACACGCTGCTGGACGAGGTGGAGCGCGATGTGTTGCGTATCAGTGAATCGCGGGTGCAGGGCAGCGTGCTGACCACGAAAGAGCTGGTGAGCAAGGCCATTGGGACGATTGAGAATTTTTTCAGCCGCAAGGGAACGCTGACGGGACTGGCGACGGGCTTCGCGGACCTGGACCGGATGACGGACGGTCTGCATGGCAGTGAAATGATTGTGATTGCGGCGCGGCCGAGCATGGGCAAAACCTCGCTGGCGATGAACGTGGTGGAGCACGCCGTGCTGGAGCAAAAACTGCCGGTGGGCGTGTTCAGCCTGGAAATGAGCGCGGCCTCGCTGATTTTGCGCATGTTATGCTCGCTGGCACGGGTGAACATGCGGAGCATCCGCGATGGTTTCATGAGCGAGGCGGATTTTCCCAAGCTGATGTCGGCCAGCGGCCGGCTGGCGAACGCCAAGCTGCTGATTGACGATACCGCAGGACTATCCATTCTCCAGCTCC
>JAJPJM010000150.1 GCA_021324235.1 Verrucomicrobiota bacterium
CAGGATTGGAAATCGGTTGTTCGTTGCAACGTGTAAAGCCAGTTGCTTTGGCAAAGGAATTGGGCCTGCCAGATGCCATTGGTGAAGGTGCCGGCCAGATTTTGCATCGGCGGCGGTGGAACGGTGACCACCAAATTGTCCACGGTGCCGTGGGCGAGCAGCGAACCATCCGCGCCGGTATCGCTGTAGCTGCAAACGGCAATCTGGTCGAAACGAAAATCGCTGAAGCTCACGCCCAACACGACATTGGTCGAAACAAAAAGGCTGCCGTTACGGGTCGCCATCGTTTGCAAGGTTTGGTTGCTTGCGGTGTAGGTCATCGTCACGTGAAATAGTGCGCCCGGGTCAAGGGTGAAAGGGTGGGCAAACGTGGTGGCAAACTGGTTATTGCTGGAAATCAGTGTCGGTGAAATCGTGGCCCCGTATCCGGAATCAGGGAAATAATCAAACTCACCCACGTTGCGGGCGCCGTGAGTGGGATTGATACCGACACCGCGCTCGAGATTGGTGCTGGTGGCACTGACGAGGTTGATGAAGCCCACGGCCAGTTCAAAGGTATCGGGCTTGGCGGGATCAACGCCAATCGCGATGTCGTTGAGCTGCAGGTCGAAGGCGAGACTGAAGCCATCCGATTTTGCCACAATGGTTCCCAGTGAATGGTAAAAATAACTGTTGGATTGCGATGAATCCCAGGTGACCTCGAGGTTTTGATTAGTGGCGTCCCACTGGAACAGGTTGGTGTCACCGAAAATATTCCAGCCGTCTGCTTGCGGGTCGTTGGCAAAATTCTCTTGAAAGGTGGCCGCCCCGCAGTTCGAGGCGGCCACCAGGCCCCACATAATGAGCAGACTGACGCGCATGACCGTCAGGCGCGCCTTCGCAATAAACACAAGCCCGCGCCGGTAATCGCCAACGTCCACGTCGCCGGTTCGGGCACTATGGAAATGGCGTCAATATAAGCTGGCGTTCCGTCATTCAACACATCCAGCCGGACATAATCCACGGAAGACAAAGCCACGCTTTGGCCATTCGAGTCGATCGCCCACGCAACGCTGAAACCCGCCCCGCCCGCCGAGTCGTTGTAAAGCGCACGGATTCCGGCCAAATCCTGGCCGGCGAAATCCGCCGCGTTCAGGGTGGGATCCACCGGCAAAAACGGATTGCCGCTGCCATCGGTCGGGAACAGGCCGTCAACCTGGGGGGTCAACGCCGGGTTCAAAGTGTAAAACGTCGTGCCGTCCGCGCTCACCGATACGCGCACGTCGCTCGTGCCGCCGGTATAAAGCGAACCGTCGGTAATGCCGCCGCCGCTGTAGTCGCCGTTGGTGATGTTGAAACCCGCGTGGCCGAAGATGATGAAGTCCAGGCCGAACGGATTGCCCGGATTGTTTTGGATCGGCGTGCTGAATTGTAACGTCAGGGAGCCGCCCGTGCCTATCCCGACGATCTGGCTGGAAAGGTAGGGTGCGTCAAACGGATCGACCGGTCCGCCATAAATACCGGGGGTTACTTGCGACGGGGCGCCCAGGGCCGCCGTCGGATCATTATAACCGGAATCCACGCCGCCGCCTTCGGTGTACGCAACCACACTGCTGGCAAATTGCGCGTGTGTAAGGGTGGGAATAAGGAACCAGCCGGCCAGTGCCAGCGAAACAAACAACTTCTTTTTCATGTGCTGATCTTTCAATTGGGTCCTCCGAAGATCTTCGAAGAACGGTTTACGGTTGAGAGACCAGCGCGGAGCTTGAAGATTATGAAAATAAAAAAACCTCCAGACCCCGGCAAAACGGAGAATGAAGGCATCCCACGAATCCTGTCGAAAATCGTTCGACAGGCTGGCCTCATCCTTCTCTTTGACGGAGAAGCCGGCCGCTCACACGAGCGACCGCGACGAGCACAGCCAAACCGGTATCCTGACTTCGGCCTCAAACCTCATCCCGCCTTCCCGTCCCGCACGGCAGAACAGTGGCTTTGGGAATTTGTAGCCGTTACAGTGGCGCAACCGTCCCGGATTTTCACCGGGTTCCCTGACATTTGACTGCGATTTTGGATGAACTGGGTCCATCCATTTCAAAGAACAGTTCGTTTCTACGCCCAAAACAAAAATCTGCCAAGCGAAATCGTTGTAAATATTTTTTTTGCGCGTGGTGCCTGCAAATCTGCGGACTTTACGCCCCGGCCAGTGGACTGGTAGGTTGGGACATCCGGAAGCAATAACCGCAACCCAACGGCAACGTATGGTCCAGGTCGATGGTCTCACCAAACTTTACGGCGAGTTTGTCGCCGTGTACGAACTTTCGTTTGCGGTCCAGCCCGGTGAGGTCATGGGCCTGGTCGGCCCGAACGGCGCGGGCAAAACCACCACGTTGCGTTGTTTGTCCGGCATCATCCCGCCCACGCGTGGCACCGTGCGCGTCGGTGGCCACGATATCGTCCGGGATGCGATCGCCGCCAAGCAACAACTCGCCTTTTTCACCGACGAACCGCGCCTGTTCGATTACCTCACGGTCTGGCAGCATTTGAATTTTGTGGCGCGGATCTACCAGGTGCCCGATTACGAACGCACCGGCCGGGAACTGCTGGAGGAACTCGAAATCGCGAACAAGCGGGACGCGCTGCCCGGCGAACTGTCCCGTGGCATGAAACAAAAGCTCGCCATTGCCTGCGGCCTGCTGCACTCGCCGAAGGTCATTTATTTTGATGAACCGTTGACCGGGCTGGACCCGCTCGGCATCCGCCGGATGAAGGATTCCATCCTGAAACGGGCACGCGACGGCGCCGCCATCATCATCAGCTCACACCTGTTGCACCTGGTCCAGGAAATCTGTTCGCGCCTGCTGATTCTCAAGAACGGACGGAAGATCATCGACGGCACGCTCGAGGAAGTGACCCGGAAATTTTCCGAACAGCCCGGCGACGCCAGCCTCGAGGAAATTTTCTTCCGCGCGACGGGTGAATCCGGCCCGGGCGCACCGGCCGCTCCCCCGCTGCTGCCGCATTGATACGAACGATGATTACCGCGCTGATTTACCTGCAATATCATTCTTTCCGCAACCGGCTGGTCAGCCGGTTCAAGCGGCTTAAGCAGCCAAAATATCTCATCGGCGCCGTCGTGGGCGGACTCTATATCTACTTTTATTTCTTCCGTTACCTGTTTCGCGGGTTCGGTGGCCGGCCGGGGATGAACCTGTTGATTTCATCGGAACACCTGCAGCTTTTTGAATTGGGCGGCGCGCTCATTCTGTTCGTCATCGTGTTGCTGGCGTGGATCATTCCACATGAACGGGCGGCGCTGACATTCACCGAGGCCGAGGTGGCCTTTCTGTTTCCGGCGCCGGTCACCCGGCGTACGCTTATCCAGTTCAAACTCCTCCGGTCACAGTTGCGGATATTCTTCAGCGTCCTCCTCCTGACCTTTTTTTCCCGGCGGTTCGGCGGTAATGCCTGGATTCACGCCCTCGGCTGGTGGCTGATGCTTTCGACCCTGAATCTCCACTTCATCGGCTCTTCATTCGCGCGGACGCTGCTGCTGGATCGCGGCGTATCCAACTGGCTCCGGCGGCTGTTGGTCTCCGGGTTGGTGGTGGCGTTGGCCGGGGCCGTTTGGATGTGGGCAAGGCAAACCGTGCCGGTGCCGGGTCCGGCTGACACCGCCAATCCCGGTGCGATCCTGGATTACGCCCAGCGGGTTTTGACCACCGGCCCGGCCCTGTATCTGTTGTTTCCCTTCCGGCTGATGCTGCGGCCATTTCTGGCGCCCGACGCCCCGGCGTTTTTCAACGCGCTCGCCCCGGCGTTGCTGCTCTTTTTGCTCCACTATCTGTGGGTCATTTATTCCGACGTGGCCTTTGAGGAGGCCTCGGTGGACGCTTCACAAAAACTGGCCGCACGGGTGGCGGCGGTGCGCGCCGGCAACTGGCGGGGCGTGAAGAAAAATCAAAAGGCCAGACGCCCGTGGTTCAAACTGACCGCCACCGGGCCCGCCGCCACGGCGTTGTTCTGGAAAAATCTCATCGGCGTCGGCCAGGTCTTTTCCGTTCGCCTCGGAATTACCATTGTCGTCATCCTGGTCATTTTTGGCTTCGCGTTTGCCGATAAGGTCCATAGCCAGGGAATCTCCATCGTCGTGGCCCTCTTCGTTGCCATCGCCCTGGTCTATTCGTTGTTGCTGGGACCGCAAGTGCTGCGGCTGGATTTTCGGAACGACCTGCCGTTGGCGGACATCCTGAAAACTTTCCCGATGCGCGGCTGGCAGATTGCCTTGGGCGAAATCCTTGCGCCCGTGGCGGTGCTGGCGGTGTTCCAATGGCTGCTGTTGCTGGTTGGCGCCGGGCTCCTTTTTTATCTGCCCGTCAAACAGGAGGCCCTGTTCCTGGCCATCGCCTTCGGCGCGGCCTTCCTGCTGCCGGTGCTGGATTTGCTCCTGTTGCTGATTCCCAATGCCGCTGTGTTGCTGTTCCCGTCGTGGATTCAGACCGGCCGGGACAGCCCCCGCGGAATTGAAACCACCGGCCAGCGGCTGATTTTTGCCCTGGGACAAATGCTCGTCCTCCTGCTGGTACTTCTGCCGGCGGCGGCCGCGTTCACCGGCGTCTTTTTCCTTTTGAATTTCACACTCGGACCCGCGGTGGCCGTGCCGGTCGCGGCGCTCGCGGCGACCATCGTTCTGGCTGCGGAAGCTGGCTTCGGCGTGATGCTGCTCGGCAAACTGTTCGAGCGGTTTGATGTCACGGAGGAACAAACCAGTTGAAAATACCGGATGTGGTGATCACGCAATTTGCCATTTCGGTGGGGCGAGCGTCCTCGCGAGCCGGCTCGTCCGGAGCCTCGCCTCACCAATTGATATATCACGACCTGAGATGCTCCATCCTTGCGCATCGCTGCCACCGATAACTATAATCACGACCCATTTTGTTATGAGCCAGACACCCATTCGAGTAGCAATCACCGGCGCCGCCGGCCAAATCGGTTATTCCCTCCTGTTTCGCATCGCCTCCGGCGCGATGTTCGGCCCGGAACAGCCTGTCATTCTCCATCTGATTGAAATTGAGCCTGCATTGCCCGCGCTCGGCGGGGTGGTGATGGAACTCGACGACTGCGCGTTTCCGCTGCTGAAGGGCATCGTGCCGACGGCCAATCTCGACGAGGGTTTTCGCGATGTAAACTGGGCGTTGCTCGTCGGCAGTGTGCCGCGCAAGGCCGGCATGGAACGCAAGGATTTGCTTGGCATCAATGGCAAAATCTTCATCGGGCAGGGGAGGGCGATTCAAAAGAACGCCGCGGCCGACGTGCGCATCCATGTTGTCGGCAATCCGTGCAACACCAATTGCCTTATCGCCATGCACAATGCGCCCGACATTTCCCGGGACCGGTTCTTCGCCATGACGCGCCTCGACGAAAATCGCGCCAAAGCCCAGCTGGCAAAGAAAGCGGGCGTGGACATCACTGCCGTAAGTAATGTCACCATCTGGGGCAACCATTCTGCCACGCAATATCCCGATTTTTACAACGCCAAAATCAACGGCCAACCTGCCACCGGTGTCATCAAGGACGAAGC
>JAJPJM010000123.1 GCA_021324235.1 Verrucomicrobiota bacterium
CGTGTTGAGCAATTTCGCCCCCACCAAGGACACCTCCAGCGGTCGGGTGGCCGGACAGTTCGGCGATTTTCCAGGACTGCGCAATTTTCGCGCCGAAGACACCGGTGCCGAACTGGTTACCAAAGCCGAACAGGCCCTGACGCGGATTGCGCACGAGCCGTTTGACCGGGATTACCAGTCACTGCCAAATGATGGGGTTTTCCTGCGGGTCTGGTCACCGCAATTCACGAACCTGGACCTCAACGCCCCGGTCAATGTGACGATTGAAAATGTGAAACATTTTTCAAATCCTCAAAGTCAGCGCTGGGTGCCCAGGCCCAAGGTGGTGCTCGGACGCCATTTGACTTTCGACCGCCCGGTTCCCTTTCCGGACCCGTGCGCGTACGAAAGGATCTATGCGTTGCCGGGCGATTTGATTTTGAAACCGCTGACGGAGTATCAGATTTCAGGCTGGGTGCGTGGCCTAAACAAGAGCGTTCCGCTTTTTGAATTCAATTTTCACACCGACCGCCTGGGCCGGCCGGCGGCGTATTGAGGAATGCTCGCTACCATTTCGGCGGTTCCCATTTCATTCCGTGCGCGTCGGCGACGGCCTGGTGGGTCAGTTTCCCGTTCATTACGTTGATGCCGCCGCCGAGACCCGGGTGCAGACGGCACGCCTCGGCCAGTCCGTGGTCCGCAAGCGCTTCGATGTAGCGATACGTCACGTTGGTAAGTGCCTGGGTGGCGGTGCGGGCATAGGCGCCGGGCATGTTCGTCACGCAATAGTGCGTCACGCCTTCCTCGACAAAGACCGGATCGTGATGTGTCGTCGGTCGTGAGGTTTCGGCGCAACCACCCTGGTCAATCGCAATGTCCACGAACACGCTGCCCGGCCTCATGCAACGGAGCATTTCCCGGGTAATCAAGCGAGGCGCGCGGGCGCCGGGCACGAGCACCGCGCCGATAAGCAGGTCCACTTCCGGCAACAGTTCGTGCAAATGCATCTCATTCGAATACAACGTGTGCGCCGTGTGCAGCGTGATGTCGAGAAACCGCATCCGTTCGAGGTCCACTTCCAGAATGGTCACGTCCGCGCCAAGGCCCTGGCCCATGCGCGCGGCGTTGATGCCGGAAGTACCGCCGCCCAGCACCACGATCCTGCCCGGCAACACCCCCGGTACGCCGCCCAGCAGCACGCCGCTGCCGCCGATGTGTTTCGCCAGAAAATAACCGCCCACCAGCACAGACATGCGACCCGCAATTTCGCTCATGGGTTCGAGCAGGGGCAGGCGGCGGTTGACCTCTACGGTTTCGTAAGCGAGCGCGGTCACGCCAGAGCGCATTAACGCCTCTGCGACCGGCTTGTTGGCCGCGAGATGCAGGTAGGTGAAAAGAATCTGTTTCGGTCGCAACAGGCTGAATTCGGACGGTAACGGTTCCTTGACCTTCACAATCAGGTCCGCTTTGGCAAACACTGCGTCGTGCGCATCCACCAGCAAGGCGCCAGCGCGTTCGTATTCGGTGTCGGGAAAACCCGCGCCCGTGCCCGCGCCGCGTTCGACGATTACTTCGTGGCCGCGTTTGGTGAGTTGATACACACCGGACGGGGTCAACGCCACACGGAATTCCTGTTCTTTAATTTCCTTGGGCAAACCGATGATCATGAAACAAAGATGCGGTCACTGGGGTTGACGCGCAAGCGGTTCGGTTGCGGCAAAGACTTTTCCTTTACCGGCACAAATCATCTGCGCGACATACCGGCCGGAAAGCGCCGCCGACGGCAAGCCCCCGCCCGCCACCACCCAGTGTCCGGCCATGTAGAAATCCTGCAACCCCGGCAACGTGTAGGGGATGCGCCGGCCCAAAATACGCGGTGTTGGCAGCCAGCCTTCGTAACTGCCCTGCCAGTTGCCGGTGTAACGCACAAACGTGGCCGGTGTCGCGATGTCGGAACGATCCAGATTGTCGGCCACGCCCGGAAAACGTTTGTCGAGGTGGGTGATGATTTCCTGGACGACCCGTTTCTTCTCGGCCCGGTAACGCTGCGGATCGCTTTTCTTCAAGCCGGTCCAGTACTCGTAGCTGGCTGACATTCGGACGGTCATGACGGTGGTGCCTTCCGGGCAGAGCGCCGAATCCGAACCGAACGTCTCCACTTCCAAACGGTCGTCCTGGAATTGATCGTCCACGCGCAACGGCCGGGACAGGGGCAGATTGAGGGTGTGCGGCGCATCCGGAAATATTTTTTTAATCCCCAGCGAAACCTGGATGATGGCGGGGAACAGCTGGCAATGTTCGTACAGGAAACGGATTTTCCTGTTCACATACCGCCCGTCCAACATCTTGAAAATCGTCATATGCCCGTCCGCGCAGGAAACGACGGTCGCGGCGGGGACAACGGCCCCGTCGTCGCAGCGCACGCCGATGGCGCGATGGTTTTCGACGATGACCGAGGCCACCCGGGCTTTATAGCGGATGGTACCGCCCAGGCGGCTGTACCGGTCGGCAATCGCCATCGCAAAGTCCCACGAGCCGCCGGCGACAAAGCCGGTGTTGTTCCGGGTCCGGAACGCCAGCAACATCACAAGCACCAGGGCCGACATGTCCTTGCTGCCGACGATGAGTTGGAGGACTTCGCGGAGCCAGTCGTTTTTGTAGCGGGCCAGGTAGGTGGTGATGGGCACGTTCTTCAAGCCCAGGATGATGGGCAGCATGGGAAGCATACGCAGGCCCAGCCTCATTTTCTGACGATGCGTCATCAATTCCAAAGGGTCCAGGGGCGGTTCCAGCGGAGCACAGCGGCGTGCTGACCGCACCAGCTTGTCAATCAGGGCGCTGTCCTCGGGCGCAATACGTTTGAACTCACGCGCGATGGCGTCCAGGTCTGCGGGCACTGAGACGGCTTTGCCATCGGCGCCTTCGATCCGGATGATATCGTCGTGGAGAAGAACCTTTCGCCCGGTGATGGCGCCCAGTTCCTGCCAGACCTGATAGAAGGCCGATGGCGGCCGGGTGCCAATCAGCCAGCGCAGACAACCGTCGAAGACATACGGTCCGCGGTGCCAGGCCGTGCATAATCCGCCCGGGAGCAGGCTCGCCTCCAGAATCTCGGTCGGGATGCCGTTCATTTGGAGGTAACAGCCGCACGAAAGACCGGCAATGCCCGCGCCGATGATGATGACTTTTTCCCTTCCCGGAGCCGGAGCGGCGGCGGGTTCGGGCGCCTTGGGTGTGGCGCGCGGCGGCGCTTCGAGTTGTATTTCCTCAGTAGTCATCGAAGTTGCCTCTCGCAAGAATTGTAGGAGCCGACGTAAGGAGGCTGATTATTTCCGATTTCCGATATACGATTGACGCGCGGCCGAGGTGGAAGTGAACTCGTAAATCGTAAATCGCACATCGTACATCGAATCGGAGCCTCGTCACCTCGGCTCCTACAAAAAGGCAGGTTTTCATAAAATTCCGCCGTCAACTTTGAGCGTGGATCCCGTGATATAGCTGGCTTCGGCACTCGCCAGAAAACGGACCGTCGCCGCCACCTCTTCAGGCCGGCCAAACCGGCGCATAGGGACGCGCATTTGCGCCGCCTTGCGTTCCTCCCCGGCCAGCCTGGCCAGCGCTTCGGTTTCCACATAACCGGGGCAGACAACATTTACGGTAATGCCAATGCGCGCGACTTCCTTGGCCAGCGACTGGGTCAGTGCGACCACGCCCGCCTTGGCGGCGGCGTAATTGGCTTGTCCGGCCGGCGCGAGCAGCGCGCTTAAGGATGACAGGTTTACGATGCGGCCGGCGCGCTGGCTGATCAATGTGGGCAACACCGCCTGGCAGCCATGAAAAACGCCGTCGAGGTTCGTCGCCAGAACACGGTCCCACGAATCCGGCGGCATGGTGGCCAGGAGGGCATCTTCATGGCTGCCCGCGTTGTTGACCAGCACGTCAATGCGGTTATGGCGCCCCAGGATTTCCGCAACCGCCTGTTTCCAGGATTCGGGAGTGGTGACGTCCAGAGCGAGGCAAAAACAGCGGCCGGAATTTTCCCGGGCCAGCCGGTCGGCGTGTTCGCGCCGGGAACGGACGCCGAGCCAGATGACGTTGTCGGGCGACTCGTGGAGGAAGGCGCGGGCGATGGCCTGGCCCAAACCGCCGTTGGCGCCTGTAATCAGAATAACCCGCAAGCTCATGGCCGAATGTTGCCCGGCGATCTGCCGGTGGACAAATGAGAAATGGCGGAATCGGCGCGCACAAACCGCGCGCCCATCGCCTGTTGATTGGAACCGACGAGACTGACGTTGGCGGCGGCGAATCGTCCGCCGGCGACCGCGTCGCATGCCGCCACGCATTGCCAGGCGGCGGCGGCCATCAAGCCTTCGCCCAGAATGTGTTTCGGACTCATACGCGGACCGGTCCAATCACGCCAGGCGTTGAGCTCGGCTGCGTCCGTGCGCGGGCTGTTCCCGACGCCGTCGCAGAGCAGTTCGCCGGGAGAACATTTGCCCAACTGACCGCGCATGGCGCGAGCGGCTTGCGTTCGCGTATTTTGTGTGGAGTAGGTATGCGCGTCCGTGATGGCGGCCAGTTCAACACCGATGGACGGTTCCGGTTCCCGGCATAAACAGATGGCCCCGGCGCCGGCCGTGAGGATGGCCGGACGTTCGAGATGCCAAAGCGCGTCCGCGAGGATCCAGTTAATTTCTTCCGCGCCGATGACGAGGCACGCGTCGACGCGATTTTCGTCCAGCCATTGAGCGCCCAGAGACAGCCCTTGGAGAAAGGTGGCCGGGTCGCCCACCAGGGAGCTGGCCAGCGAAATATTTCCAAGTACCGCCGCGAGGTGGCTGGCGGGGGCGGCATAAACCGTTTCGGGAAATAAAAGGGGGCTGGCGGTCGCCGGGTCTTTCAACGTCTCTTCATAAAATCGGCAGGAATAATTCACGCATCCGGATTGCAGGCAGACGACCAGGCCCAGGCGAAACCTGGGATCCTGGTCCACCCGCAATCTGGCCGTGGCCTCCAACGCGGACGCCACGACGTAGTGCGTGATTGGACTCGTGCGCCGCAGCCGTGGATGCGTCAGGAATTCAGGGCGTACCGATGGGTTTGGCACCAAACGCGTCGGGAGTGGTTTCTCCCATCCGGGCCGCGCCAGCGATTGAGCGGGCAGGGGATTGCCCCGGTCCAGCGCTGTACGCAGGGCGGCGACATTCCAGCCGGCGGGCGAGACGGCGCCCAACCTTGTGACGAAAATCCGGCTCATGTCCACCTCCGCAAAACCAGACTCGCATTGACGCCGCCAAAACCGAACGAATTGGATAGCACGGTATTCACCCGTGCGTCCTGCGGCCGGTGCACAATGGGAAAGCTGCAGGCCGGGTCGGGAGTTTCAAACAGCGTTTCCGGCGGCAACCATTGTTCACACAAGGTCATCAGGCAGACCACGGCCTCAACGGCACCCGCCGCGCCGAGGAGATGTCCGATGCTGGCTTTGGTGGAGCTGACGGGCAGGGTCGCGGCCCGGCGCCCGGCCCAACGGCTGATGGCGGCCGCTTCCGAACTGTCATTGAGGACGGTGCCCGTACCGTGCGCATTGATATAATCAACCGCTTCGGGCGTCACACCGGCCGTGGCACAGGCTTGGTTCATGACCATCAACGTCGTGTCCCCCTGCGGATGCGGCTGGGTGAGATGGTGATGGTCAATCGATGTGCCGTAGCCGATGAGTTCTCCCAGAATGGATGCGCCGCGGCGGCGCGCACTTTCGAGGGTTTCGAGGGCAACGACCGCCGCGCCTTCGCCCAGTGCCAGGCCATCGCGCCGGGCATCGAACGGGCGGCAGACGGTGGTCGAGAGCGCCTGCAAGGCGTCGAAACCGGAAAATACCAGTTCCGTAAGCGCGTCGTAACCGCCTGCCAGGGCGCGTTCCGCCTGACCGTAACGGATCAATTCCCAGGCATGGCCGACGGCATTGCTCCCGGAGGCGCAGGCATTCGAAACGATCGTGATTGGCCCGTTGGAACCGAGGGCCTCGAGAACCGTTCGCGCCTGGACCTGCGGTTGGTAGTGGAAGGCCCGGGTGGGCTGATGGCGATGCCGACGTGGCGTTTGCACCGCCTGACGAAAGTATGCCTCACCGAACGACATGCCGCCCGCAGTGGTGCCCAAAACGAATGGCAGGTTTTCCATGGGTTCCCAGCCGGATTGTTGCCACGCTTCGTGGGTTGCCAGCAACAGCAGGGAAGCGGCGCGGTCGAACCGGGCGGTTTGTTTCGCACTGAGCCGGGTCGGCGGCAGGGTCGCCGGTAAATCAACTTCCGCCGCAGTCTTTGCCCGCTGGCGGCTGACATTGAAGTGCGACACGGGACGGAACGCCGTGCGTCCCGTGCGAAAACCTTCCGCATTGGGTTTCCAGCCCCGACCCAGGGCGGTCATGATTCCCGCGCCGGTGATGACCACGCGCGGCGGCGCTTGGGGCGAAGACGTGGTCGGGAATAGCATGACAGTGGTATGACGGTGGGATTTGGCTTTACCAGGGTGCGGGCAGGTGATGACACATCACTCGCCGGTCGGGTCTTGCGCTGACGGCATGACTGGCATCGTTCAATTCGTTTCCAAAATATAATCCCGCCCCCTCATCAAGCAATGGAAAATCCGCCGGCGGTTTGCCTGATGGTCAGACTTTTGCCTCGATTCCGGGAGGTATCCCGCCCAAGCTCCGCTTATGTTTGCAGTGAAGACCTGTGCGGCAGTGATCCCCTGTTTCAATGAGGCGAGGACCATAGCGCCCCTGGTTGCAGCCGTACGTCAACATGTCCCGCTCGTAATGGTGGTGGACGACGGCTCGACCGACGGCACGCCGGCCCTGGCCAGGGGTACCGGTGCGATATTGGTGAGTCATCACCGAAACCTTGGCAAAGGCGCCGCGCTCAGAACCGGCTTGTCCCTGGCATGGAAGCAAGGATTTGAATGGGCTTTGACCCTGGATGGCGACGGTCAGCACGCACCCGGGGATTTACCGTTGCTGCTTCAATGTGCCGGGCGGACCGGGGCGTCGTTGGTCATCGGCAGTCGCATGGATGATGCGCGGGCCATTCCCTGGCTGCGGCGGCAGGTGAACCGGTGGATGAGTCGGAAACTGTCACGGTGGGCCGGCCGGTCCCTCCCGGATACGCAATGCGGTTTGCGGCTCATTCATCTGGCAACCTGGGCGGCCCTGCCGCTCCAGACGCAACGCTTCGAGGTCGAATCCGAAACCTTGATGGCCTTTCTGGCGGCGGGGCAGCGGGTCGAGTTCGTTCCCATCCGGGTCATTGGCAGCGGTCGCCGGAGCCGTATCCGTCCGGTGGCCGACACGTTGCGTTGGTGGAAATGGTGGCGGAATTTCCGCCGACCCCCAGTTACCGGCGATCCGGCAGGTTCACGCATCCAGACAACCCCGTCGGCCGCAGTTCCCATGGAAATGCTCCATTAAGAAAACATGGCGGACCGGCCCGCCCGCTTACTTGGTGGGATTATAGACGTACTTGCCGCTGGCGTCGATGTAGCCGAATTTTCCGCCCGCTTTGACCTGCGCCAGGCCGCCAACAAAGGAATCGGCGTCGTCGAACTGCGGGTTGATCACAAATTTCCCGGTGGAGTCAATGTATCCCCAGTGTTTCCCCTGCCGGACCGGCGCCAGATTCCCTGAAAACGCGCCGGCGGCGTCAAACTGCGGATTGATTGAAAATTTCCCGGTGGGGTCGATGTAACCCCAATGTTTCCCCTGCCGGACCGGTGCCAGGCCATTGCCGAAGGGCCCGATCTCATCGAACTGGGAATTGATGGTCATCTTCCCGGCCTTGTCCACGAATCCCCATTTGCCGCCCACCCGGATTCCCGCGAGTCCTTCGGAAAACGACTGCGCCCTTTCAAACTGCGGGTTGATGACAATGATTCCGGTTTTATCAACAAAACCCCAATGGCCGCCCATCCGGACGGGCGCGAGCCCCTGGGAAAACATCCCGGCGTCTTCAAACTGCGGATTGATGGCCAATTTGCCGTCCGTGTTGATGAAGCCGTAACGACCGCCACCGCCGACGTGATAGAAAGGCCTGGGATCGTATGGAACAAACGGGTCGCCGCCGCCGCCGCCGAGCCTGACCGCCGCCAGCCCTTCGCTGAAAACGTCGGCCTTGTCAAACTGCGGAACGACCGCGATTTTCCCCGAACTGTCCACGTAGCCCCATCTGCCCATGCGCACCGGAGCCAGGCCCTCCGCAAAACCCTCCGCCCGATCGAACTGCGGATTGATCACGGTTTCGCCGGATTTGTTTACATACCCCCAGCGGCCGTTGACGACCACCGGATACAGGATGGTCGCGGCCGTAGCGATGGACGCTGTGCTCAACGTTGCGAGGGTCAACAGCAGGTAGAACCGGTTTTTTTTCATAATGTTTTAAAGGTTGCTTTTTAACGCCACTCAGGCTTCCGCCACGCCGTCCCGCATCAAGCCCGGCATGGGTGTCAGAGTTTATTTTCCGGCGAGGGCGAGTCAAGCGGCGATTCCACCACGCCGCACCGCTTCGGCCCTGACCGGGTTGACGAGCTCGCCGGCTGAATATAATGACTTGCATAAGCGCCTCCCATGAATAATCCTTTTTTCCGGCGAAGCCAGGAATCGTTTTCGAACAATGAGGAATTCAATCCAGACGGTGGGCATCATCGGCAGCGGTCCGGCAGGGGCGACGCTCGCTTCGCTGCTTATGATGAAGGGGGTGGACGTGACGCTGTTTGACGATGGCCGCCGGCCCGACCTGATTGTGGGCGAATCGCTCATTCCGGCCATTGTGCCCGTGCTGCGGAAACTGGGCGTGGAGGAACGCGCGGCGGCGGTCTGCCAGCACAAGCCGGGTGTCAGTTTCACCTTCAGTCCGGATGAACAGGTTGACTTTACCTTTCAATCGCTTGCCGGCTCGTCCATGCCAACCTACGCCTACAATGCGCCGCGTCCGGCCTTTGATCGGCTGTTGGATGAACGCGCCGATGAGCTGGGCGTGAAACGCGTGCGGGCGAGGGCAAAAGTTGAACGGAAGGACGGAGGCCGGTTGCAGTTGGTGGAGGAGACGCTTGCGCAAGCGCCGTGGCTCCATGGCCGGCAGCCGGATTTGCTCGTGGATTCCACGGGCCGCAACCGGCTCTTCGCGCGCACGCTGGAAATCCCCGCGGACGTCGGGCCGCGCAAAGACGTGGCCTATTTCGCCCACTATGAAGGTTTCACCGGGGAATCGCCCCGCGGTCAGGTGATCATCGGCCGGCTGGCCAACGGCTGGTGCTGGCGCATCCCCTTGCGCGACCGGCTTTCCGTCGGCGTGGTGATGAACAAGGACGATGCCGTGCAATTTGGAGCCAGCCCCGAGGAACGGCTCGAAGGGGTCATCGACCATGACCCCATACTCGCCGCCGCCGGCCGGAACCGCCGCCGGCTCACCGAGGTGGTCACCTACACCAACTATCAACTCGTTTCCCGGCGCGGCCACGGGCCGGGCTGGGTGATGTCGGGCGACGCCCTGGGTTTCGTGGATCCCATGCTGTCGCCGGGCATGTGGCTGGCGTTGCGTTCCGCGGAATTGCTCGCCGAACGACTGGACGACCTGCCGGCTTATGCCCGTGAAATGCGCAAACTCATCAAGGCCTGGATGGGGTTCATCGAGTATTTTTACGATGGCCGCATTTTTGCGATGTACAAAACCGGCATGTTTGTTGAGCAGAAATTTCCCGGCAAAATTGCCGCGGCGATGCATGACTTTTTCAACCGCAAAATCGCCTGCATGGCCGCGGGAGCCACCACGACCTCGCGGTTTGGGCACGGCATGTTGCAAATCATGTCGCGTCCCGCCGCGTGGAAAACCGATCCCGCCATGCTGGCCATCCGCTAAAATTCCCGGCGACGACGATGTTCTTCGCGGACAATGTGATTTTCCATCGGATGGATCCGGTTGGTCCTGGTGACGGGCGGGACGCAATGGCGGGGCAAGTTCAGGCTTGCCAGGGAAATGGCGGTTGGCTTAAAGAAAGAGCAGATGCTTTACGATGCTTGGCAGAAGGTGATTCAGGACCGGGGTGATGAGGTGGCGTTGCGCGATCTGGCTTCCGGCCGAAGCTGGACCTTTGCGCAATTGGACCGCGAATCTGAAACCCGACTGCCCGGCGCCCCGGCGATGGTCTTCCCGAAAGGTCACACTCCCGAATTTATTTTTGCCGTGTTGCGGGCCTGGCGTTGGGGGGTGGTGGTGTGTCCCCTTGAAGCGCACCATCAACCACTGGCGGTTCTCCCTCCGCCGGCACCGTGTTGTCACCTCAAAACCACGCCGGCCACCCGGGGGGTGCCGCGCGCGGTTGCCTTCACGGCGGAGCAATTGGCCGCCGATGCCGACAACATTGTGGCCACCATGGGCTTGCGCCCGGATTGGCCCAATCTGGGTGTCATTTCCATGGCCTACTCCTATGGATTTTCAAATCTCGTCCTGCCGTTGCTGCTCCACGGTATCCCGCTTTTCCTGGCGCCCGCGCCGTTGCCGGAAATCCTGCGGGGTGCGGCCAAGGCGCATTGGAACCTGACCGTGGCCGGCGTGCCCGCGCTCTGGCACGCGTGGCATAAGGCCGGGGTGATCCTCAGCAATGTAAGGCTGGCCATCTCGGCCGGCGCCACCTTGCCCCTGACCCTGGAACAGGCGGTCTTCGCGGAACACGGTGTCAAAATCCACAACTTCTACGGTTCCACCGAATGCGGCGGGATTGCCTACGACGCGACGGAAGCGCCGCGAACGGACGAGACCTCGGTCGGCCGGCCGATGAAAAACGTCAAGGTAACGGTCAACGGAGATGGTGCGTTGGTGGTACGGAGCCGGGCGGTGGGCGAAACCTATTGGCCGGAACCGGAGGATGTCCTGGGCGGCGGCGTCTTTCAGACCTGTGATCTCGCTGAACTCGAGGACGGCACGGTTTGTCTGCGCGGCCGGACCAGTGACCATATCAATGTGGCCGGCCGGAAGGTTTGCCCGGACATGATTGAACAGGCGTTGCGGGAACATGAGGCGGTTGACGAATGTCTCGTCTTTGGCGTCCCGAGCGGGAACGCGGACCGGGTGGATCACATTGTGGCCTGCGTCACGTCGGACCGTCGCGGCATCAAGGAGGAGTTGAAACAATTCCTGCTGCAAAAACTGCCGAGCTGGCAGGTGCCGCGCGAATGGTGGTTTGTGGGGTCGATCGAGGTCAACGGCCACGGCCGCGAAATCGCGCGCGCGCAATGGCGGAAGGATTTTCTCGAAAACCGCGACAAGCCCGGCGTCAAGGTCTAGCAACCCGTTCCGATCTCACTTCCTGGTAGCAGCCGGGGTAACGAGGCTCCGATTCAATTGACGAGGAGCAATACGGCTTGCTAAAAGCCAATTTTGCCGGATAATTAGACCATGAGCGCGCAGGAAATTTTAATCGAAGAAATCAAGCGCCAGCCCGAACCGGTAGTGCGTGAAATCCTGCATTATTTGAAATTCCTCGAACGCCAGCGGGCGCAGGAGGATTGGGCCGATGTGCTGCCCACGCGCGAAGTCGAACAGGAAAAGCTGGACATACTCGACGGTAAATGAATCCGCGCCACGGCGAGGTCTGGCTCGTGGACATGGGCATGGCCGCCAAGACCCGCCCCGCTGTTGTTCTCATCGCCGACAATCTCAACGCCCCGCGCTCGCTCATCATCCACATTCCCATCACGCGGCAGAATCGCGGGAGCGAACTCGAAGTGCTGCTCGGCCATCTGCCGTTTCTCGACCCTGAATCCGTTGCCAATGTGCAGGCCATCGGCTCGCTGCCGTCCGTGCGATTTGAAAAGCGGCTCGGCACCGTGCCGGAAAGTGATTTGAAAAAAGTCAAAGCCGTACTGCTCAAAGCTTGCGCTTTGTAAATTCCGCATTGGCAACGAGCTCTTTTCCATAATGCATTTTGGAATGGACGATTGGGGACAAATGGCGTTTCAATTTCAGCCGATGAATCAATGAGCGACTTTCTCAAATGCGAATGTCCACATTGCGGGCAAAACATTGAATACCCCTCGGAAGGAACTGGACAAACGGTTCCGTGTCCGACGTGTGAAAAACCTGTCACTTTGACTCCGGTAAATCCGCCAACGAAATTTAGTTCAATCGAAATTCCACCAGCGCCCGCCAAGGCCGCACCTGCGGTTACTCAAGCGCCGAAAGGAAAAAAGACCGTCAGGACGAATCTGTCAAAACTCACCGAAGAGACAATCAGAACCAGAACACAAAATGGCGATACACCTTTGCATCGCGCCGCGAAAACGGGTAGGATTTCGGAAATTCCGAGAGATTTGCTTACGATCGAATTGTTCATGGCGAGAAACAATTCATTTGCCAGGGAAACGCCGCTGCACCTTGCCGCAAGATATGGACACCTTGATACAGTTCCCAAAGAGTTTTTGACGAAGGAAACGCTTACGGCTTCGACCGAATATGAAAGAAAAGAATCAAAGACAGGACTGACACCGCCGCGAACTGAAACGCCTTTGCATTACGCTGCACGATATGGATACGCCGACCAAATTCCTAAAGAATTCCTGACACCGGAGTTCCTAAGCATCGAGGCTTCAGGCTACAGGCTCACGGTTTTGCATGAATTGGCTTTTGCCAAAAGGCTGGATTTAGTTCCAGACATCTACGCCGATTCTGAAATTTGGAATTTAAGAAACAGTCAAGGTCAAACACCGCGCGATGTTCTTGAGGGAGTAATCGAGCAAGAACGTCTACGGAGCGAACGCGAAGCCTGGAGGCCACCCCGTCTAACGCTGCCAATACAAACTGAACCGGCGAAGCTATTGCCGGTTTTCTCTGGTGAGGCGTTCCGGGCGGTTCAAATAAAATCTTCAGACTGGACCAAAACCTACATCGTGAATTTGCTGGACTACACTTGCACTTGCCCACGATGTTTAGAAGTTCATTCTGGGGTCCCCGCGCGAGACTATGGCCGTCTTTGCAAACATATTATCCTTGCCTTGAGGGGGCAAAATTTGGTTGCACAACTTCCGCCAATCGCACGGGGGATTGCTGAAAATGGTTTACCATACGAAGCCTTTGGAATTTATCCGGGGCGTTTTGCAGAAGACCTTTATGGTCGTCCCATTTATATAACTGGCAAAAATTATGACGGCTGGATCAATGTCTTTGCATTATTGCGACGGAATGGTGTGAACTACTCCCGATTTGGATATAATGTAAATTCAAGAAGATGGTATTTCAAAAACCTGTCATGTTTGTATCTACCTAAAATTGATGAATCAATTCTGTATTAGCTTAAGCCAAAATGAAAAACCCACAGAAACAGATCGCAATGGTTTTACAAGTAATCGTTGGAAAATACGGGATGAATTACGCGGTCAAGAGCCGGGAGGGATAGCATGTTGCCGTCCCCAATTTCAGGGACGCTGACATGGCGTCCCTCCCAGTCCTCGAATCCGTGCCGGATGTGGACGACAAGCCTAAAACTCCCAATACGGCGGATGAGAAGTTTGAGGATGTAGTAAAATCCGCCCAAGACGCCGCCGTCCTCGTGTTGGTTTACTGATTTTTGCCGCGAAAAGGCACAAAAGGCGCAAGAGATTTCCCCCTTTGTGTCTTTTGTGCTTTTTTGTGGCTAAAGATTCAGTGCTGGTGCTGGTTTACTGAATAAGGAAGGCAGGAAAGAAGGAATAGAAAGTTTTTCCTGATTTCTTGAGTTCATTATTGAATATTCGCGGATTCTTTAAGTCAGAGCCGACTCATCCCGCAATGTGGGACTGCTACTTTTGAGCGGGCTGCGGGACGGCTGAGCCGTGGCGGACCTTGCCGCTGGAGGTCATGCTGATTTCAGCGACGAATTCGAGCGAGGTCGGCACCTTGTGACTCGAAAGCTGTCGGCGGCAAAAGGCCAGAATCTCCTCGCTTGTGTTCGGGGAACTGCCATTGCGCAGTTGAACCTCGGCGCAAACCGCCTCGCCAAATTGCGGATGTGGGCGGGAAAACACCCGGGAACGCACCACTGCCGGATGCTGGTCCAGCACGCCGGCGATTTCCTCCGGAAAAACCTTGTGCCCGGCGATTTGGATAACAGAGGAGGTCCGCCCGTCCAGTACGATGCGTCCGCCCAGGTCGCGGTGCGCCAGGTCGCCGGTCAGGAACCAGCCATCGTGCAATACTTCCTCCCGCGACCGCGGCGGATTCAGATAACCGGAAAACATGCCGGGACCGCGCAGGGCGAGTTGGCCGGTTTCACCCTCCGGCAAGGGTTTCATCGTTTCGTCCACGATCATCGCTTCAAAACCGGGCACCGGCCGGCCAATGGCCTCCGGATGTTCGGCCGCCTCGGCGAGGTTCATGATGGGCAGGCCCACTTCGATGATGCCGAAACCCTGGGACACCGGAACATGGAACCGCGCCTGAAAATCCCGGGCTGCCTGCGGATCGAGGCGGCTGGAGACCGACATGACCCGCGACAACGACGGTGGCAGGGCGCGACCTGATTTTTCACTGGTCAACATCCGGATGTGCATCGGCGTCACGTAAAGAAAAGTGGCTTGATGTTTCGCGGCCGCGTCCAGGATGTTCTCCGCCAGATAATCGGTGTTGACGATCACCGCGGCGCCGACCTCGAGGTAAAGGATGATGGAGACGTAAAAGTGATAAGCCATGGGCAACACCCAAAGGATTTTATCCTCGCCGGTCAGGCCCAGCCCGGCATTGGCGGCGTGAGTGCGTTCCAGCACGTCTTGATGCGTCAGGACCACGCCCTTGGACTGGCCGGTCGTACCGGAGGTGAACCGCACAAACGCAGCGTCCTTGATTCCCGGTGCGAGCGGTGATGGCGCGCCGTCGAGCCGCGTGAAGCGCAAACCGTTGCCGCCCGGATTTTCCAGCGTGACGGTCCCGCCGGGCTGGGCCGGGCCGGAACCGTCGTCAAGAATCACACACAAGGGCGCGCGCGCCAGCATGTCGGCCATTTCCGCCGGTTTCATCTGGTGGTGAATGGGCATGATGACCGCGCCGCAACCCAGCGCTGCCAGCGCGCCGATGACGAAGGCACGGCCGTTGCGCGCCCGCACGCCGACGCCCTGACCTTCGCGCACGCCCAGCCGGTCGAGCTGAATCCGCAGCGCCTCGACTTCGTGCCACAGGGACCGGTAATCCAGCGAACCGCCGGCATCAATGATGGCGATGCGGTCGGGCCATCGTTTCGCAGAACAGGAAAGCGCTTCAAACACGTTCATCGGTTTTTTTACTCTTAATCTTTCTCTTACTCTTAATCCTGCCGTGCTTCATCCACCCGATACGCAATCGGTTCCTCGTGCAGTCGGTCAGGCGAATTGCTTCGGATCAGCCCGACGAGCAGGGAAACAATATCCTTAAGCAACATCTTTCCCTGATCCAGCCCCAGCTCCGAAATCAGTTTCTTGATGAATATCAAATCAAGACAGCCGGCGCATTCCAAGCCGGAACCACGGGCGATGTCAAAAAATTTGCACCGGTCAGCCGGTGTAAATCGTCCATTGCCCTCGGGAATATTCAACACGATGGAGGTTCGCGCACGGTCAAGCTGGTTGTGAACGGCGGCCGATTTGGGGAGGCGTTCCAAAATCGGCTCGGCCCACTGCGCAAAGGCGAGCGATTTTTTGTACGCCTCAAGCTTTTCGTGGTCGAAGTAGATTTTCATGAATCGAATGGAACTAAGATTATGACTACGATTAAGATTAAGAACAAATATCTTCAACCCCAATTTCAATTTTAATCTCAATCACATTTCCATCTGCTTCCGGATGTTGGTTACCGCGTCCTGCAGTGACTGGCCCGAGGCCTGGAACGCCGCAGCGGTCCCGGCTGCCCAGCCGGTCGCCAGCGCCGTCCCGATGACGCGGGCCGAGGTCATTGCTCCCGTGGATGCCGAGAGACAACGTCCCGCCACCCAAACATTATCCAGTTCCGCCGGGCGCAAACAGTCCATCGGAATATCATAATAATCGCGCTCGGCGAAATAAGTCATTTCCGGTCGCGGACTGCTGGTCCAGCGTTCCATCGGCCAGCAACCGCGGGCGATTCCCAGGGGCGACTTGTGCGTGCCCAATACGTTCTCGTCCGAGAGGCGGGCACGCCCCAGAATCCGGCGACCCGACCGGACGCCGAGTTGTGGAGCGACGGAATCAAGCCGCGCGTTGCGGCAGGCAGCGATGTTTTTGACCAGGAATTGCCGGAGCGGTTCCAGCAATGCGCGGGCTTCGCGTTCCCAATCCGTGACCTGTTGCCAGAGTGCCCGGTGGGGGTGAGCGGGCATCAGGCTCAATTTGAACGCGAGCCGGCCATTGGCGCCGGAGCCGGGAACGAGCGACAATCGTTCACAGAGCGCGGGCAGGGCGCCATTTTCAACGGCCTGATGCAGTTCGCGGCGGACTTCGAGCAGGCCGCGTTGGGCCAGACCCGGATCCACATTCTCCAGGACAAAAACCAGGGCGGGCGCCTGATCCGCACCGCCGTTTTCCGCACTGCCACCCGCGAGCGCCACGGCGGTCGCTTCGCCGGTGCAATCCACTACTGTGCCCGGGCGGAACAGTAGTGCTTCGTTCCAGGCCAGGGCGCGGACCTGATGCAGTCGGGAACCTTCAGTCTGCACGTCCGCCACGGTGGCGTGCAAAATCACGGTGACGTTTTTGGATTCGGCCACCGCGGCGTCGGCGACGCGGGCGAAGGCAGGCGGGGGATAGGGCAATACCCAGAGGCCGGTATCCATCACCCGGATGGGTTTCAGGCCGGTGGCTTGTTGCAATCGCCTGGCAAAATCCTGTGCAAAGCCGCCGCCCACGGGCGTCGCTTCCCCGGCTGCCGGGTCCTGTAAATAGAGTCCGCAGATGGTGCCGACCTGTGCCGTGGTGGCCAATCCACCGAGGAATCCATATCGCTCCAATAACACCACTCCCGCCCCGGCACGTCCGGCCGCCGATGCCGCCGCCACTCCGGCCGCACCGCCGCCGATGACCAGCACATCGCAGGCAATGGTCGTGTCACCGGTGCGGACTGCGTTGTTCACGGTAGTCTCCGCCGCATGTGCTCGCCGTAGCCCCGGATATGTTTCCACTGGGGCCGTACGTTCAGCAGCACCGACACTTTTTGCCCCCAGCGGACCACGGTCTTGCGCCAGTCTGCCGGCGAGGTCCACTCCGCGCGCCGCCGTGCAATCCGATCCAATTTGTTCTCGGTATCTTCCGCCAGCCCGGGTGAAAGGTAATAAGCCGGCTCAAAGAGGTCCTGGTCGGGTTTGACCTGGCCTTCCTGCACGGCGATCCGGGCCATGGGCGTGCCTTCGTACACGCGGATGCCGATGGTGGCAAACACGGCGTTGGCTTCCGGACAACTGGTTAAAAAGCTCTGGGTATCCTCGACATCCGCCCAGGTTTCGCCGGGACCGCCGAACAGCAGATAGACCGCCATGGGCAGACCCGCGTCATGCGCCGCTTGCATGGCAATCCGGGTTTCCTTTTGTCCAAACGGCTTGTCCAGGGCGGCCAGCATCTTGTCCGAGGCCACATCCAGTCCGAACTCCACGCCCGCGCAACCGCCTTCCTTCATGGCGTGCGCGAGTTCCGCGTCGAAACCGGTTGGATTGCAGAAGGCCAACCATCGGACCGGCACCCGTCGGCGCCGGAGCTCGCGGCAAATGGCCAGGGCGTGGCTGCGCGGATCATTGAAGACGCTGTCCACGAAAAAAAAGTCCCGCAGCTTTGACCGGACGGCCACGGTTTCGATTTCCTCGACCACGGCTTCCGGCGGGCGGAGCCGGTAGCGGCGTCCTTCCAGTTTCGGGTAAATACAGTAGGCACACTTGAACGGACATCCCCGTTTGGTTTGGACGCCGACAAACCCGCCGCGCCGGGTGTATCGCCGGTAACGGCAAGACTCGTGAGCGGGCATCGGCAATTGCGCGAGTGACTCAATCGCCCCAGCCGGCGTGGCGTTCATACCGTCGCCGCCGGCGCTGGTGACGACCCCGTCAATTCGGTCCAGGGAACGCCCGGCTTCCAGGCGATTCAACACTTCGGGAAACGCGCGTTCGCCTTCGCCAATCACACCGGCATCCGGCTGCAACCGTTGCATCCAGCCGTGCGGCGCAACCGAAAAACCGCTGCCCCCCAGAATCAATGGGCCTTCGAAATGATGCCGTACTGTTTCCGCCAGTTCCCGGACGTCATCGAAATAGGAACGCGGTGCAAAGGACCAGCAATTGTCCAGGTTGCGAATGCCGAAGGCCACGGCCCCAAATGGTTCCGCCACCAGCGCCTGTTGCAGTGCCCGTTGCGGGTTCCGTTCCATTCCCAGGTCCAAAAACACGACCTCATGGCCGGCGGCCCGGGCCGCCGCGACCACCCACAGCGCCCCCAGCGGCGCGACGGGATAAGGGGAACTTTCCCGGTTCGTTGCCGCCAGCAGCACCTTCATGACAACTCCTCCTCCAGCAAGGCATGGCGCAGGTCCCGTTCCAGCCGGTCCACTTCGGCCGGAGTCAGACAATCATCCACCCACGACAGCAGGGTGGAAAGCTGGTTGCCAAACCTTAAAAACAGCACGGTCAGGCCGGGCCAACGCCAGCACGGGATCAGGTGCGTGGCAGCCAGAATCCGGCCGCCACAAAATTCCGTCATGCCGGGGCAGATCTCGCCCGAATCCGAAAAGCTCAGGGACGCGATCTTGCCGCGGGTCGGTTTGCCCAGGTGATGCGCATAATATCCCAGCGGCAGCGGTTTGAACATTTCCAGCGCCGCCATGCAGCATTCCGGGAAGCGATCGCGAATCTGGTCCATCATCTGCCGGCTGAGCTCGCCGACGATATCGCTGATCCGTCCAGCGTGTCGCGGTTCAATGCGATAGAACAGAATGGAGAGATGATTGGAAAAGATGGGGCCTTTGGCACCATGCCGCCGGGTATCGTGGGGTACGGGAACCAGGTAAGCCCCGTCCCGGTTGCCGCGCTGGACGGCAATCGCGTGCAACGCCCGGATGGAAGCCGCCAGGAAAAAATGACTGCGCCGGAAACCGGCGGTGAGCTGCTGGCTGCGTGCGTCAATGCGGGCGGTTTCCGCTTCGGTGAACTGGAGGACGCGGCGATGGTTGCGGCGCAGGCCGGAACGGGCTCCGGGTGGCACCAGGCTGAAGAGCGGTTCCTTGCCGGATTCGTGCAGCCACTTCACCGAGCCGTGCGCCTGGCTGGCATTGGACCACCAGCTCGTTCCCCGGCGTTCCATTTGTTTGGGACTGATAAAGTCCTTGACGGTGGGGGCTCCGTTCGTGGTGCCGTCTGCATTCAAATGGCTCAATAAAAAGTCGAGCCCCCGGGCATCCAGCAGGGTGTGGTTCCAGGAAAGATAAAGATGACTGGTGCCATCCGCGTGGCGCACCACGTCAAACGCCACGCCCGGCCCCTGTTCGGCCCGCAATTCGCGCTCCGTGACCATCTTGGGCAGCGTCCACGCTGTCTCCCCGCTGCCGTTTTGATCGTGGTGTTCGAAAAAGATGGTTTTGGGCGTTGCCGATGTCCGCCAGACCGGCGGCAACAGCGGCAGCCAGCGGACGAAGCGCGCGCGGGCCAGCCAGTCCATGATGGGCGATTCGGCAATCCGCCGGCGCAGCCGGTCGGCCTCAAAGCCCCGATCGAGCTGGAAGACGGCGCAGCAGACATTGCCCGGCAGCCCGAACCGCCGCATCCGGTGGTCCTGGCCGTGCATGAAATAATCTCCGGCGGCCGATCGAATCTGACGAGGCAGGTGGTCAGGCATAAGCACGGCCACTCCGGCGCTCAGGCGGTGGAGTGGTTGTTGCGGGACAGTTCGGCGATGCAATTGGCGAGCGTGGCCATCGAGGTCAGATTGTTGCCCGTCAGGTGCGAATCCGGCACCCGGACGCCGATGACGCGCTCGCAAAAGAGCAACAATTCCACCAGCGCAAACGAATCAATGCCGGCCTGGGCCAGGGGGCTGTTCTCGTCGAAATCCGTTCCTTCGGCGACGAAATTGGTTCGCGCAAACTGACAAAGCTGCGCGGCGACAGTCTTGGGGTCCTTCTCTGAGGTCATTGCTTGTTTTAGGTCTGCGACGAAATGGCGGTCATTGCGGCCGCAACCACGGGGTTTGCCGGTGAACAAGCCGGCGGGTACTCCATCCCGGCCATTGCGCATGCGACGAGCCCGCGCTGGTTCTCAATGCTCATTTCCATTGGAAGTATGGCGCGGCGGCCAATCACGTCAAGCCTGGAAGCTCGAAAGCGTTGCCAGCATTATGTGCTTGCCGGGTGTCGCGGCATCGGAACATTCTTATGCCGCGTGGATGAATCTGTTCCAGAGCCAATGGCAATTCCGCAAGTCGCCGCACCCGACCGCTTTTCCAAGGCACGATTTATCATTTTCAAAGCCATCGCCCTGACGGCGCTGACGCTGGTGCTGGGTTTTGCCCAGGGCTGGGCGTCGTCCCGCTGTTACAAACCCGATCACGTCGCCGGTTTTCACATGGGCATTCTGCACGGAATACTGATGCCCGCCGCGCTGCCGGGCCTGCTGATGGGACAGGACCTGCCGATTTACGCGCCGAACAATTCGGGGCGCCCCTACAACATCGGCTACATTTTTGGCATCAACACCTGCGGCACGATATTTTTTGGAGTCGCCTTCTGGCGGCCGCGCCGACGACGAAGCTAGAATTTACGATTTGCGATATACGATTTACGCATAACCCAGGTTACAGAGGGATTTGTAAATCGTAAACCAAGCCCATGGCCAAACCGGCGTAGCGGCTTTCGGCAGAAAGCCGCAGTCTTCGATCCTCGGAGTTCGCGGCGCTCTGCCGAGACGCCGCTACGAGCAAAGGGTTTTCTTGGGAGGTTCAAATCGTAATTCAAAAATCGTCAATCGTAAATCAGTAGGGCCAGTCGCAGAAAATTTCGACCACACTCAACGTGCCGCCGCCCCAATAGCGGCTGGGGGCAAAGGTGAATACCCGGCGGTTCCGCTCATAGACCAGTTTGACGGGATGCTCGGGAATGTTTGGATCATACGCCTCGAATTCCAGGGTTGATTCCGACTCCGTCAGTCCGTACAGCACGATGCCGTGGTTGATGGTGATCCGCGGAAAGCGAAACAGATGCACGAGACTCAAACCGCGTCGAGGCAGCGATTGTTCCAACTTTTCCGCCATCCGTTCCCGATGCCAGCCATGGACCGGAAAGATCATTCGCCAGTGGCTGCGTAGAAAATAGGACTGCCAGGGGCCGCCCAATTCCGCCTTGAGCAACGGTTCGTGCGCCCGGCTGAACGAACGCAACCCATCGTAGCCGGGCACCACCACCCGCTCCGATTCCGCGCACGCCCGGCGCGGATTGCGGGCGACGACCTCCCGGATGATCCGCCGGTAAACTTCCGGTTCCGCCACGGGCTGTTCCGGTGCAAAACAGGCGTGATAAAAAAATTGCCGCGTCGAACGCACCATGACGAAGCAACGATGATAGTAGGTGGGCGGCGGGTTGGAGTTAAAAGTGGTCATCGCGCCGGTCACCGGATCAAAACGGTATTGCCATACCAGTTCGTGGGGGAACGCGAAGGTGTCGCGTTCAAACTGGAAAGTGCGGACGGACTGCTCGGTCGGCGCCATCATGTTCATGAAACGGCGCGGGCAGGCTTCTCCGCCGGTTCACCCGCCTTGGCCATGCCCGCCAGGGTGAGTTCCGCGGACAGCACCCGGGTGTCCGCAATGAAAGCGGTGACCATGGCTTGAATCAAGGGACCCAACCGGCCGGTGATGGTGGCTTCGATGCGCAGGGTGTCGCCGGGTTTGGCCGAGCCCATGATTTTGACGGCGCGCAGCCCGGACAATTTCATTCGCGGCCAGGTGGGATTGGCCGGGTCTTCCTGTGCCACCATGCCGGCCACCTGGGCGCCGGCTTCCACGAGCAGCACACCGGGCAAAATCGGTTCGCCCGGCAGGTGGCCGCGCAAATAAAACTCGTCACCGCGAACCCGGTATTCGCCCGCACCTTCCTTGCCCGGTGTCAGGCTGACCATCCGGTCCACGAACCGGAATTCCGGCCCGTGCGGCAATGATTTCATGGCCAGTTGCAGAATTTCAGGCGACGCGCTCATTGCTTTAGCGGTTCAACCACGGTGAAGTCCGGCGGCAGCTTGGCCTCGAACTGGGCGGGATCAATCGGCTGGTTCAGGACCACGTTGGTAAAATCGTTCCGCAAAGTGGAACCGTCGGCAAATTCCATCTCCGTGGCGGCGATCGTGAAGTCATTCGTGTGAAAACCGATCAGGATTTCACTGATGAATTTGCGGGCGGAATCGCTCCGGGGCTGGAGCGTCATTTGCAACATCGAGTTGGTTTCCGTCGCCGACAGCAGGCGAAAGTTTTTTTCCATGGTCGCCCGGTCGCGGGGCAGGGTGGCGTCCAGCAGGGCCAGCGCGTCCTTGATGGGGCCGGTTGGAACGGCCCCGATCGGATATTTTTCCGCCTGCTTGAGCCGGGGATAGATGATGAGCAATTGGTCCGGCTGGCGGAGCACGATGGTCTGCACCGGCTGGCCCAGTTCCCAGCGGAATTCGCCCGGCGTCACCCAGACCTTGCCGGTGGACACCAACGGCTGGTTCAAGACCTTGAGCGTGCGCGTCTGGGTGAAGTCGGCGGACCAGCTGTGCAGGTTGGTCTGCACCTCAAACCAGTGGTTGAATTGCGCGTCCGAATCAGCGCCGTGAGAAATGGTCGCCACCGTACAAAATGCAATCATGCCGCAACCGACGAGGCCGGAAACCTTCCTCTTAATCATAATCTTGCTCTTCATCTTCATCCCGACCTCAGACTGCCGGGAAAGATTACGATTAAGATTAGGAAATTGCAGGGCGCGGAGGAGCGACATTACCCGTCCTTCGGCCAGATGGGAGTGAATTGATACCATTGGTCAATATCCTTGCGAATTTCCGGCTCGAATGCACGCAGGATTTGCTGGGTCAATTCCCGGCGGGCCTCGCGGTTGCCCAGCGTCTGGCGGTCGTAGGTGAACTCCGGCAGCACTTTCACGGCGTAACCGTCCGGCCGGCGGACAATGGTCACGCCAATCAACGCGCAGCCGGCGGCCCGCGCCAGTTCCGCCGCCGCCAGCGACGCTTCAAACGGATGACCGAAAAATTCTATCGGGACGCCGCCCTTTTCCGGCGGCCGGTCCAGCGAGATCGCCAGGTCCGCTCCGGCCTGGAGTTGTTTGATGACCTCCACAAAGGCGAAATCGTCCTGGCCGATGACCAGCGTCTCGACGCCGCAACGTCGTCGCGCCTCGATGCGCAGGTCGGTCAGGCCGTCATCGGGTTCGGCTTGGGTCAGGATGGTCAGCCGGATGCCCAGTTGCGTCAGCAACAGGCCGCCATGTTCCCAATTGCCGAGGTGCAGCGTGATGAAGAGCGTGCCGCGTCCGCGTTGGCGGGCCGTGCGGATGATTTCCAGTTCGGCGAGATGGGTTAGCCAGTTTTGCACCGGCACACCACTTTCGGCGCGCCATAAATCCACCATCTTTGCGGCGAATTTCCGGTGAAGCTGATGCGCGGCCTTTTCGGCGGCCACGCGGTTGCCCGCAAAGAGCGGCAGAAAATTTTGCACCACCACTTCGCAGCGCTGTCGTTGGAACCGCCAGTAAAGTTCGGCCACGATTACGGCCAATCCCTTGACCAACCCGACCGGCAGGATGCGCACAATGACGAGGCCCAGCCGCCACAAGCCCGCACGATAAAAGGAAAATGGGTTGAGGTTTGAAGATTGAGAGTTGGGGGATTCCTTCTCGCCGTCTTCAGACTTTGGACCTTGGACTTTGGACCTTGGACTCAATAACCTCCACCACGTTGGCAGCAGAAAAACCGAGATCAACATGTTGGCGCCAATGCCCACGGCGCACACCCTGCCCAGGCTGGCCATGCCCGGATTGCTGGAAAATCCCAACGACCCGAACCCGGCCACGGCCGTGCCACCGCATAACATCAGTGCCCGCCCGACGGAACGCCGGACCGCGCCGAGGTCGCCGCCGTGCCGGCGCAACGCGAGTTGCATGAACAGGGTGTAGTCCACGCCCGTGCCGAGCATCAGCGGCAGGGCCATCAAATTCATCAGGTTCCAGCTCCAGCCGCTTATCATCATGATGGCCAACAGACACAGCCCGCTCAGGCACAACACCGCCACTCCCAGCAGAATTTCCGTTGCCCGGCGGAAGGCAAACCAGAGCGAGAGCAATACCAGCACCACCATCGGCGTCACCACCTCCCCCATCCGGGATTGCACGCGTTTCAAGGTCGCACCGCCCAGCAGTTCCCAACTGGAAAGCAACGCCCCATCCCGGGACAACTGTGCCGACAAGCCGGCCAGCGCCGCTGGCTCGACCCGGTTCGTGGCGGGATAAACCAGGCCCATGACCAGCCATTCGTCCGGCGTCCGGGTAATGAACCGTTTCAGCAGCCATTGGCTGAGGTGATTGGTCGGCCAGAACACGTTGGTGCCGGCGCCGGCGCGTGCCCAGGTATTTACCAATTCCTCCGTCAGCACGAGCGCGTTGCTATTGAAACCTTCATCCGACGCGGCGTTCCGCAGCAACGGGCCTTTCGTTCCCAGAGCCGTCGCCGCCGTCCGGTTGGCCGCCTGATATTCAACGCGCGGCCACAGGGCGGTCGGCAGCAAATATTGGCCGATGACATGATTTGAAACCGCGCCGGCCAGCAATCCGTCGGCCCGGGTGAGACGCTGATAAACCTCGGGTTCATCCTTGCCGGAAATGATGACCCAGAGCGGCTGCGGCGGCAGTCCCAGCTCCGAGGTGATTGCGTCCAGCGTCGTCTGGGCCTCGCCGTGCTGCGGTTGCAGGGCATTGCCGGTCCGGTCCAATCCCGGCTGGCGAAAACACAATACCGCGCCCGCCATCAGCAGAATCAAACCGATCAACCACAGCGGAGCGCGGTCACGAAATTTTTCGGCGGGCTTCGGCGCAGCCACCAACGGTTGCTGTGGCGCGACAAAATAATTCCACCAACGGAACGGCGGCTGGTCCGGGCGCGGCTTTCGGCGTTCGGGAAACAGCGGCGGCAGGTAAATCATGACCATCACCAGGGCCGACAGGGCGATGCCGATGGCCACCAGCGTGCCGAGTTGTCCCAGGCCGGGCAGCCCGCCGAGGTTCAACACCAGGAACGCGCTCATCGTGGTGATGGCCGCCCACAGAATGCTCGGCGCAATCGCGCGGCGGATTTCCGGCACCGTCATTTGCGGATGCGCGAGCGCTTCCTGGTAATGAACCACGGCGTAATCTACGGCCAATCCCAGCAACACAGCGGCAAAACCCAGTGCCACCACGCTGATGGTTCCCAGCACCAGCCCGCCCAGCGCGAGCGTCGCGCCCAAAATCAGCATCAGCAGCGCCAGCAACCACAACATCGGCCGCCAGCGCCGGTGCGTCAGCCAGAAGAGCAGGGCGATGACGGTGGAAGTGATGCCCACCGAATGGCTCATGTCGTGTTGCATGCTCGTTGCGATTTCCTCCACAAACACCGGTCGCCCCGTGTAACCAATCACGATGCCATTCGTTCCGGTCACGTCGGCATTTGTGTTTGGCTGCGAGTCAACGATTGCATGAATGGATTTTAACCAGCTTTCGCACGAACGGTAGCTGCCCAGATCCACGGCGGATTCCACGTACAAGAGGCGAAAGGTTCCGTCGGGCGACGCGAACATCTGCTGGCTCTGGCCGCCGGCGAAACTGGAAAGATTGGTCAACGCCGGCATCGTCAGCAGATTGAACGGATCGAACTCGTGCCGGGCCAGGTCCATCGGCGACATGGACGTGGAGAGCGCTTCCTTGGTCTGCTCCAGCGCGGACTTGAGCTGGTTCGGGGCGAGCCGGTTGGTCAATGACCCGAACGATTCGGGCGGTTGATTGAACCACAGCCAGCCGAGCAGTTCGCCCAGTTGCTCCGGATGTTCCATCCAGGGCGCCTGCCAGGTGACTTCCGAGACCAGGTTGGTCTGCTGCCGCAAACGGTCCGCCAGTGCGCCTGCCCATTGTTCCGCCTGTCCGGCGTCCTGCGCGCGGAGGGTGATGACCAGTTCGCGCGCGTTGGCGAAATGTTGCTGGTACAGTTTCAGCCCCTGGACGGTCGGCTCATCCGGCGGCAACAGGTTGAGGACGTCCACGTCGAAGCGCAATCGCCACACGCCGAGGCAGACTGCCACCGCGAGCAGCGCCCACCACCAGCGTTTCAGGAATGAACTCACGGCGACAGATAGCCTTCCAGGACTTCTCCCGTGCCGGTGTTCTCCAGCCGCCACCCACCTTGTGGTCGGCGCTCAAAATGTAATGTCAGCGGCAGCGGTTTCCCGGCCAGGGCCGCGGGCAGATAGAGCCAGGCAAACCGGACGGGCGGCGGTCCGTGCCCGGAGAAATGGATCTGCTGCTGGGGAAACCGTATGAACCAGCGGGTGGGAGTGGTCTGCGCGAACACCATGGACAACGGCGTCTTGTCGAATTGAATCAGCGCCCAGCCATCCGCGTTGGTGGCCAATATGAGGTCGCCGCCGAATTCCGGCAGGCCTTGTCTCGGCCGCCAGAGGGCCTGGCCTTGTTGGATATGCCAGCCTGGCCCGGTGGCCGTGAACAAACTTTGGGTCGTCGTCTGGCAGCCGCACAAAAGCGTGAGCACGGCCAGCAAGGCTGACCGGAGGAAAAGGCGAGGCAAATGACCTTCGAATGACCGCATGCGACGGGCTATTGTTGCGGAAGCCCGATGCTTGTCAACGCTTCACCGTCTTCAGGCTCTGCGCCGAGGTCGAACCACCTCGTCATCTTAGGCAACACAGGCATGATTGACCCTGTCTGAGGGATTACCTACTCTGCGCTGAATGGCCGATGTGTTTACCAAGAAGAAACGGTCGCAAATCATGGCCGCAATTCGGTCAAAGGGAAACAAGATTACCGAACTCAAATTGATTTCCATCTTTCGCGCTAATGGAATCACCGGTTGGCGCAGGAATCTGAAACTTCCCGGCAAGCCGGATTTTATTTTTCGTCGTGAGCGCCTGGTTGTTTTTGTTGATGGATGTTTTTGGCACGGATGCAAATGGCACTGTCGGATGCCACAAAGCAATCGGCGCTACTGGCAAAAGAAAATTGCTCGGAATTCGGTGCGGGATAAAGTAACTATCCGCTGTCTTCAAAAGAATGGCTGGCGAACTCTTCGCGTGTGGGAGCATTCTCTCAAGACGCCAGCTTTGGTAGCACAAAGCATCAAATCGGTGTTGAGCGCAGATGGCTGATGGTGCAAAGATACAGGCGGAAAGCATGAGTATACTACTCAAAAAAACTTTCGGCGAGTTTTTCGCTGGCATCGGTTTAATGCGCCTTGGCTTGGAGCGGGCTGGCTGGCGCGTGGCCTTCGCCAACGACATAGACGAAGATAAGCGGCAGATGTATTGCCACCACTTTAGCGATAATGGCGAATTTATCTTGGGTGATGTACATAAACTGGATGCGCGTGATGTTCCCGACGTTGCTTTGGCCACCGCGTCGTTTCCTTGCAATGATCTTTCGTTAGCTGGAGCGCGCCGCGGGCTGGCAGGTGAGCAATCATCGGCGTTTTGGGGTTTCATTCAAGTATTGACCAAGATGGGCAAACGCCGCCCACCTATGGTTTTGCTGGAAAATGTTACCGGCTTTCTGACTTCCCATGATGGAAACGATTTCCGCGATGCGCTTCTGGCGCTCAATTACTTGGGTTATGCAGTTGACGCTTTGATTATTGACGCTTCACGCTTCGTTCCGCAAAGCCGGCAGCGCCTTTTTGTGATTGCCACAAAAACTTCGGCCGTTTCTGCTTTGAGCGACACGCCGAGCTTCTACGAAAGCGATTGCAGGCCGCCCGCTCTTGCAGACTTCATCATGTGGAATGCAGAAATCAACTGGTGCATCCGCCGACTCCCGCCACTTCCAGTCACAGAAGCCAAGCTTCCCGATATTCTTGAAAACTTGTCGCCGAATTCCCAAATGTGGTGGAGTTGGGAGCGTGCGCAGTATCTACTTAATCAGATGAGTCCGAAACATCGGGCAAAAGCCGAAGCAATGGTTCAAGGCGGCCGCGTTACCTATGGCACAGTGTTTCGACGCGTTCGCAAAGAACGGTCAATGGCTGAACTTCGGACGGACGGCATTGCGGGCTGCTTGCGAACACCGCGCGGCGGCAGTGGTAGACAAATTCTTTTTGCCGCCGGGCGAGGGCGCTTCGCAGTGCGGTTGCTCACACCGCGCGAGTGTGCCCGTTTGATGGGAGCTGACGATTTCAAAATTCGTGCTTCGCTGAACCAAGCGCTTTTTGGATTTGGCGATGCGGTTTGTGTTCCCGTCATTGAATGGATTGCCAGGAACTATTTAAATCCTGTCTGGGAAGAAAACTATGCCACACAAGAAATCACAAAGGCACCCGAACGAATCGTCTCCTATCGGAAAGTCAGAAGCCGATAAAGGATATACCTTTGGCTTGTCGCCTGATGTTGCGTCTATTCGGAAGGAGATCCGCTCTTTCTTCGCCAGTCTTGATGAAAATGGTCGGAAGATTGGAAAAAGTAAGTGGGGCGTCTATGCTTTTTACGATTTCGATGGCGAGCCGATTTACGTTGGCCAAACTCTTGAGGGACTTGGCAGCAGAATCGGCCGTCACCTGACGAATCAACGCACAGATGCGGTTGCCATGAATGTCCTTGATCCATTCGAAGTCGCGGAAATTTGTGTCTGGCCGCTGGATTTGGGGCACCTGAATAAGAAGGCCCAACAAGAGCACCTCGACCGCGCCGAGTTCACTGTGTTTGAAAAAGTTATCGCAGAATCCAAGTTGGGCGCGGTTCTCAACGAAAAACCACCACGCTCAATGCCGGTGGTCCAACTTCCGAAAGCATACAGGAAGCGCATCGTTCCCGACGAAATCTTTCCACATCGCAAGCATCCGGACATTCGCATTGCCAGACGCGCAAATACAATCGCAAGCCTCGCCCGCGTTATCAGCGAACGGAAGGTTTCAAGAGGGCTTCGCCAAACCCTGCTGACTCAAGCACGCCGCCTTGAACGGCTTGCCGCAGAGCGTTTGAAAGATTTTCCCAAGGACGTTGCTGATAACAACGACGAATAAATCTGCCATTCCCCTGGCAACGAGCCCTATAATTTCACCTTGCGCAACCGGAGCGCGTTGCTGACGACCGAGAGCGAACTGCAACTCATCGCCGCGCCGGCTATCATCGGATTCAGTAGCAGATGCGCCATCGGATACAAAATACCCGCCGCGACCGGCACGCCCAGCGCGTTATAAACGAAGGCGAAAAACAAATTTTGCCTGATGTTCTTCATCACCTGCCGGCTCAAGGACAGCGCCTTGACGATGCCTTGCAGATCGCCTTTGACGAGCGTGATGCCGGCGCTTTGAATGGCTACGTCCGTGCCGGTACCCATCGCAATGCCCACGTGCGCCTCGACCAAAGCCGGCGCGTCGTTGATGCCGTCGCCGGCCATCGCCACGATTTTGCCTTCGGCTTTCAGTTTCCTGACCAGTTCGAGTTTGCCTTGCGGTGTCAATTCCGCCCGGACCTCGTCAATCCCCAGTTCCTTCGCCACCACCTCGGCGGTCTTGCGATTGTCGCCAGTGCACATGATGACCTTCAATCCCATGTCGTGCAGCGCGCGGATGGCAGCGGGTGTGGTTTCCTTGATGGGATCGGCAATGCCGATGATGCCAACCGCCCGGCCATCCACCGCCACCCAGACCACCGTCTGCGCCTTTTCCTGAAGTTGATGCGATACCTGTTTCAAATCGTCGGGAATCGTCACGCCGGAATCACCCAGAAATTTCTCCTTGCCGACACGGATCGTTTGCCCGCCGGTTTTCCCCGACACGCCACCGCCGGTTGTGGACTCAAAATCGCTTGCCGGTGACAGGGTGATTTTCTTTTCTTTTGCCTCGTCTACGATCGCCCGGGCCAGCGGATGCTCACTCAATTGCTCGACCGCGGCGGCGAGGCCAAGAAGTTGCGCATCGTCTCCGGAAATTGTAGGAACCGACGTGAGGAGGCTCTGACCAATTGCGGATTGCGGATTGCGGATTGCAGATTTGTCAGTTTGAGCCTCGTTACCTCGGCTCCTACTGGACGGAATCACACTCACCACCTTCGGTTTTCCGGCGGTCAATGTTCCCGTTTTGTCAGTCAGCAGATGAGTGACCTTTTCCGTGGTCTCAATTGCTTCCGCGTTTCGGATGAGAATGCCCGATTGCGCGCCACGGCCCACGCCAACCATGATGGACATCGGTGTTGCCAACCCCAGCGCGCACGGACAGGCAATAATCAGCACCGACACCGCATTGACCAGCGCGTAAGCCATTGCCGGGGCCGGTCCCCAAACGGCCCAGACCACGAAGGTAATGACCGCGGCGCCGATGACCGTCGGCACGAAATAACCCGCCACACTGTCCGCCAGCTTCTGGATCGGCGCGCGGCTGCGCTGGGCTTCCGCCACCATCTGCACAATCTGCGCGAGCAATGTTTCGGAGCCGACCTTCTCCACCCGCATCAGAAAAGTTCCCGTCTGGTTGACGGTTGCGCCGACGACGGAATCATTCACGCCCTTGGCCACCGGCATCGGTTCGCCGGTGATCATGGATTCATCCACATTGCTCCGGCCCTCGATAATTATACCGTCGAGGGGGATTTTTTCGCCGGGCCGGACGCGCAGTACGTCGCCTTTCTGTGCTTCCTCCACCGGCACATCCGATTCGAGGCCGTCCCGGACGCGATGCGCGGTTTTGGCCACCAAGCCGAGCAACGCCTTGATGGCCTGCCCGGTGCGGCTGCGTGCTTTGGCCTCGAGCATCTGTCCCAGCAACACCAGTACCGTGATGACGGCCGCCGCCTCGAAATAAAGTCCCACCTCACCGTGCTGCCGGAACGATGTCGGGAAAATGCCGGGAGCGATGACGGCCACGGTGCTGTAAACGTACGCCGTGCCGACACCGGTCGCGATGAGCGTGAACATGTTCAACTGGCGCGTCTTCAACGAACGCCAGGCCCGGCCGAAAAACATTCCGCCCGCCCACAGCACCACGGGCGTGCTCAACAGAAATTCCAGCCATCGGGAAACCGGCCTTGGAATCCACTGGTCGATTCGCACGCCGGGAATCCATTGACCCATCGCGAGTACCAGGACGGGAATGGTCAGGGCCAGACCGATCCAGAATTTGCGGGCCAGCGCGCGGGTTTCGTCGTCATCCTCCGGTTCGGCGGAAACGGTTTTGAGTTCCAGCGGCATTCCGCACTTCGGGCAATCACCTGGATGATCCTGCTCGATTTCCGGATGCATCGGGCAGGTGTAAATGGTTTTGTCCGCGGTGGCGACCCGGGCCGGGTTCCGTTCCAATACCATTCCGCACTTCTGGCAATCACCCGGCCGGTCTGATTCCTCGCCGGGACACATCGGACAAAAATACTTCGCGTTCGATGCCGGTTTTACCGTGGCCCCGCCGTGATGCCGGTCGGAAGCGGGGGAATTGCGAATTCCAGAAGTGAGGAACTTTTGCCGGCAATGTTCGCAACAAAAATAGAACGTCTGCCCGTCGCGTTCGGTTCGCAATGCCGACGCTTCGTCCACCGTCATGCCGCAAACCGGGTCGGTTGCCATAGTCTCCAGTCTTCACGACTTGCGCCACCCCGTCAAATATTTGGACATTCGCCAATATGGGGGGATTCGGACGGTGAACTTTCTTTGAACGTGAAATTTCCAGTCATCCTCGGACATCCCCGAAAGCCATCTGCCGGAGGCAAAATGCTGTTTTGCGCCATCGCCCCAGCAGATTGGCCCCGGAGATGCTCGCAAAAGCGGGTGAAGACAGGAAAATTTATGAAAACCAGAATCCATATTGGCTTATGCGTTGTCGTTGCGGCGACTATACTTTCTGCTCGTGCGGATGATACGCCGGACCAGGCCGCGGCCCGCGCGGCTTTCGAGCTAAAAATGTACGAGCTGGATCATCCGCAAGCCCAGCCGCCAAAGGATACAAATTCCACGGCCACGGCGGCACAACCCGCTTCCGATACGAAGAATGTAAATGTAACCGCTGCCGCTGCGACTTCCGCGGCGACTCCGCAAACCGCACCGGCGGCGAGCGCCCCGGTGGTTGCTCCTGCCGAAGGCAGTCCGGCTCCGGAAACTTCCGATGTTAACACGACGGCTGCTACCACGACGACTGCCACGCCCGCGACTGAAACTTCCGCGGCGACTGCCCCGGCCGCTGCTCCGGAGGCCGCAACCACTGAATCTGCTCCGGCCACGGTCGCCCCGGCTGAAGCCTCGACGACGGCTACGCCTGCTGCTGAAACCCCGGCAGCAACCACTCCGGAGACTGCTCCGGCGGCGGCTGCCACTGAATCTGCTCCAGCCACGGTTACTCCGGCTGAAGCCTCGACAACTGCTGCGCCCACGACTGAAACTCCAGTAGCAACTGCTCCGGAAACTTCCGATGTTAACACGACGGCTGCTACCACGACGGCTGCCACCACTGTTCCTGCGACCGAAGCGCCGGTTGCCACCACGCCCGTGACGGCCATTCCGGCTGAAGCCCAACCGGCTTCTACGGCTCCGGTTGCCGCTGCTCCAACCCCGGCTACTCCGGTTGCTACTGCTTCGGGCATGGCCGCCGCCCGCGCGGCTTTGGAACAAAAAATGTATCAGTTGGATCACCCGCAAACCCTGCCGTCAACGGAAGCGGATTCCACAACGACAACGACTCCACCTGCCGCTACCGCGGCCAAGGCCACCGACACCACTTCCGCAACGACGGCAGCTCCTCCGGCCACTCCCGCGACCACCACGCCGGTGGTTGCTCCGGCCGCCAGTTCGACGGAAACAATTTCTGCTCCCGAAGCTCCCGTGGCCAGCGCTCCGGCGACTGAAGCCCCACCGGCAGCTCCCATTGTTGCGACTCCTGTGACTGAGGCTCCAGTTACCGCTGCTCCCGCGGAAACCGCACCGGCAGTTGCTCCGGTCAAGGTCGCCATGGCCAAAGTCGCTCCCGTGGAAATCGCTCCGGTGGTTGCTCCCGTTGCGGTTGCCCCGATGACGGCGGCGATTAAAGTCATTGCTCCGGCCCCCAAAGTTTCCACGGTGCTACCTCCGGTGGCCCCGGTTGCCACTGCTCCCGTGGTCGCCTCCCGACCGGTGGCGGCGCTGGTAATACCCAAATCCACCCTGGTACTTCACGCGGCCCCGTTGCCCGCCAACACATCTGCGCAGATAAAACCAAAGCCTGAACTTGTGACCGCGACGGGATCCGTCTACAAAAATATGGAAGTGGAAAGGGTCATGTCGGACGGCATCATTATCAGCTATACGCCGGCCGGCGGCGGGTGGGCGATGACCAAGGTCAATTTTACCGATCTGTCCCCCCAGCAACAACAGCTATACGGAAAGCATTGAACGGGCCGGTAACGGCTCATGAATGGTTGCGGATGTCTCCGCCTTCCGTGGCTGACGGGTGACGTGGTTTCAGCGGAATTTTCCCGTCGGTTTGGCCGCGTCAATATTCCTTGCCGTTATTGCCCCTGGAGCCGGAAGTAGGCGGCGGTGGCGTTCGCCGCATTGGTGAACACATACCCGGAACTGGTGACAGTAATTCCACTGGCAACATTGCTCCAACTACCCGGGGATAGATTGGTGCTGACCTGCAATTGACAATTTTGAGCCCAGGCCGGCCAGGAAACGACGACGCGATTGCCGGCCGAACCAATGCCCAGCGCCGGCACCAGATTCAACGCGAACACCGTGCCATAGTACGAACTGCCCACCGCGCTCGTGGTTCCATACAGCGTGCTGCCCGCCAATACCAAATCCCCCATCGGAAAGCCCCCGTCACGATTGGTATAAGCCGGGAGCCCGGAGTCTGCCGTGAAACTGTACAGGTTGATAAACCCCGTGCCGTTGGTGTTTACGGCGAAGACCGTGCCGTACCCGGAACTGCCGCCTTGCTGCGCCGTCCCATACAACTGGTTGCCGGATAAAATCAGGGCGCCGTACGGGTAGGCCCCATCGCCGTTGACGGGCAGGTAAGTCATTCCGTCGGACGGGGTGAACTCATACAGGTTCGTGAACCCCGTGCCGTCGCGGTTGATCTTGAAGAGGGTGCCAAAACCCGCGCGACCGCCCAGTTGCGCCGTTCCGTACAGCGAGTTGCCGGATAAAAGCAACCCGGCATACGGACTGGCTCCATCCGTGTTGGTCTGGGTCACGGGATCCAGCGCGGTAAAACTATACAGGTTCGTGAACCCCGTGCCATTGGTACTGATGGCAAACACGGTACCATCGGCCGAACTGCCGCCATTCGGAGTTGTGCCGTATAACAGGGCGCCGGCCAGCACCAATCGCGCACGCGGATGAGCTCCATCGGCATTGGTCAGGGTCACCGGATCCAGCGCGGCAAAACTATGCAGGTTCGTATAACCTGTGCCGTCGGTGTTGATGGCGAACACCGTGCCCACGCCCGAGCTGCCGCCCCCGGACGTCGTGCCGTACAACGTGCCGCCGGCCAGGACCAGACCCGCATAAGGTTTGGTTCCGTCACCGCTTCCGGTAAAGCTGTACAGGTTGGTAAAGCCCGTGCCATTGGTGCCGGCTTTGAATACCGTGCCCAGGCCGGAATTCCCCCCGACCCACGCCGTTCCATACAGATTGGTGCCCGATAAAATCAGGTCTCCCATCGGATAAGCCCCGTCGGTGTTGGTCCCGCTCAGGTAAAATGGCAGTCCGGTGAAATTATACAGATTGGTATAACCCGTACCATCCGGGTTGATGGCGAACACCGAGCCGTCGCTGAAATTGCCGCCTGAAACCGTCACGCCATAAAGTTGGTTGCCCGAAACAATTAAACCGGGTTCCGGGAAAAGACCGTCGCTGCTGCCGCCAATATTCCACAAAAGCCTGAAGGCGGGCTGGGCGGTGACGATGGTCAGGGCACTCAAAGAAAACAGCGCTGACACAACTACTCTCCCTGTAATTCTCCAGCACATAATACGGCTCTGGTTTAGCAAGACTCTTTCGGGCTGATGCCGATTCTGCCACGACGATTTTAAAATGTAAAGCCAAATTGCCACATTACGCCGGTGCGTTGGGTCAGAAACATGACGCGCTGTCCAGGTTAGGGCCTGGCGCTAAATTGGCAGTGGAATTTCCGCGAAGATTGAGCCTGGAGGTTGAACAATCCGATTCCTGTTTAGTCCAAGGTTAAAATGAGACTTCCCTTTGCGTTTCCAGCCGGCTTGCTGTTCGCTTGTTCCGTATTGCGTCTGGCCGGCGAGCCGCCGGTGATGAAACCGGGCATCGGGTTGGTTGATACGAACGGATTAACTTCCCCCCATTTTACCATCGAAACCGTGAAACCCCAAGCCGGCTTGGATTACTGTACGAGTGACGTAACGCCGGGCCAGGGCACCAACTATGTCATCGCGGAGATGCAGCCGTCAGCGAACTGCCCGGGCGCAGAAGCCCCCGACCATCGTTGACCGTTGGGTCGTCAACTCCGGGATCCTGCCGGTTCCGCCAGGGCTTGAAGGTTTTCGTGAAGAATTTCCGGCGGAACGGTCCTACGGCTGGCTGGTGATGCGCTGCCAGTTGACGCCCTGCAACCCGGCATATTTCTCAAACACCTTTTCGTTCTGGATCAACACGCTGCGCACCACGCTTGAATCGTCCGCGCGGCCCAGATTCAAAACGGAATCGGGGATGATGCCGACCTTTTTATGGGCGTAAATCAGGACGAACGTAGCCTGCGAAATCGCCAAGTAAGGCAAATCTTTGTAAACGCCCTCGACGGAATCCTCGACGGCGTTGGCGAGAAAATCAAGCTGGTAGCCGAGGTGCGGAAAGAGCGGCTCATAGATCTGCGTGTACTCCAGCTTCCACTGCGGCA
>JAJPJM010000124.1 GCA_021324235.1 Verrucomicrobiota bacterium
ATGACTCTTTACTTAAATTTTATGGCACGCATTTGTGAATTGACCGGCAAACGCCCGATGAAGGGCAGCATCATCTGGCGCAGTGGCAAGCCCAAGAAACAGGGCGGTATTGGCACGCACATCACCGCCATCACCAAGCGCCGTTTCCTGCCGAATTTGCAGCGCGTGAAGGCCCAGTTGCCCAACGGCGAAGTCCGCTACATTCGCGTTTCCGCCGCCGCCATCAAAAAAGGCCTCGTCCTCAAGGCGCCCAAACGGAACTGGAAGAAACCCGAAGCGGCCAAAGCTTAGGCGGTCGCAACCGGAAGACTCCGGGAAAATTCGCCTGGGCACGGGACCGAGACAACGCCGGCACTACCATGATGCGGCTCCGTTCATCCCTGAAATCCGTTCGTGCCGCGCTGACGGTGTTGTTGCTGGCGGCCACTTTGGCGAGCGCCGACGGCGCGTTATCCAAACCATTCCTGGTTTACTTCGGAACCTACACCGGAACCAAAAGCCAGGGCATCTACGTTTCCCGCTTTGACCCTGCGTCAGGAAAATTGAGCGCGCCCGCGCTGGCCGCCCCAGCCGTCAATCCGGCGTATCTCGCCCTGGCCCCCGACCGCCAGTTTCTTTTTGCCGTAAACGAAACCGATCGCTTCAACGGTCAGCCGGGCGGCGCGGTATCAGCGTTCAAGCTGGACGCGGCTACGGGCAAACTGGAATTTCTGGACCAGCAACCCTCCGGCGGCACCAGTCCCTGTCACCTCGCGGTGGACGCCGATGGCAGATTCCTGGCCGTGGCCAACTACAACAGCGGCAGCGTGGCGGTCTTCCCGGTTCAGACCAACGGTTTTATCAGCCCGCCCACGGCGGTGATTCAACATCATGGCTCCAGCATCAACCGGGTACGGCAGGCCGGACCCCATGCCCATTGCATTGCCATGGACAGCGCCCATCACCGGGTGTTCGTCTGCGACCTCGGTCTGGACAAGGTCATGATTTGCCGGCTCAATGAAACCAACGGTACGCTCACGCCGGGTGAAACTCCGTGGGCGGAACTGAAGCCCGGCTCCGGCCCGCGCCACATCACCTTCAGCGCCGACGGCCGGCATGCCTATGTCATCAGCGAAATGGCTTCCACCCTGACCACCTTTGCCTACGACCCGGAACACGGCACGTTGAAGGCGGAGCAAACGGTTTCCCTGTTGCCACCGGATTTTCAGGGAAAAAACACGGCCGCCGAGGTGGCCATTCATCCTTCCGGCAAATTTGTTTACGGCTCCAACCGGGGTGACGACAGCATTGCCGTATTTGCCGTGGATGAATCCAGCGGCCGGCTCAACTTCGTCGAACGTCAGTCCACCCGCGGTAAAATCCCGCGCTGTTTTGCCATCGACCCCACCGGCCAATACCTGATTGTTGCCAACCAGAATTCCGATAACATCGTCGTCTTCCGCATCGACACCCAAACGGGTCGATTGACCTGGACCGGGCAGACGGTCGAAGTCGGCAGGCCGGTGTGTGTTACCTTTGTCCCGTTGGCATCGACTGCACCCTGACGGTGAGACCGCCTTAATTGCCGGCGCGCCCAGCAGAACATTCGGATTTATTTCCCCTTTGACCACTTCATGGTCGCGCGTTTCATGTCGCGGTCGGAGTCGCGTTTCTTCAAATCCTCGCGCTTGTCGAACTCCACCTTGCCCTTGCCCACGCCGAGCGCCACCTTCACCCTCCCGTTTTTCCAGTAAAACGACAGCGGCACGATCGTGTTGCCCTTGACCGAGGCGAGTTCGAACAGCTTCCGGATCTCCGACCGGTGCAGCAGCAGCTTGCGTGGGGCCTTGGGCTGATGATTCTGGAGATTGCCGTGCGAGTATTCGTCGATGTGCGCGTTGTAAAGCCAGACCTCGTCCTTGTCCACCCGCGCGAAGGCGTCGGCGATCTGCCCCTTGCCCGCGCGCAACGATTTGACCTCCGTGCCGTGCAACACGATGCCCGCCTCAAAGGTTTCGAGGATGTGGTAATCGCGCCGCGCTTTGTGATTGGTCACGATGTCGGCCATGACCAATTTTAGATTTACGATATACGATTTACGAGGCGAATTTGAAACGAAGGGCGATTCGTAAATCGAAAATCGCCAATCGTAAATAGGCTAGCGTTTGCGGCGTTTCTTGGCCGCCGGCCGGACCAGCTCGACCGTCTCGGGCATTTCCCAGCCGATCTTTTCCTCGAGAATTTCGCGCAACGCGATGTCCGCCACGCCGAGATTGGTCGTGTTGGCCACCAGCGGACGGCTCAGGCCGCCGCCGCCGGAATTGAGCTGGCGGACCCGGCGGGAAATGAGGTTTACCAGCACGTTGGGATTGCCGACCTTTTCGGCGGCTTTTTTACAGAGTTCAGCGTTCACAATTTTGGGTCAGAAAACGAGCGGGAAAGTCTATCCGCTCCGCCCATGGATGCAATAAGAAAATTTGACCTTTCGGAGAACGTAAATTTGATGCGATTTTGCGGGCAAATTGAGCGAAACGGAGCGAACGATGAAAACAACCGGTTGACGTGACGGCCTTTGGCAAAAAGCCGCGCTCATGAAACGGTGGGGACACCGCGGCGCGGCGTCCCTGCCAATGAAAATAAAAACCATGCGAAAACCCGTTGCTTGCCCGGCCGGATTTTTTTCTTAAAATACCGGCACATGTCAGCAACAACCCGATTTAATTTACAGGACTTTCTGGCCACGCGCACCGAAGCCGTTAATCGCGCGCTGGATACGTTTCTGCCGTCAGAGAAAACCAAACCCGTGACCATCCACCAGGCGATGCGTTACTCGCTCTTCGCCGGCGGCAAACGGATGCGCCCGGCATTGTGCCTCGCCGCCGCCGAGGCTTGTGGCGGCAGCGACGCGGCCGCCCTGCCGCTCGCGTGCGCGGTCGAGTGCATCCATACCTATTCGCTCATCCACGACGATTTGCCGGCGATGGATAACGACGATTTCCGCCGCGGCAAACCCACCAACCACAAGGTGTTCGGAGAAGGCATCGCCGTGCTGGCGGGCGACGCGTTGCTGACGCAGGCGTTTGAAATCGCCGCGCAGGCCAAAGGCTGGCCGCGCTATCCGCACCGTGATTTGATTCTGGAAATCGCAAAGGCGTCCGGCTCGCTGCAACTCGTGGCCGGGCAGGTGGCGGATTTGGAGGGCGAAGGCAAAAAGATTTCCGCCGGCGAACTGCGTTACATCCACGAACGCAAGACTTCGGCGTTATTGTGCTGTTCCGTACGGTTCGGCGGCATGAGCGCCAACTGCACGTCCGCGCAGCTCAAGGCGCTGACGGATTTTGGCTATCACGTCGGGCTCGCGTTCCAGGTGATTGACGACATCCTGGACGTGACGCAGACCAGCGAGCAGCTCGGCAAGACGGCGGGCAAGGACACGGCGGCGCAGAAGGCGACCTACCCGGCGATTGTCGGCCTGGAAAAATCACGGAAAATCGCGGAGCAACTGACCGCCAAGGCCTTTGCTGCGCTGAAACATTTCAAAGGCAAAGCCATCGCGCTCGAAGCCCTGGCGGAATTTCTGCTGAAGCGGGATAAATAATTTCGCAATGGCTAACGGAAAGAAATCACGTTCAGTTCCAGTTAAAACTAACTGGGAAGAAAAAATTACCAACGAGGCTCCGGATTTCCGCGCGGCGAATTTGGAACGTGAAGTCTTTTCGGGGATTAGCCTAAAGACCAAAGATTTTAGGGCTGCAATTTTACGGAATGCAGAATTCATTGGATGCGATTTGTCTGAAGTCAATTTTGCAGATGCGGATTTGTCTGGCGCGAATTTTCGCAATGCAAAACTTGAAAACGTAGATTTTTCAAATGCGAATCTTTCGAGGGCTAATTTCTATAAAGCATCGCTTATGGAAGTTGTATTTACGGCCTCCAATCTGTTTATGACGAATTTTCGCGAAGCGATAATGGGACAAGTCGTCTTTGCAGAATTAGAGATGGAGACATGTGTGGGCTTAGATTCAATAAAACACGCAGCTCCCTCATCTATTGGGGTAGAGTGTCTCTACCAAGCTGGAGCCAGTCTTCCAATGCAATTTCTTAAAGGTGTTGGGCTGCCTCAGATCTTGATTGATTATTTGCCTGATCTTGTTGAGGCAGGCAGGCCAATTCAATTTCATTCTTGTTTCATCAGCTACAGTCACGAAGACGAAGTTTTTGCGCGCAAGCTCTGGTCAAACATGAGGAACGAGAGAATTCGCGTTTGGTATGCTCCCGAGGAAATGAAAGGTGGGAAAAAATTGTTTGAGCAAATTGACCGAGCAATCCACCTCCATGATAAACTTCTGATCGTTCTTTCTAAATCCAGTATTACGAGCAACTGGGTCCAGACTGAACTTCGTCGTGCTCGACGGCAAGAGAAGCTAGATGGGAAACGAAAGCTATTCCCAATACGTCTTTGTGATATGCAGACGTTAAAAGAGTGGGAATGTTTTGATTCGGATTCAGGTCTTGATATCGCCCAGGAAGTCCGCGAGTTTTTTATTCCCGATTTCTCAGATTGGAAAAGTGAAGAAAAATTCAGGGACGAGTTCAAAAATCTTTGTGGTGATCTTCAAAAAGAGGGTGTTCGTATGAGCGAGGAGATGCGCGAAGAGTTGACTTCGAGAACGCGCCGAAAGAAAACAGTAAACTTGTTTTAAGAAAACCGCCTACGGCCTCAATTGCTTTTTTCTGCCCCAACCATCCAGCAGTTTAAAACCTCGTCAATTTTTCCAGTTCCTTCACGCGCTTCTCGATATCGGCGCGTTTGGTTTTGGTGGTCTTCGTCAGGCCGAAGCCTTCACAGCAAAATGACGCCGTGACGCTGCCGTAAATCATCGCGCGCCGGAGGTTATCCTCAATCGAACCCTTCGCCGTCGCGAGCCAGCCCATCATGCCGCCCACGAAGGAATCGCCCGCACCGGTCGGGTCCACCACCCGGTGCAGCGGATACGCCGGGCAGATGAAATAACCGCGCGGCCCGGACAAAATCGAACCGTGTGACCCTTTCTTGATGATGACGTATTTCGGTCCGAGCTTGTGGATTTTCTTGAGCGCGGCGAAGACGTTATCCTCCTTGGTCAACTGGTGCGCCTCGCTGTCGTTGAGCACAAAGCCGTCAAGGCGTTTGAGCAGTTTCAATAAATCCGGCAACGCGATGTTCAGCCACAAATCCATCGTGTCGGCCACGACAAATTTCGGCCGTTGCATCTGGTTGAGCACGTGGTGCTGGAGCGCGGGCGCAATGTTCGCCAGCAGCACGAATCGGGAATTCCGATGCGCCTCCGACAGGGTGGGCGTGAAGGTCTCGAACACGCCGAGTTCGGTCAACAACGTGCGCCGGTTGTTCATGTTCAGTTCGTATTCGCCCGACCAATGAAAGGTTTTGCCGGGAAGAATCTGCAAACCTTCGAGATTGATTTTGTGGCGGCGATAGAGCTCGAGGTATTTTTTGGGGAAATCCTCGCCGACCACGCCGACCAGTTTTACCGGGCTGAAAAAGCTCGCGGCGACGGCTGCGTGGCTGGCTGAACCTCCCAACAAACGCGGGTTTTCGGCCTTCGGGGTTTTGATGGAATCCAACGCGGTGGAACCGACAATAAGTACGCTCATGAAGTTTAGGGTCTGGGATTTAGGGTCTGGGGTCTGGTTTTACCCCTCGCCCCAACCCTCTCTCCGCTTGGGCGGGGAGAGGGAGTCGCAAAGCGACGGAGAGGGGATTTTAATTTCACAGAGAGCCGGTGATCAGTAGCTGCCGTTACTTTTTCTGAATCAGCTCAATCTCGTAACCTTCCGGCGCGTCAATGAAGGCAAAGGTGGTGCCGCTGGAACTGGTGGTCGGGCCATCGGAATATTTCAGGCCGTGTTGGGCCAGGTATCCGGCAAATTCGTCGAGACTGTCCACCTCAAACGCGAGATGGGTGAGGTCGGGCTGGACCGACACGGAATCGCTGCCCGGAAAATGGCAGATTTCGATCTCCTCGTCGCTTTCCGGCGCCTTGAGAAAAACCAGCTCGGAGCCGCGCGGCGATTTGTGCCGCCTGACTTCCCGGAGGCCGAGGACGTCGCGGTAAAATTTCACGGTGCGTTCCAGATCGTTCACGCGGTAGCGCGTGTGCAGCAGTTTTGTGACCTTGCTCATGCGCGAAATTTACCAAGCTGATGCCCAATGTCCACCCCGACCATGCGTCGGGTTCAAGTCCGAGGTCGCGCCGCATTGTTTGACTTTGGGCTTTAGCCTTTAGCCTTTGGCCTTTAGAATGCGGGTTATGGGCAAACGCCGGGAAGCGCGCGAACGCGCCGTCCAGTTTCTGTTTCAGCACGACCTGAATCCACCGGAGGATTTGGACCGGGCGCTGGAGGAATTCTGGCAGACGCAGCGCGCCGCGGCCATCGCCGAGGAAAAAGGCCCGGCGACCTGGGGCCAGCCCCACGAATTGCCGCCGCCGACGGCCGAAGAGGCCGAGACGCGGCTGTTCGCCGACCCGCTCATCCGCGGCGTCATCGAGCATCGCGACGCGATTGACGAGCGCATCAAGTCCCACGCGAAGAACTGGGAATTCCATCGCATCGCCGCCGTGGACCGCAACATCATGCGGCTGGCCATCTTCGAAATGTTGCACCGTGAGGACATCCCGCCCGTGGTCAGCATCAACGAAGCGGTGGACATCGCGAAAAAATTTTCCACCCAGGACAGCGGCAAATTTGTGAATGGCATCCTGGACAAGATCAAAGGCGAAATATTGCGGCCGGCGAGGATCGTCAAATGAAATTCGCGGACCTGCATTTGCACACGTATTTCTCCGACGGGACGTTCTCGCCGGAGGAGCTGGTCGGCCACGGCCACCGGCTTGGTTTTGCGGCGCTCGCCCTGACGGACCATGATTCGGTCGAAGGCTGTCCGCGCATGGCCGCCGCGTGCGAGGCGGCAGGCATCGTTTTCATCCCCGGCACCGAACTCACCGCCGAGCATAACGACACGGAAATTCATCTGCTCGGTTATTACGTGGACACCGGGAACGAAAAATTTCTGTCGGACATTGCCCGGTTTCAGGCCGTCCGGCAGGATCGCATTCGCGAAATGGTGGCGCGGCTCAATGAACTGAACGTGCCGCTGGCGGTCGAAACCGTTTTTGCGCTGGCCAACTGCCAGTCCCCCGGCCGGCCGCACGTTGCCCGAGCCCTGGTCAAGGCCGGACTGGTCGCGAACCTGGATGAAGCCTTCGAACGTTTTCTGAAAAAGAACCGGCCGGCGTGGGTGCCCAAGGCCAAAATGTCCGCGCTCGAAGCCATCGAACTCATCCACCGGGCCGGCGGCGTCGCCGTCGTGGCGCATCCGGGTCTGAACCGCACCGATGACGTGATTCCGGTTTTGGTTGAAGCGGGCCTGGACGGGATTGAATGTTTTCACACCAAACATTCGACGGTCGCCTCCGAACGTTACCTGGAAATGGCCGATAAATTTCACCTGCTCATCACCGGCGGCTCCGATTGCCACGGTTTCAGCAAAGGCAAACCCCTCATTGGCACCGTCAAATTGCCCTGCGATCACGTCGAGAAACTCAAGTCGAGAGCCGAGGGACGAGGGACGAGGGCAGAAACTCCGCACCCTGCACTCCGCACTCCGCGCTAACTCATGGGCCTTTTCGCCAAGTTCAAAGCCGGCCTGAAAAAAACGCACAGCCAGCTGGCGCACGAAATCAAACGGATCGTCACCCGCTCGCCCCGGCTGGACGCGACCACGCTCGAGGAACTGGAAGCCGCGCTCATCGCCGCCGATCTTGGACTGGCTGTTACCGCGCAGATCGTTGCCGCCGTGAAACACGCCTATGAAACCCAGGGCGGCGCCGGCCTGGACGTCTTTGCCATCGCCCGTACTGAAGTGGAGAAGAGCCTGGGATCGAACAAAGCCGATTTGATCAAGGCCGCGGTCGGTCCAACCGTGGTTTCCATCGTCGGCGTCAACGGCACAGGCAAGACCACCACCTCCGCCAAGCTTGCGCATTTCATTCAATCCCAGAAAAAGACCGTGCTGCTGGCCGCCTGCGACACCTTCCGCGCCGCCGCCATCGAACAAATCAAACTCTGGGGACAGAAACTGAAGGTGGAAGTCGTTGCCGGCGCTTACGGCGCGGACGCGGCGTCCGTGGCACACGATGCGGTTACCGCCGCGCAGGCGCGCCAGGCGGATTACCTGTTCATCGACACCGCCGGGCGGTTGCACACCAAGCACAACCTGATGCAGGAATTGCAGAAGCTGCATCGTGTCATCGGCAAGCAACTGTCCGGCGCGCCGCACGAAGTCCTGCTGGTGCTCGACGCGTCCACCGGCATGAACGCATTGAACCAGGCGCGCGAGTTCAACAAGGCCGTGCCGCTCACCGGCCTGGTGGTGACCAAGCTCGATGGCACCAGCAAAGGCGGCATGGTTGTGGCCATCCAGAAGGAACTCGGCCTGCCGGTCAAGTTCATCGGCCTCGGCGAGCAGGCGGACGATTTGCAGCCGTTCGACGCCAGGCAATTTGCGCAGGCGTTGTTTGAGGAATAATTTTCTTACCACAGAGACGCAGCGGCGCCAGGAATTTTAACCACGGATGGACACGGATTGAACTCGCCGAGAGGAGAACAAGTGGATAACCATTGGCGTCAGAATACCTATGAACATGAATCCCCTTTCAGCGTTTGCCGCCATGGTCGTCGCGATTTTGATGCTGGCTGCGGGACCGGTTCGAGGGGCGGACACGAACGCCGTCTTCCACATCGTCAGTACTGCCGACGAACCGATGGTCCCCGGCAAATTTGCGCCGACCTGGGATTCGTTGAAGCAGTATCAGTGTCCGGACTGGTTCCGCGACGCGAAGTTCGGCATCTGGGCGCACTGGGGGCCGCAATGCGAGCCGGAGGACGGCGACTGGTATGCGCGGCTGATGTATTTTACCAACACCGCACAATATCAATTCCATCTCAAGCATTACGGTTCGCCGAAGGATTTTGGATTCAAGGACGTCATCCATGAATGGAAGGCCCAGAACTGGGACCCGGACAAGTTGCTGGCGCTGTACAAGCGCGCCGGGGCGCAATATTTCATGGCGCTGGCCATTCATCACGACAACTTCGACAACTGGGATTCAAAATATCAACCGTGGAATTCCGTGAACGTCGGGCCGCACAAGGATATCATCGGCGGCTGGGCCAAGGCGGCGCGCAAATACGGCCTGTATTTCGGCGTGAGCGTCCATGCCTCGCACGCCTGGACGTGGTATGAACCGGCGCAGGATTTCGACGGCAAACTCACCAAGGCCGACGGCCAGGGGAAATGGTGGGACGGCCTGGATCCGCAGGATTTGTACGCGCAAAACCACACGCCCAGCCCGGGTTATCAACGATTCGAATCACTGTTCAACCGGTGGGACTGGGACAACGGCGCGAGCATCCCGGACGAGGCCTACTGCGACAAGTACTACAACCGCACGATGGACCTTATCAAAAAGTATCATCCCGACCTGATTTATTTTGACGATACCGCGCTGCCGCTGTGGCCGATCAGCGATGCGGGCCTGAAGCTGGCCGCGAATTTCTACAACCTCAACAACGTGTGGCACGGGACCAATGACGACGGCGTGTTGTTCGGGAAGGTCCTGACGCCGGACCAGCGCCAGTGCATGGTCTGGGACATCGAGCGCGGGGAGGCGAACGAAATCGAGCCGCTGCATTGGCAAACGGACACCTGCCTGGGCAACTGGCATTATGACCGGAAAATCTACGAACGGCACGGTTACAAGACCACCCGGACCGTCATCCAGACCCTGACGGATGTCGTGAGCAAGAACGGCAACCTGCTGCTCAGTGTCCCCGTGCGCGGTGACGGAACGATTGACGATGAGGAAGTGAACATCGTTGAGGGCATCGCCGACTGGATGGAGGTGAACCGGGAATGCATTTTCGACACGCACCCATGGAAGGTGTTCGGGGAGGGCCCGGCCTCGGCGGGCGCGAAGTTGCGGGCGCAGGGTTTCAACGAAGGCAAAGGCAAGCCGTTCACGGCGGAGGATTTCCGTTTCACGGTGGAAAGCAACATGCTTTACGCCATTGAACTGGGCTGGCCGACCAACGGGACCCGCATCCAATCACTCGGCAAATCGGCCGGGCTGCTCGACGGGAAAATCCGGAAGGTTGAACTGCTCGGCAGCCCGGAAAAAATCAAGTGGAAGCAAACCCGGGACGCCCTGGTCATCGCCCAGCCGAAACACGAGCCGAATGATTTCGCCGTCGTTTACAAAATCACGCTGAAATGACTTTGCCAGGCGCGAACTCATTCGCGTCGCGGCGTCCCGGCAGAACGCCGCGTTTCCACTGCTTTTCAGATGGCGGCTTTCTGCCGAAAGCCGCTACGATGCGCACAATGTCTGACGTTCGGTTCATGCGCCTGGCCCTCGGGCTGGCCCGACGCGCTTATGGCCTGACTTCGCCCAATCCGATGGTTGGCGCGGTGCTGGTGAAGGGCGGGCAGGTCATTGGACGCGGCTGGCATCGGCGCGCGGGCCTGCCCCACGCGGAAATCGAGGCGCTCCACGACGCGCAAAAGCGCGGGCACAATGTCAAAGGTGCGACGCTTTACGTGACCCTCGAGCCGTGCAGCACGCACGGCCGCACGCCGCCATGCACAGACGCCATCATCGCCGCCGGGATCAAACGCGTGATCGTCGGCGCGCTGGATCCCAATCCCAGGCATTCCGGTCGGGCCTTCAAAATTCTGCGACGAGCAGGGATTGTCATAGCGCGGTGGGGCGAGGCTGCTGACGAGCCGCGGCCCGGCTCGCGAGGACGCTCGCCCCACCAGAAGCTGGCTGACGAATGCACACAGTTGAATGAAGCATTCAACCACTGGATTGTCCATCGCACACCATTTGTCACGGTGAAAGCAGCGATGACGTTGGACGGGAAAACTGCCACCGCTTCCGGTGAATCGAAGTGGATTACCGGCAAACCAGCGCGCGCCCACGGAATGCAGTTGCGGCAGGGGGCGGATGCCATTTTGGTCGGTGTGAATACGATTCTGGCGGATGATCCCGCGTTAACGGCCCGAAGGCAGATGGCAGATGGCAGATGGCAGATGGGAAAACCGGTTCGGAGAATTGTTTTGGATTCACGGGCACGAACGCCGCGGAAGGCCAAGGTCGTGCGTGACGAATTGGCCGTGCTGACCACGATTGTCGTGGGCAAACACGCGCCAAAGAATCGTGTGGCTGCGTTGTCAAAACGGGTGCATGTAATTGTTGCACCCGCTGCAAAACCCTTGTCACGTGTCACTCGTCACCCGTCACTCGATCTTCGTTGGCTGTTGAAAAAACTGGGCTCGGAAAATGTCACCCGTCTGCTGGTCGAAGGTGGCGGCGAGGTGAATGCATCCTTCCTGCTGGGCGGATTCGCCCGGCGCGTCGCCTTTTATTACGCACCCAAAATTCTGGGCGGGCGTGATTCACTCAAGGCCGTGGCGGGTGAGGGCGCCAAAAACCTCATGGAGGCGCTTGAGCTTTACGATGTCGAATGGAAACAGCTGGGCCCGGATTTGCTGCTGACAGCGCGGGTGGCGTAAACGCGCGCTCGACGGAGTCCCGTCCCGCCGTTAATTTGTGGGAAATGTTCACGGGTATTGTCGAAGAAGCCGGAACCGTCGAGCGCATCAGGCCAACGGCAAAATCCGTTGAGTTGACCGTGCGTGCCGGCGTGACCGGGCGCGGCCTGAAAATCGGCGGCAGTCTGGCCGTGAATGGCTGTTGTTTGACGGCCGTGAAAGTTTCCGCGCGCGGCCAGTCCAAACTCGTCCAGTTTGATTTGCTCCAGGAAACGTGGCGGCTGACCAATCTTCAATTCGCCAAACCCGGTTCGCTGGTGAACCTGGAACGACCACTGCGGGCGGACGGCGAGTTCGGCGGGCATTTTGTGACCGGTCACATTGACGGCCTCGGCAAAATCATCCGC
>JAJPJM010000008.1 GCA_021324235.1 Verrucomicrobiota bacterium
CCAGCGGATGGCCTGCATGCCTTCCGCCGTTTTTTCCACACCGAAGGTCGCTGTGGCAATTGAATCAAGCGAGAGCCGGTGCTGCAGCTTGTTTTGCAGCTCCACCATCATGTCCAGCGTCGGCAACTGGCGCAAATCAAACGTCGTATAGCCGTGCAGCACCTCGTAATCGAAGCGCAAAATGTTAAATCCCACCACCAGATCGGCGCGCTGCAACTCCGCGATGAGCTCATTCACCTCTTTTTCACCGTAAATCTTGTAATCGGCCCGTGCGGTGCTGAAGATCACGCCAATGCTCATGCCCATTTTGGCGATGTGATTCCAACCACCCACTTCCTCGGCGGACTTCTGTGTTTCCAGATCGAAATAGACGATGTTCTTCGGCATGGCAAAATACACTTGTAGCAGCGGACGTGAGTCCGCTCCATTCAAAAATATTTGAGCCGGCTCACGCCGGCTGCTACCTTTGCCGTATGGCCCTGACCCCTTCCACCATGCTGCCGCTCGGCACGACAGCGCCCGATTTCAGTTTGCCGGATACGAATGGGAAAACCGTTTCGCCGAGGGACTTCAAAGACAAGTCCGCGCTGCTGGTTCTGTTCATTTGCAATCATTGTCCGTACGTGAAACATATCCGAACCGGGCTGGCGGAATTAGCGCGTGATTACATATCCCGCAGCGTGGGTATCGTCGGCATTAACGCCAACGACGTCGCAAATTACCCCGACGACAGTCCTGGGAAGATGAAGGAAGAAGTGAGATCCGCGCACTATACTTTTCCATATCTTTACGACGAGTCGCAAACCGTGGCCAAGGCCTACCGCGCCGCCTGTACGCCGGATATCTATCTCTTCGACAAGAAACGGAAGCTGGTTTATCGCGGCCAGTTTGACGACAGCCGTCCCGGGAATGGAATTCCGGTGACCGGAAAAGATTTGCGCACCGCGCTTGATGCCGTACTTGCCGGCCGGCCCGTTTCACCCAATCAAAAAGCCAGCATGGGCTGCAATATCAAATGGAAATCCGGCAACGAACCGGATTATTTCTGAGATATTTGCGGTTTACGATTGACGATTGACGACACTTCCGCAATCGGGCGCGGCGCGCCAGTCGCCAATCATAACCCGCAAATCAGATGAACACTTCTGTGTTGCCTCTTGCTGGAGGCGGCGGTGTCGCAAGTCCCCTGCCGGTACACGGCGGAAAAATATTTCAAAGGATTCCGTCGGCGACGGGTTCAAAGTTTTCAAAAGCGACTTCCATGGCCGACGCCGACGATGATCTGGTGTTGCAAAGTCAAGCTGGCAGTAAGTCGGCCTTTGAGGCGCTGGTGCGAAAATATCAACTAATGGTTCATGCGCTGACATTTCGGATGACTGGATCGCCCGCCGACGCCGAGGACCTGGCCCAGGAAACATTTCTGCGCGCCTACGAACAAATCGCCTCGTTCAACCGACGCGCGAAGTTTTCCACCTGGCTTTACAGCATCGCGGTTCACGCCTGCCTCAATTGGCGCCGGGACGAAGCGCGGCGATTTCGCGCCTACACCCGTTGCGCCGATGAAGTACGCGTACAGCCTGCCCACGCCGGGACGGACAAATCCGATAATGAAATGGTGCTGCGCACGCAGGCGGCTTTGCTGAAATTGCCACCAAAACAGCGCGCAGCCATTGTCCTGACCATTTACGACGGCTTGAATCACGCCGAGGCCGCGAAGGTCCTGCGCTGCTCGGAGACAACCGTTTCCTGGCGCGTCTTCGCGGCCAAACGAAAATTAAAACGCTGGCTCACCGCGAAAATCGAACCGGCAGGGCACACCACTCCGTGCACGCCGCCCGGTGTACAAAAACGGTGCGCCCCGGATTGCAGCCAAACACCATGACTGATCTTGAACTGGAATCACAGTTGAAAGGCATCCCGCTCCCGTCGCGGACAGAGGATTACTGGGAGCAGTTTCCGTCGAGTATCCGTCGGCAATTGCCGCCGGCTTTGGTCATGCAGCCCCGGACCACCCTTGCCCACCGGTTGACTTGGAGTAGCGCCGTCGCGGTGGCCGGTCTGGTGTTTGCCCTGGGGCTGTGGCCAACGTTGGACGGCATGGTGAATGATGCCCGTGTGGTCCGGCGCCAACTGGCGGAACTGCCCGGTCACCTCCGGGTGCTGATGGCAGACGAACATGGCATGCACTACCTGATCACCGACAAGCCCTGAAACGGGCGGCCCGGTGAGACGCTGGAAATTCCGCCGCCATGACAACGGCCCGGAAACCGGTAAGAGCGACGAATAGGTTTTATCTATGATGTCAGAAGCGGCACAACTGAATGGCGGCAAAAAAAACTCCGCGCCGGAAATCCTGGAGCAATTGGTTCGCCAGGCTGAACGCGCCGGCGCCAGTGATATCCACCTGCAAATGCGCGGCAAGGCCGCCGATGTCGGCTTCCGGCTCGACGGCCTCATCGTTCCTGGCAATAAACTTTCGGTTGAGGTGGCCGACCGGGTTTTTGGCCGGATCAAATTCCTCGCCCGACTGAAAACGTACCAGGAATCGCTGCCCCAGGACGGCCGGATTGCGCACGATGAGTTCGGAATTCAAAACGATATCCGCGTCGCCACTTACCCCACCGTCACCGGCGAAAAAATTGTTCTGCGGCTTTTTAACACGTCATCCACGAAATCGCTCCGCGAGCTGTCATTGCCCGACACAGCCTGCACGGAACTCGAACATTTTCTCCGGCAAGCCACCGGCCTGCTGTTGCTTACCGGCCCGGCCGGAAGCGGCAAAACCACGACGATTTATGCCTGCCTTCGTCGCCTCGCTGAATTCGGCGGACGCCACATCATCACC
>JAJPJM010000154.1 GCA_021324235.1 Verrucomicrobiota bacterium
GCCCGCCACGATGGCATCGCCCATCTCCTGCGTGCCGATTTTGCGGGCGCCGGCTTCACCGGGATTAAAAATGTCACCGGTGCGGTTGCCGGCTTTAATGGCCCGGCCCACGGCATCTTCGATGGCCACCGCCGCGTCATTTAATCCGAAGCTGTGCCGCAACATCAACGCCGCCGACAAAATTTGGGCGATGGGATTCGCCAGATTTTTTCCCGCGATGTCCGGCGCGGTGCCGCCGGCGGGCTCGTAAAAGCCGAACGTGCTTTCACCACTCGTCGCGCCCAGACTCGCGCTGGGCAGCATGCCCAGGGAACCGGCCAGCGCCGCCGCCTCGTCGCTTAAAATGTCGCCGAACATGTTTTCGCACAGCATCACGTCGAACTGTGTCGGCTTGAGCATGAGCTGCATGGCGGCGTTGTCCACAAACATGTGTTCCAGCGCCACATCCTGATAATTTTTGCCAATGCGCGTAACGACGTCGCGCCACAGCACGCCGTTTTCGAGCACGTTGGCCTTGTCAATGCTCGTGACCCGTTTGCGGCGTAAGCGGGCAGCTTTAAACGCAACGTGAGCAATGCGTTCGATTTCCGGCGTCGTGTATACCATCGTGTCAATCGCCCGCTGGCCGCCGGTCACGTCCTCCGTTTTCTTCGGCTGCCCAAAATACATGCCACCGGTCAGCTCGCGCACGACGAGCATATCAATGCCGTCACCCTGCCGTTCCGGTCGCAGCGGACACGCGTGCGCCAGCGCCTTCGGCAACCGCACCGGACGGAGATTGGCGAACAAACCGAACTCCTTGCGAATGCGCAGCAAGGCGGCGCGTTCGGGGCGTTCTTCCTTGGGCAGGGTCGGGTCCCGATCGGGTAAACCGACCGAACCGAACAAAATGGCGTCGGCTTTCCTGCAAAGCGCGAGCGTGGCGTCCGGCAGCGCCTGGCCGGCCGCATCAATGCCCGCCCAGCCCACCGGCGCCTCGGTGAGGTCGAGCCCAAAACCGAATTTCTTTTCCGTGGCGCGCAAAACCTTGATCGCTTCGCGCATCACTTCCGGCCCGATGCCATCGCCGGCCAACGCTGCAATTTTGAAAATCTTCATGAGTCTGGAACCGCGATGCTACGGTTTTGGCGCGCGGTGACAACGGAATTTTACGCGCTCGACATTCGCCATCTGTCATTTGAAATTTTCCCCATGCCTTTGCCTTACAAGGTCGCCACGTTGCTTTATTGCTTCGACGAACAGGACGAGTTGCTGTTGCTGGAACGCGCGCAGGAACCGAACCGCGGATTCTGGAGCCCCTGCGGCGGCAAGCTGAAAATGGACCTCGGTGAATCGCCTTATGCCTGCGCCTGCCGGGAAGCCGGGGAGGAACTGGGCCTCCGCCTCCGGACGGCGGATCTGCATCTGACCGGCCTGGTCAGCGAACACGGTTATCAAGGCCAGACGCATTGGCTGATGTTCCTGTTTGAAGTGACGGTGAAGGTGAAGGCGCTGCCGCCGCCGCACGCCGAAGGGCGGTTTCAATTTTTCCCGCGGGCGGCGCTGGCTTCGCTGAAAATTCCCCGGACCGACCGCGAACAAATCTGGCCCTGGTTCTGGCAACATCGCGGCGGCTTTTTCGCGGCGCATTGCCATTGCCATCCGGAGGGACGCAACGATTGGACGCTTGAAGAAGGGCGGTGAATTGGCGATTGATGGTTTACGATTCGGGATTTTTTCGTAAGCTTCGCGCGCGAACACAGTCATCCATTATCATGCCCGACGAACCCATCATTGACCTGCACAGCGATGACTATTTCATGGGCGAAGCGCTGCGTCAGGCGGGCAAGGCTTACGAAGCGGGCGAGGTTCCCATCGGTGCGGTCATTGTACGCGCGGGGCGCATCATTGCCCGGGCGTTCAACCAGGTCGAATTGCTCAAGGATGCGACCGCGCATGCGGAAATGCTCGCCCTCACCCAGGCAGAGGAGGTCATGGGCGACTGGCGGCTGACCGATTGCACGCTTTATGTGACGAAAGAGCCGTGTCCGATGTGCGCGGGTGCCATGGTGCATACGCGGCTGGCGCGCGTGGTGTTCGGGGCGGCTGACCTCAAGGCCGGTGCCGCCGGCAGCGCGATGAATTTGCTGCAATTTCCCACGCTGAACCATCGTTCTGAAGTCACCCCTGGCGTGTGCGAGGCTGAGTGCCGCGCGCTGTTGCAGAACTTTTTCGCGGCACAACGGCTTTTGCCGAGGCCAAAAAACAAATCCGACGCCCGGCAGGAATAGCAGAAATCGAATGCGGGCCATCTTCGAAATCAATGGACAAAGGCAGAGGCACCAAATTCAATTTTACAACTGAGATCCGCCAAAAAAAAGAGGCATCCCGATGGGATGCCTCATGAATCTCAGATTGTGGAAACAAACCCGTTTATTGCGGGAAATTGTAATAAATAATGGTGTTGCCAAAACTATTGGTAGCCTGCTCCAGGGCCGATACCAAATTTGCCGGGGTTTCTTGTTGTGCGCTTCCATCGGCCAACCCGACGTTGCCTTCGCCCAAATGCAGGTCTCCCGGGGTATAGGTCCAATTTTGAAAGGCCGCGAATATATTACCATTATTACCCTTCGTAAACATCGTCGTAGGAGCTGCAGTACTGCTGATATTGCGATCACCAATCAGGAGCAATTGGGGCTGGGTATCAATGGCATCACCGCAGACAAAATAACTCAAATAGTTGGTGCTGTTGACGTTTGGTACTTGAGGCGAGACCGTATTCGGAACGTTAATGAATTCTGCATCCCAGTTCGTCGCCGCGTTGCGCGTGCTGTCTGACGGACAGATAATCAGCTTGGGGTCGCTGACGGTATTCGACATCACCGCAAAAACCATCGCAGTGTTGTAAGTGAAACCGGCCATCGTGCCTGGATTCGCCGTGCTCCAAACATAGTTCTCGGCGCCGCCCTGACTATTGGGAACCGTCATCGAAAACTGGCCGTTATTGTCATCCCCCCACACCCGGAAAGCCACGCCGAGCTGCCGGAGGTTGCTCACGCAACTGATGCGTTGCGCCTTGCGTTTGGCGGCGGCGAGCGCCGGCAGTAACATGGCCGCCAGAATGGCGATGATGGCAATCACCACCAGCAGTTCAATCAGGGTGAAAGCCTTTTGTCGTTTTAGAATTCTTTTCATAACTTGACTAGGTGTTTGTTTTTTTTCGTTCGAGTGACAGTTGGCCAAAACTATCGGAATTACGCGGACTGTCAATACACTTTACAGGAAAATCTCTAGCACTGGCGGTGCCAAATAAAAAATTTGCGAAATCGCCGTGAAAATTGAATTTCCGCGGAACCAAACCGCCACGCGCGCAAAATTTTCACGCAGCGCGCGTGAAAACCACGCGCCGGCACGCGTCCGGGCCGGCTAAAATCTCATTTACAGCCGTGCGTTCATCGCAAACACTGGCCAACCCAATGGCTGAATCAAAAGAAAATGTTCTGATGGAAAAAATCGTGTCGTTGTGCAAGCGGCGCGGGTTTATTTATCAATCCTCCGAGATTTACGGCGGCATCAACGGCTTTTGGGACTACGGCCCGCTGGGCGCGGAACTCAAGCGCAACGTCAAGGAGCTCTGGTGGAACACCATGACCCGCCAGCGCGATGACGTGGTCGGCCTCGAAGCCACCATCATCATGTCGCCGCAAATCTGGAAGGCCAGCGGTCACGTGGACACCTTCAGTGACCCGATGATTGACTGCAAAACCTGCAAGGGCCGGTTCCGCGCCGACCAAACCCACGAAATTCCCTGCCCGCAAAAGCCAAGCAAGATGGTTTCGGAATGTCACGGTGAGAAAACCCCTCCGCGGGCGTTCAATCTGATGTTCCAGACTTACGTCGGCCCGGTGCAGGACGATTCGGCCATCGCCTATCTCCGCCCTGAAACCGCCCAGGCGATTTTCGCGCAATTCAAAAACGTGCTGGAAACGTCGCGCCAGAAGGTTCCCTTTGGCATCGCCCAGGTGGGCAAGGCGTTCCGCAACGAGGTCACGCCGCGCAATTTTACCTTCCGCTCCCGCGAGTTTGAGCAGATGGAACTGGAATTTTTCATCAAACCGGATGAAGTCGTTGAAGCCATCGCCGGACGCGTCGCGTCCACCGCCGAAATCGGAAATCGGAAATCGGAAATCGGAAATCCGGACTGGGGCTGGGAAGCGTGGCACAAATACTGGGTGGAACAACGCATCGCGTTTTATGAAGGCATCGGACTGCCGCGCACCACGCTGGTCGAGTATTGGCAAAAGCCGGAGGAATTGGCGCATTACGCCCGCGCCTGCGTGGACATTCTGTTCACCTTCCCGTTTGGCACGCAGGAGCTGGAAGGTATCGCCGCGCGAAGCGACTTCGACCTGAGCCAGCATGAACGCTTTTCCGGCAAACCGATGGGCGTGTTCGAGGAGGAACTCCGCACGGCCTGGAACCAATTGCCGAAGGAAAAACAGGATGCACTTTGGCGGCGCTATTACGAAAACCGGAAAAAGTACCTCGTCAAAATGGGCGTGGCGGAGGAAACGGCCGCGCGGGACGCCACCGAGGACGCCAACGGCCTGGCGAAGGGCCAATATATTCCTCACGTCATTGAACCCTCGGCGGGCGTGGACCGTCTAATTCTGGCCTTGATTGCCAACGCTTACAGCGAAGACCAGATGCCGGACGAGAAGGGCAAACCGGAGACGCGGGTGGTGCTGAAATTTCATCCGCGGGTCGCCCCCATCAAGGTGGCCGTGCTGCCTTTGCTCAAGAACAAGCCCGAGCTCGTGAAAAAAGCGCAGGCGGTGCGCGACCAACTGCGTCCGTGGATGAATGTGTTCTATGACGATGCGGGGGCGATCGGCCGCCGTTACCGCCGCCAGGACGAAGCGGGCACGCCGTTCTGCATCACGATCGACTTCGATACCCTGGGCGAGAAGCCGGAGTTGCAGGACACGGTCACGATGCGCCATCGCGACGACGGTAAACAGGAACGCCTCGCGATCGGGGAACTGTTAAATTGGTTGCTGCCGAAAATCCGCTGATGACTGAAAGCGCAAAACCATCCCTCCGGAAAAAGATCGCGCCGACACTTTACTTCATTATCGCGGTCAAGCTGATCAAGGCCGCGGTGTTGATTCTGCTGGCGCTGGGCGTCTTTTCACTGGCGAACCGGGATTTGTCGGACATGTTCGACCAATTTTTGCGGTGGGTGCATCTCGACCCGGAACGAAACTTTTTTGCCAGCATCGGCGATTGGCTGGATACGATCACGCCGACGAACGTGCGCGTGTTCGCGTCGGGCACATTTCTCTGCGGATTGTTCCTGCTCGTTGAGAGCCTGGGACTGGCGTGGCGCGCAAAATGGGCCATCTGGCTGGCCATCGGCGAATCGGCATTTTTCATCCCCATCGAGGTCTTTGAACTGGTGCACCGCCGGCCCGAATTGACGGGCCCGGTACGACCCATGTTCGCCCATCCCAAAATCGGATTGGCCATCGTGCTGGCGTTGAACGTATTAATCGTCTGGTATTTGCTTAAAAACCGGGAACGGCTCTTCCGGCATCACCACTGACTGAACCCGAAATTTCCCGTTTCCCATTCCACCCCGGACCAGCCATCCTCTTTTTGTGACCACTGCTGAAGCCATAAAACTTTTGGAAGCGTTTCGCGCCGGGAAGGCCACACGGGAGCGGGTCCTGCGCGCCTTTCAATCCGCGCCGCTGGCCGACCTCGGCTTTGCGCAGGTGGACACGCATCGTGCCCTGCGCAAGGGCTTTCCCGAAGTGATTTTCGGTTCCGGCAAAACACCGGAGCAGGTGGTCCAAATCGCCGCGCAAATCCTGACGCAGGAACAACGCGTGCTGATCACCCGCATCACGCCTGAACACGCCCGGGCGCTGTGTAAAAAATTCAAGCGGACGGTTCATCATGCCATTGCCCGCTGCGCGACCATCGAGAAAAAGCCATTGCCGAAAAGGCCCGGGGCCATCGCCGTCGTTTGCGCCGGCACCAGCGACCTGCCGGTGGCCGAGGAAGCCGCCGTCACGGCGGAAATCATGGGCAACCGGGTCGAACGCGTCCGGGATGCCGGGGTTTCGGGTTTGCACCGGCTGCTCCCGCATTTGGCAACGATTCAAAGCGCCAGCGTGTTGATTGTCGTCGCCGGCATGGAAGGCGCGCTGCCCAGCGTGGTCGCCGGGATGGTTTCCCGGCCGGTGATCGCCGTGCCGACGAGCATCGGTTACGGCGCGAGTTTCGGCGGAGTGGCGGCGCTGCTGGCGATGTTGAACAGTTGTGCCAGCGGGGTCACGGTGGTGAACATAGACAACGGCTTCGGCGCCGGTTACGCCGCGAGCCAGATCAACATGCTCTGTAGCGGCGGTCTGTGACCGCCGCCATTTTATGGAACGCTTGCATCGTTTGGAGCGGTTGCAGGTTGAAAATCCGGTCTATTTCATCACTTTTTGCACACATAAACGGATGGCCATCCTCACCAACCAGCAAATACATTTTGTTTGCCTGAATTTTTTTGCAGAAGCGTCTAAAAGGAATATTTTTGTCGGCCGGTATATTTTAATGCCCGATCACATTCATTTGTTCGTCAAACCTCCTCCGCCCGCGGAAAATCTCTCCATCTGGGTCAAAAGCTTGAAGAATTGTTTGTCCAAGGAATTGAGGAGGCGTGGTGTGTCATCGCCGCACTGGCAAAAAGGCTTTTTTGATCACATCCTTCGCTCCGGTGAATCCTACTCCGAAAAATGGCTCTATGTAGTTGAAAATTGTGTTCGCGCCGGTTTGGTAAAAGACTGGACGGATTGGCCATTTCAGGGAGAAATACATGCCTTGGGATTTGACGAAGAAATGCGGCGGTCACAGACCGCCGCTACAAGATAAAAGATATGAAAACGCTTTATCTCGACCTTTTCAGCGGCATCAGTGGCGACATGTTTATTGGCGCGTTGATCGATCTGGGCGTGGAGGTGCGCCGACTGGAGCGCGAGTTGGACAAGATGAAACTCGACGGCTGGCACGTTCATGTTCTCCACCAGCAGAAATCCGGCATTGCCGGCGTCAAGTTCGACGTGCATGTGCACCGCGGCCAAGGGCACGGACACCCACACCATTCGCACCATGATCATCACCACGACGACAGCCGCAATTTCGCCGAAATCAAACGTCTCATCTCGCGCAGCCGGCTTTCGAATTGGGTGAAGAAAAAATCCAGCGCCGTGTTCCGACGCATTGCTGAAGCCGAGGGAAAAATTCACGGCCTGCCCCCGGCACGCGTCCATTTCCACGAAGTCGGCGCGGTGGATTCGATCGTGGACATCGTGGGCGCCTGCATCGCGCTGGAACTGCTCGGCAAACCGCGCGTGGTCGCCTCGCCGGTAATCGAGGGCGTGGGGTGGGTGGATTGCGCGCACGGGCGATTTCCGATTCCAGCGCCGGCGACGCTGGCGATCCTCGGTGCGCGGGGCATCGGCCTGACCCAATGCGATGAGCCACATGAATTGGTCACCCCCACGGGCGCGGCATTGCTGGCGGAGTTCGCCGAAAGTTTCGGTCCGATGCAAAATCTGGTTGCCGGAAAAACCGGTTTTGGCCTGGGGACGCGAGAGAACAAAACGCGGCCCAATGTTTTGCGCGCCGTGCTCGGCAAGGCGTCCACAATCCAAAACCCAAAATCCAGGGTTGAAACAACCGGTTCTCCCAAACGAGATTGGGAAACGGACACCATTGCGGTCCTGGAGACCAATCTGGACGACACGAACCCTGAGATTCTCGGCCACTTCGTCGAAACCGCCCTGACCGCGGGTGCGCTGGACGTTTTTTATACCCCGGTTCAAATGAAGAAAAACCGGCCCGGGGTATTGCTCACGGTTTTGTGCGCGGAATCGGAAGCGGACCGATTCAGTGAAATGATTTTATGCGAGACCAGTGCCTTTGGTGTGCGACGCACGGTGGCGGAGCGGCGCAAATTGCGGCGTGAATTCGTCGATGTCAAAACAACCTACGGCAGAATCACTGTCAAATTGGGGAAATTTAACGAAAAAGTGGTTCAGGCGGCACCGGAATTCGAATCGTGTAAAAAACTGGCGGCCCGGGCAAAAATTCCATTAAAGCGGGTTTATGACGCGGCAAACCGGGCCATTAGGACAAAGGAATAATCATGTTTATTTTCCTTGCGTAAAGGCCGATGAATTGCTTAATTACTTGCTGTAATCTATTTTGGCAGTTGCCGGTTTTTTTGATGCAGAACCATTCAGTAAAGTCACAACCGACGAGGGTTTCTTGAGCCGCCCTTTTGCCCCACGCACTTTCTCTTCCGCCTCGTTCGTCCGGGTCAACGGCAAAATCCGCGCTCGTGAAGTCCGGGTCATTGACGCCCATGACAAGAACATCGGCGTCATTTCGCTCAACGACGCGCTGGCGCTGGCACGGCAACACGGCGTGGACCTGGTGGAAATTTCCCCCAACGCGACCCCGCCGGTGTGCCGGGTCGTGGACTTCGGCAAGTTCCGCTACGAGCAGGCCAAAAAGGAAAAGGAATCAAAAAAACACCAGCACGCGTCGACGGTAAAGGAAATCCAGCTCAGCCCGCGCATTGATCCGCACGACCTGGGCATCAAAGTCATCCACGCGGTTGATTTCCTGTGCGAGGACATGAAGGTGAAAATCGCGTTGAAATTCCGCGGACGCGAAATGGCGCACACCGAATTTGGATTCCAGGTGATCCGCAAATTTCTTGCCGAACTGGCACCCTATGGCCATCCCGACTTCGAACCCAAACTCATCGGTCGCGGCATCAACGTGATGGTCAGCCCGCTGCCGCGGAACAAGCGCGCCAAAAATCCCCGGGCGGGAGCCGCGGGCCACGCATCCCCACCGGTGAACGGTGAATAATCATGCTACAGGGCGCCGACCTCGGCGGGCCAAAAACCGGAGGTCTTACCAGCAATCCGCTCGCAAAGATGGAGGCTGAGTAATCGTTTGCGTCCGCCAGGCCGACGCCAATTCGGGGAAACGGCAATGGTCGCACAGGGCGTTGGAATGCCCGCAGAAATCATGCGCGATTTGCATCAACCCCTGTTGCACCGCGGCACCGGGGCACAAATGACTTCGCCCGGACCCCAGTAAACGCTGACGCGCCAGCCGCAGAACCGAATTTTCCTGGGCGGGCGGCCACGTAAAATAACGCCGTTCGATGACGCGTTGGAGCTTCCGGTTTTTGCCCGCCACCGCCCGCGTCCACAGCCATGGTAAAACCGCGTTGACGGCCAGGTCCGTCACTCGCGCATCGCCCAGCAATGGCAGGGGTTTCGGCAAGCGGGCCGAACGAAGCGTCCAGTGCCAGGACCAAAATTCGTCGTGCCTCACGTCCAGAATTCGGCGCAACGAATCCAGCAATCGGGCGTCCGGCAGTTCCGTGGCACACCAGTGTTCCAGCTGTTGGACGGTGTCGCCGGCCGCCAGCCAGTGCGCCGCGAGTGCCAGCCGGCGTTGAGGATGGTTCGCGGGGCGCAGGCCGCGGAATTTCCACGCCGTTCGCGGCAGGGTACAATCATTGAATTCGTCGCGCTCACGCCACCAGCGATCCCAAATTTGCCGCAAATAGCCATCCCCCGCGGGCTGTGCCCGGGACAATTCCAGCGGCAACAAACCGCTTACTCCCAGCAACCGCGTCTGCCAGTCAAACACCGAATCCACGCCGCCGGCCCAACGCGGATGCGATTCCGCCAGATTTTGCATCGGCCACGCGTTCTGTTTGTAGCCCAGCGCCCGAAATAATCCCTCCCACAGGGACCGTTCCCAACCCACGTGCCGGGCGCGGGTGCGAAAGTGGGCGGTTTTGGATTGAAAGCGCACGCTCGCAGCCTCACGCAGCAGGCCGGTCAACCGGGTATCGTCCAGATCTCTCAAGGCCACGCAGCACCGGCCACGCAGGTCCCGGGGAAACGAACATGGCGATTCGCTTTCGAACCACATGGCGAGTTCGCTTAATGGGGCATCCAGTACGCGGCTCAGGGATAACAGCGGCAGCGTATCCGCCACCGGCCGCGCGTCGTCCCAAACAACGTGGAGCAGGACATTCCGAAAATTCGGGTTTCGGTCGTGCCCGTGCGCGTGCCAACCCGAAACGCGCAAGTCGATTTCCACGTCACCGGAACGCGGCGGGTCATCGCCAATTTGAATCACCGCGTCATAAAAATCCGGTCCCCCTTCGGTACTGGCAAAGCCGGGGTGAAAAATCCGGACGTTCTTCCCATCCGCCGTCCTCAGTTGATCACGCTTCAGGCGTTGATGCAGCCAGACGGCCTGAAGCAGGCGTTCGGCCGGCAGGTCATTTTCGTCACGCAAGCGGTTCGTCGTTCCCAACCGTGCGCGCCAGCAGGCGTAGAAATTCCCGGAAGGCGGAGACATCTTGAAATTGCTTTTGCGCCGGTGGTGGCGCAAAGTCAAGCTGGCTCGCAAAAATTTTGAACGCATCTAATGGTCAATTTGCCTGTTTATAGAAACAGGCATCGCGGGGGTGGTGAGTTTTTGTTGGCCGAAACCCTGTTTTTCCGGTTACACTCCACGTCGTTGCGATGAACGAAAATGCCATGATTGAAGTCACGAATTTGTCGAAGCGCTACGCCGGCCGAACCGCCGTGGCGGGCATTTCGTTCACAGTCGCCCGGGGGGAGATTGTTGGCCTGCTCGGCCCGAATGGTGCGGGGAAAAGCACGACCATGCGGATTCTGGCGTGTTACCTGCCGGCCACCTCGGGCACGGTGCACGTCGGGGGGTTTGACGTTTTCCACCAGTCGGTCGAGGTGCGCCGCCGGATCGGCTACATGCCGGAAAACAACCCGCTTTACCTCGAAATGCGCGTGCGGGAGTACTTGAAATTCCGGGCGCGGCTGAAAGGACTGGGCTGGCGCCGTTCGCGCGAACGGGTGAACACCGTCATGGAGCAATGCGGATTAACGGACGTGAGCCGCCGCATTATTGGACAGCTCTCGAAAGGTTACCGGCAGCGCGTGGGCATGGCCGACGCCCTGGTGCACGATCCGGAACTGATCATCCTCGATGAGCCGACCATCGGCCTTGACCCGCATCAGATTCGCACGGTCAGGCAGCTCATCAAAGGCCTCGCGCCGCTCCACACCGTCCTCATCTCAACGCACATTCTTCCCGAGGCGGAAATGATGTGCAACCGGATGCTGATCATGTACGACGGCAAAATTCTGGCCGCCGACACGCCGGAAAACTTGCAACGGCTCGTGGCGGGAAAGAATCAAATTATTGTGGAGCTGGCCGCGCCCGCCGCCGCGTTGCGCGATTGCTGGTCGCAATTGCCTGAAATTGAATACTTTGACGTATCCGCCAGCGAAGGGGAATACCAGCGCTGTGCGCTGACGCCGCGGGATGGACTGGATTTGCGACCGGTGGTTTTCGCCCTGGCGCTGCAAAATGGCTGGGTCTTGCGCGAGTTGACGCGCAACCGCCATTCGTTGGAAGACATCTACGTCCAGGTCACGCAACCCGGCGAAGAGGAAGAAAACAGCTAATGCGAATCTTTCTGACGCTCACACGGCGGGAATTGGCGGCATTTTTCGTTTCCGTCTCGGGTTACGTCATCATCGCGGCGGTAACGCTTTTGATCGGATGGAGCTTTGTGGTCGTGATGACCAACCTGGGCAGCGATCCGTCGCCGATGCCGGTGACGGAAATGTTTTACGGAACTTATTTTTTCTGGCTGATCGTATTGCTGGCCACACCCATCATCACGATGCGATTATTTGCCTTGGAAAAATTTTCCGGCACGTTTGAGACCCTGATGACGGCGCCCGTCGGCGATTTGCAGGTGGTCGCGGCGAAATTCACCGCGGCGGCCGTTTTTTACCTCATCATGTGGCTGCCGCTGCTGGCCTGCCTCTTTGTGGTGCGTCACTTTACGGACCAGCCGGCAACACTCGATGCGGGCACGATTGGGGGCATGTATTTGGGGGTGTTTCTGGTCGGCTGCCTGTTTTTGTCGCTGGGCTGCTTTGCCTCGGCGCTCAGCCGGAGCCAAATGGCGGCGGCGATGATCAGCTTTGTGCTCGGCGTGAGCCTGTTTTCACTCGGATTTCTGGCCCAGGCGATTACCGCGCCCACCCAATGGAAGACGAAACTGCTCTCCTATTTCGGGTTGTTCGACCAGATGAACGACTTTGCGCAGGGGGTGGTGGATACGCGCACGGTGATTTTTTACGTCAGCCTCACGTTGTTTTTTCTGTTTTTGACCCTGCGCGTGGTGGAAAGCCGACGTTGGAAATAAGATGGCCGCCAATCCCAAACCTCAATTGAGCTTCTCGGCCGGCCGCCGGTGGAAGATCGGATTCGACGTGGTCGTGCGAACCGCGCTGGTGCTGGCCGTCCTGGTTATGGCCAATTATCTGGGAAGCCTCTTCCCCGAACGGTTTTATCTCAGTTCGCAGACGCGTATTAAAATTTCCCCGCGCACGGTGGATGTCCTCCGATCCATGACCAACCACGTCCTGGTGACCTTGTATTATGACACCCAGGATGATTCCGACTTTTACCCGACCATCGTCACCCTGTTGGATGAATATCAGGCGGTAAACCCGAATTTCTCGATTCGGACCGTGGATTACGTGCGGGACGCGGGGGAGGCGGAAAAAATCAAGGCGCAATATCAACTCAATTCGCCGAACGCCAAAAATCTCATCATTTTCGATTGCGACGGGCGGACCAAAATCGCCAACGGCGATGCGCTGACGCAGTACACGTACGAGCAGGTTCCTAACGAAAAGGAACGGGAATTCCGCCGCAAACCGGTGGCGTTTAATGGCGAGGTGATGTTCACCTCGATGTTACTGGCCGTCATCAACCCCAAACCATTCAAGGCGTATTTTCTGCAAGGGGACGGTGAACCATCCCTCACGGACAGCGGCGAGACCGGCTACCTGAAATTTGGCGCGGTCCTGGAGCAAAATTACATCCGGGTGGAACCGCTCGAACTGGTCGGAGACGACCCCGTGCCGGCCGATTGCAATCTGCTGGTCATCGCCGGACCCAGAACCCTGTTTTCAAATCCGGAACTGCAAAAAATCGATCAGTACCTGTCGCAGGGCGGACGCTTGTTTTTACTGCTGGATTATTCATCCATCCAACATCCCACCGGTCTCGAGGATATCCTCCGGCACTGGGGCGTGCGGGCCGGCCTGGACGTGGTCCAGGATCCCAAGCACACCTACTCGGGACAGGATGTGATTGTTTACGATTTCAGCCAGCATCCGATCGCCAATCCGCTCACCCAGCTGGCATTGCAAATGATTTTGCCGCGCCCGGTCGGCCGGATAAACTGGCAAAACCCGCCGGCGGATGCGCCGAACGTGACGGAACTGGCCTTCTCCGGTCCTGATTCCACCCTCATGAATGAGCGCGGCCCGGCGCCGCGCAGTTATCCGTTGATGGTCGCCGTCGAACAGAACGAGGTCAAAGGATTGGCGGCGGCGCACGGCAGCTGCCGGATGGTGGTGACGGGTGATTCGTTGTTCCTCGACAACCAACTCATCAATGACGGCGCGAACCGCGATTTTATCGGTTACGCGGCCAATTGGTTGCTGGACCGGCCCGCCTTGCTGCAGGGCATCGGCCCGCGTCCCGTGGTCGAATTCCGGATCATCATGACGCGGCAGCAACAACGGAACGTGCACTGGCTGTTGCTGGGGGCATTGCCCGGCGGTGTGCTGGCCCTGGGCGGACTGGTCTGGTTGCGGCGGAGAAAATAATGAACTCAAAAAATACCCTGATCTGGCTGGTGGTGGCCGCAGTGTTGTTTCTGGGCATTTCTGTTCTCGAACATTTTTTCCGGCCGGAACCGGTGAAACCGACGGCCATCCTGACGGATCTGCAAGCTTCCGCGGTCACGAGCGTCCAGGTGATTCCCGCCGACGCCCTCGAAATTCGCGCCGACCGCACCAATGGCACGTGGCTCCTGACCAAGCCGATCGTGTACCCTGCGCAGCCCGCGGCCATCGAGGCCCTGCTGGCGGCGTTGCAGAAGCTTACCCCCGCCATCCGCATCAGCGCCGGCGAGCTTCGCGAACAACCCAGCGCCGTGGCCGGTTACGGCTTTGATACCCCACAAGTTTCCCTCGTGCTGGAAGCCGGTGACCAGCGCTGGCAGTTGAAGGTGGGCAACAAAACCGCCCCCGGCGATCAGGTTTTCCTCCGCATCGTCGGAACCGACGGGGCGTATGTAACTGACGCCGGCTGGCTCAAGTATCTTCCCGGCTCGGCCAACGATTGGCGCGCCACGGCGCTGGTGGATTTCGGCGACCGCGCGCCGGACTGGATTGTTCTGACCAACGGCACAAAAGTCATCGAACTGCATCGTAACACCACCAATCACCTCTGGCAAATGACCCGTCCGCTGGTGGCGCGCGCCGACAGCAGCCGGATCACCGAGGCGCTCCAGCGTCTGCAAACCGCGCAGGTTTCACAATTTGTGACCGACAATCCCAAGGCGGACCTGACGGCGTTTGATTTGCAACCCGCCGAACTTGATTTGTGGATCGGTCGCGGAACCAATTTCATTACCGCCCTTCACACCGGCAAGGGCGCGACCAATGATTCATCGCTGGTCTATGCCCGGCGCGAGGGTTGGAGTACCGTCACCACCACCCCCCGGGACCCGCTGTCGCCATGGCTCGGCACCGTGAATGACTTTCGCGATCCGTATTTGCTCGAGCTGTCCGCCCCCGTCGCCGAGATCGAGGTGCGCGGTACGAACCATTTCACCCTCCAACGGCAGGGCACCAACGACTGGCGCGTGGTCGGGGAAAAATTCCCGGTGGACCCCGAAAGGGTACAGCAGTTCATCAAACTCCTGGCCGGTCTGCGGGTGGCGGAATTCGTCAAAGACGTGGTCACCACCCCGGATCTGCCGGCCTATGGACTGGCCACGCCCTCGTGGCAAATCACCCTGTTTTCGGCGGTGGATGACACCAATGCCGTCATCGCGCAACTGCTCTTTGGCGCGGCGCAAACCAATGAGGTTTTTGTGCGGCGCGCCGACGAGGATTCGGTTTATGCCGTCTCGCTGGAGGATTTCAATCAACTGCCGGAAGCCGGCTGGGAACTGCGGGAGCGGCAGGTCTGGGATTTTTCGGAAGCGGACGTGGCAAAAATAACCATTCACCAGAACGGCAAGACCCGGCAGATCATTCATAACGGCTTGAACCAATGGTCGCTCGCGCCGGGCTCACAGGGCATCATCATCCCGGCGGCCATCGAGGAAACGGCGCATCAGTTTGGCCAGCTTGCCGCCGCCGCCTGGCTGGCCCGCAACCCGGCCGAACCCCAAAAATTCGGCCTGAAACCGGGGAACCTTTCCATCACCTTCGAGCTTAAAAACGGCGAGAAACACACCGTGGATTTTGGCCTGTCCGGCACACAAACCGCGCTGGCCGCCTTGACGTTGGACGGCAGCGAGCAGTGGGTCTTTGTGTTTCCACCGGCGCTTTATCAGTTCGTCTTGAGTTATCTCTCCATTCCGGAGAACGTTCCCTGATATGCGCAATCCCACTGGCTTCTGGCGAAGGTGCCGGACGCTGTTCCGCCAGCTGCGCCGCCTGGTCATTTTATTCATGCTCGTCCTGATTTGTGCCGTCGGCTGGCTCAATCAGGTCGGCGTGCCCGATTTTCTCAAACGCCCGTTGGTGGAAACCCTCCGCACCCGTGGAATCGAATTGGAATTTGCCCGCTTGCGGTTGAGTCTCCGTCATGGTTTGGTCGCCGACCATGTCAGCCTGGGGCGGGCGCAAGCGGCCAAAGGTGGCACGCTCTCGCTTCAGCAGGTCCAATTACGGCTGGACTACCGTGCCCTGCTGCACCGTCAATGGCAAATCAAAGGATTGGTTTTACGCCAGGGCACGTTGGTCTGGCCACTTTCGCCGACCAACGCGCTGACCCTTGACCACATTCAGACGGACTTGCGGTTTGAAGCCAACGACACCTGGTCGCTGGATAATTTTCAGGCCGGCTTTGAGGGCGCCACTTTTACGCTGTCCGGAGATATCGTCCACGCCTCGGCCCTGCGCCATTGGCAAATTTTTCAGGGCACCACCAACGCGGCCGCGTGGCAGGTCCACTGGCAAAGAATCGCCGACCGGTTGCGCGAAATTCATTTTGCGGGCACGCCCCAGCTGAGCCTGGCCGTGACCGGTGATGCGCGTGATCCCCGTTCGTTCAGGATTTATTTGACGGCCGCCGTTCCCATCGCCGACACCCCCTGGGGCCGGGCCCGAACCATTCAACTGGCTGCCAAGCTGATGGCGTTCAGCGGCGCCCCCACGAATTCCGACCCGTCCTGGGACTGGTGGACCAATGTACAGCCCTACCGCATCGAATGGACCGCACAACTGGCCGATCTGGAGTCGGAACAATTGAATGCCCAGACCGTCAAATGCGCCGGATCCTGGCGCGCGCCGAATCTGGCCGTAACCAATTTGTCCGCCGAATTGGGGGGTGGCCGGTTGAATGCCGGCCTGCAATTGAATGTGAATACCCGCCAGTTCACCTTCACCAATTCGTCCTGCTTCGATCCGCGTGCGATCGCGGCGCTGTTGACGGACAAAACCCGGGATTGGCTGACACAATTTTCCTGGGGACAGCCGCCGGCCTTGCACGCCGGGGGTTCGCTGATTTTACCGGCGTGGACGAACCGCCAGCCCGACTGGCGCGCCGAGGTGCAACCCACCCTGCGGCTCGCCGGCGAATTCGCCACGACCAACGGCCTGTTTCGCGGTATCGCCGTGGACGCGGCGCAGGGAGACTTTTCCTACTCCAACCTCGTCTGGCGGTTGCCGCACCTGACCGTGGCGCGCCCGGAAGGGAAGTTGCTGCTGGCCGATGTTGAGGATGATGCCACAAAAAGTTATCACTGGCAGGTGCAGGGCGTGCTGGCCATGGACGCCCTCCGGCCGCTCCTGGCCTCAAACCAGCTCCAACGGATTCCGGAACTTTTCACGTTCACCCGGCCCCTGGCGTTGCAGGCGGACGTATGGGGACGCTTGTACGACAATGACAGCCTTGGCGCCACGGGGCATCTGGCGCTGACAAACTTCACCATCCGCGGCCAGGCGGTGGGCAGCGTTGAAAGCGCCTTCCGGTACACCAACCGGTTTCTTGAGTTTTTTCAGCCGCGCTTGCAAACCGGCGTGCAAACGATGGCGGCCGACGGCATCGCGGTGGATTTCAACTCGTGGCGCATTTACTTCACCAACGGCGTCAGCACGGCGGATCCGCGCGCGGTGGCGCGCGCCATCGGGCCCAAGGTTGGCGCGATCATGGAACCGTATCATTTCGGCCTGCCGTGTCCGGCACAGGTGAATGGTTATGCGCCCTTGCGCGGCACGGACGACGCGGATTTGTCGTTTGAAGCGGAAGGGGTGCCGCTCGAATGGCTGAAGGTCAAAGCCTCTCGCGTCACCGGAAAAATTCACTGGCTGGGTCAAACGTTGATTTTGACGAATCTGGCGGGGGCGTTTTACGGCGGGGACGCGGATGGCTTTGCCAATTTTGACTTTCGTCCAAAAGCGGGGGCGGATTTCGAATTTATCGCCGACGTCAGAAACGCGAATGTGCATCTGCTCGCGACGGACTTGGCGTCGCCAACCAACCACCTCGAGGGCGTGTTGAGCGGCCGGTTTGTGATGACAAGCGCCAACTCGGAAGACTGGCACACCTGGAATGGCTATGGTCAGGTCAATCTGCACGACGGGTTGCTTTGGGATGTCCCCATTTTCGGCATTTTGTCACCGGTGTTGAATACGGTCATGCCCGGTCTGGGCAGCAGTCGCGCGACGGATGCGGCGGCACAATTCGACATGACCAATGGCGTTATCTTTTCGGACGATCTGGAAATCCGCTCAACGATGATGCGGATGCAATACGCCGGCACAGTGGAGCTGAAAGGCCGCGTGAACGCCCGTGTCACCGCCCAATTGCTGCGTGATACCTGGGTGGTTGGCCCGCTTCTGAGCACCGCGTTATGGCCGGTCAGCAAACTGTTTGAATACAAAATCACCGGCACCCTTCAGCAACCGCAGAGCAAGCCGGTTTACATTCCCAAATTTCTACTGACGCCCCTGCACCCGCTCCACAGCCTGGAAGACATCCTTTCCAGCGGCGCCGGTAATGGCGCGCTGCCATTGAAATAAAACCACGACGCGCAGGCTACTGGTTGGGATAGGTCGGCGCGTTGGTTTGCGGGTAACCTTCCGGCGTTACCGGCTGGAATAAATTGTTCCGGGGTGGAGCCGGGGGTGACATCGGCTGGCCCTGCGTCGGTTGTGCGGGAGCTGGCTCCGGCACGACTGCCGGTACCGGCACCGAATCAGGAACCACTACTGCATCCGGGGCGGGGGCCTCGGAAGGGGGCGCGGGCTGCTGCATTGCCTTTCGCAATTCCAGGCGTTCCCGTCTTTGCTCCGCCTGTTCGGCCTTGCGTTGTTCCACGTCGTCCTCCGCCGCGGCCTCGGAAATGCCCGGCAACCGCTGTTCCTCGGTCACGGTCTGGGCCGCGGCCAATTCCGGAGTTTTCAAGACGGTCGGACGCATCAACACGAGCAATTCGCTGCGGGTCTTGTTGCTGCTGTGGCTGCTGAAGAGGTTGCCTAAAATCGGGATGTCTTGCAGCACGGGAACCCCGCTTCGATTCTTGTCATGTTCCGAGCGGATGAAGCCGCCGAGAATGATGGTGTCCCGGTCTTTGACGGCGACCTCCGATGAAAGCTGGCGTTTGTCGGTATTGGGTACATTGCCCACGCCCTGGATGAATGTGCTGCCATTGAAATCATCAATCTCCTGGCTGATATCCATCACCACCAGGCCGTTCGGGTTGATGAACGGGGTGACATCCAGCGAGATGCCCACCTGCAATTGCGAATACGAGGAACTGGGGCCGCCGCCAATGCCGCTGTTGTAATAGACGCTGGTGACATAAGGCACCGTGCTGCCGACGAAAAACTGCGCCTCCTTGGCCTGCGACGTCTGAATGCGCGGACGCTGGATGATGGAAACCGAATTGTCCGCCGCCGCCGCCGCCACGGCCACGTCCCACGTCGGCCCGAGGTTTCCGAAATAGCTGAGGCCGCTCCCCAGATTATTGCCAAAAACCGCGCTGTTGTTGGTGCCGAGGGAATTGTTCAGAAAATTAAAGAATGACTGCCCGTTGTTCATGCCGCCGCCACCGATGAAATTCTCGATAATATTCGACGAGTTGCCTTGAAAGGTTTTGGGATTTTGCGCCACGGAAACACCGAAGTTCCACGAATTGCCCAGCGACACATCCATGATGACCGATTCAATCAGCACCTGCGGCAGCAGCACGTCCAGTTTGGCCACGATGTCCTTGATCGTCTTCATGTCCTGCTGCGTGGCATAGACGAGCAAGGCATTGGCCCGCTCGTCGGCGATGATTTTGGTCGGGCCGAGCAGCTGGATTTGATCCGCACCCCCGCTCGCCGACGCGCGCTGAATGATGGACTGCAATCGCTGGCTGAACGTGTTTCCCGAAGGGGCAGCCCCGCCCCCGGCCGACCCGAACGGCCGCGTCAGACCTGACTGGTTTAGACCACCACCGCCGCCACCAGGCTGATATTGATTTCCACCACCACCGCCGCCACCGAGACGCCCCCCGCCACTGGGGGTGGTCGCGTTGCCGATGGACGAGCTGGAGCCACCCAGACTGTTTAACGCATTGGCAATGTCGTCCACCATCGCGTATTTGATCGGAATCACCTCCGAGATGAATTCCTCCGGCACAACCACATCCACCTTGCTGATAAATTCCAGCATCCGTTTGACGTTTTCGGCGTAGTCGCGAATGATTAAAATCCCATTGCTGTCGATCGGGAAAACCCCGTTGGGAATATTGGCAAACTGCTGCAACACGGGGGCCATTTCACTCGGCTTAATATATTTCAACTGAACGATGTGGGTGACGTATTGGCCAACGTCCGGCAGTTGATTGGCGGATTGGTCACTGAACGCCGCGCCTTCCGTGGCGGCTTGTGCCACCGGTACCGCCTTCACAAATTTGTCGCCGACATTGATCAGCGCGATGCCATTGAGCGCCAACACGCCCTGTAATGCCTGAATCACCTCACTTTTAGTCAAGGGGGTCTCCGTTGAGAGGACGATTTTTACCTGGGGCAAGCCCGCCCGCAACAAGGTGCGCCCCACGTACCGCGCATAAACGTCCAGAACCTGATCCACATCCACCCCTTGAAAGTTGATGTCGCCGGCCGGAACCATGGGTTCCGCCGCCGCCGCGGGAGTCGGCGATCCGGCGGGCGAGGTTGCGGCCATGCCGCCCGCGGGGTTGATCGCCGGGGCCGCGGGAGACAAGGTGGGCGGCATCTGCGCGGGGAGGCCCAGGCCGGTTAACAGGATGAGCAGGATGAGCGGGGTCGTTTTCACAGTCATTTAGATTTTGCGGTTGGGTTCTTCAAATTGTCACCGGCCATGGCTTTTTGATAGCTGGCAATCAGCTGGATGTTGGCGTTGAGATGCTGGCGTACGGGATCGGGTTGCAATTCCAGATCATGCACGCGAATCATGGAGGCATCGGAACCGAGCTTGTAAAGAAAATCCACCAGCTGCTGGTCGTTGGCGACGACATTGATGTTTTGCGTCAGCTCGACGAAAAATTCATTCGTGCGGGTTATCTGCCGGGACGTGCTAACAATGCCAACGCCGCTGCGCGTGGATTGGGACTGAATGGTCTGGAGAAAACTGATGGCCTGGTCCTCCGGCGCCACCGTCCCGCCCTCGCCTTCCATTTTTTTTACCAGGCCCTGGTAATTGGCCGACTGCGCAATGGTGGTCTGATACAATAATTGTTTCCGCCGGGCTTCGGCCAGGCGATCCTTCAACCGGCTCCAATCCGAAAAGTGCGGCCAGACAAAAATGTAATTCAACACAAGAAACAGGGCGACCATGACCGCCACCGCCAGCCGGCGTTCCAGCGGGCGCAATTGGGCGAAGAATTTTTTCACTGCACGTCCTCCTGCTTGTGTCGGAGCATAAGCGAAAATTGCCAGGTCACCGTATTGGCCTGCTGCCGAAAAATCGGGATCTCGTTGCCCGAGGTATCAAACATGGGTTGGCCATCGAGCGTCGCCTTGCGGACCGCGTTATAAAAATGATCGGTGATTTGGGTAATCTGGTCCGCGGGAACCGTTCCATTGAGGGATAATTGCTGGCCATCGGCAAAACTCAGCCGCTGCAGTGAAATTCCCGCCGGCAACTGTTCGGCGACGATTTTCCAGCAGTTGAGCGCCGCGTACTTCAAATTCTGCCGTTCCTGGAGCACCTGGTAACGCGCCTGGAGTTGCAGCGCATTGGTGTAACTCCCGCTCAGCCCGGCGACCACCTGCTCGGCCTTGCCCGTCTGAAAGGAGAGAAAACCAACCGCGCAAAAATAAATCACCACGCCGACCACGTACAACATTCCCGCCGTCGCCAGGCCACGCAGCCATAACCGGTCGACAAACTGCTGGTGGTAGCGCGCGGAAAATTCCGGGGGCAGCAGGGTGACTCGTGCATCACTGCGAGCGGAACGCCGCGCCGTGTGCGCGGCCAGTTCAACGAACGGCAACGGCCGGGTCGTCGTCACCAGCTCGCCCAGGCTGGCATGCAGGAGGCCTTCCCATTCGACCGCCACCTCACCGTCAGCCACCAGATGCCAGTTTGGCTTCGCGGTCAGCCAGCCTTCCAATTCGCCGGCCCAGGTCAGTTGTGCCAGCTGGTCCTGCAGGCTTTTCGCCCGGTCGCCGGTCTGCGACAAAACCATAAAGCTCAAATTCCGCAAGGTCCCGCCGAACCACCACGCCACCAGCGCGACATTCTGCCCGGCAAAAGCGGCGGGGTAAATCCAGGCGCCATCCTCCGTCGTAGGGGTGACTTCCAATTCATCCAACATGGGCGCCTCGAGCCGGTCGGCCAGATAACCCTGACCCTCCAGTTTGCCGAGAAATTCCTCGACCGCGTGGCGGGCGGCAATGACGACAATGATGGTCTGCAAATTGTCGGTCGTGCGCGGCAACAGGTGGATCATCCACACGATTTGCGCCACCGGCAACGGCGACAGTTTTTCCAACTGCAATTCCACCATGGCCAGCGTCTCCTCAAAGTTGCTCCGGGGCAGTTCGAGGACACGAAGAAAAACGTTTTCCGGCGGCAACCAGGCGATGTTCAACCGGGGTTGCCACAACGAGCGCCACGACTTGGCCGCCAGATGGAACGGCACCAGTTCGCCGGCGGCGCCCGAGTGCTCGCGATTGAGCGCGAAACCATCGCCTTTGGCATCAAACTGCCAGAGGCGGTACGCGTCGGTGCCGACGTGGAGGATGTTGCAGTATTGCCAGCGGGCCATATCAGGAAAAGTTTCGCAGTGGCGGGGTTGAGCTCACATGAGGGTGTCCATGTGTTCTTCGATCTGGGTGACGCGTAGAACCTCCTCAATGGTCGTTTCCCCGCCTTTTACCTTGGTCCAGCCGTCGGTGCGCAACGTGCGCATTCCCTGTTCGATGGCCTTGGCCGCGATGGTGGAAGCCGGGGCGCGGTTTAAAATCAACGGACGCATATTTTCATTCAGAATGAGCAATTCATAAATACCCTTGCGTCCCTGATACCCGAACTGCCGGCAATCCTCGCACCCGGTACCGTGCCAGAATTTTGCAGTGTCGATCTCATTTTCGGGGAAACCGATTTTTTGCAGATAGCCGCGTTCGACCTTCTGCTCCGACTTGCACGTCGGACAAATCGTGCGAACGAGGCGTTGCGCCATGACCGCTTCCACCGAGGACGCCACCAGGAACGGTTCGATGCCCATGTCGATCAACCGCGTGAACGCACTCGGCGCGTCATTGGTGTGCAGCGTGCTGAACACCAAATGGCCCGTCAGTGACGCCCGAATGGCGATTTCCGCCGTCTCCAGATCGCGGATTTCACCGACCATGATCACATTGGGGTCCTGCCGCAGGATGTGGCGCAACCCCATGGCAAAGGTCAGGCCGATGTCCGGCCGCACGGCAATTTGATTGATCCCCTTGAGTTCGTATTCGACCGGCTCCTCAATCGTAATAATGCGTTTGTGCACGGAATTGATCGCGCTCAGAAATGCATACAATGACGTGGATTTGCCCGAACCGGTCGGACCGGTGACGAGAAAAATCCCGTGCGGTTTGATGAAGATATCGCGGATCATCGCCTCGTCCTGCGGCGCAAATCCCAGTTTGTCGAGACTCAGGAAAATTTTCCCACGCGTGAGCAGGCGAAGCGAAACGCTTTCGCCGTAGACCGTCGGCACGGTCGAGACGCGGATGTCAATTTCCTCGCCCTTGATGCGGACATTGATGCGGCCGTCCTGGGGCAGGCGCTTTTCGGAAATGTTCATGCCGCTCATCACCTTGATGCGCGAAATGAGCGCGGCCTGAAACCGCTTGAGCTGCGGCGGCATCGGCGTCTGATGCAAAATGCCGTCGATGCGATAACGAATCCGCAACTCGTCCTCGGCCGGCTCGAAGTGAATGTCCGTTGCGCGGTCCTTGTGCGCCTCCCAGATGATCTGGTTGACAAACTTGATGACGCTCGCCTCCTGATCGTCTTCGGTGATTTCCTTGTCACTGGCAATTTCCAGTTCCATGGGCTCATTCTCACCCAGTTCGTCCAGCGTCTCGGCGCCGACGCCGTAGTATTTTTTAAGCGCCTTCTCGATTTCCACCTTCGGCGCCAGCGCAAATTGCACCGGGCAGTGCGCATCAAACCGCACCGCGTTCATCATCGCCGCGTCAAAGGGATCACTGACCACCACCTGCAACCCGTCGTCGCTCACCGCCGTGGGCAGGACGAAATATTGAAAGGCCACCTTCGTGGAAAGTTTGTTCCGCGCCTCCGGCGGGATGGTGTGCTTGTGCAGATCCACGAACGGCCAACCGAGCGCATTCGCCAGTCGTTGCAGAAAGACGTCCTCCGCCAGGCCCCGCTCGCGCGCAATGAACGACAGCAACGACTCCGCAGAGCTGTTGTCCACCGCCGTGCGCCACGCCTTGCGCCAGTCGTCAAATTGAACGGGCGTCGCTTCAGCGACGGACGCGACCAGATTTTTTACCGAGCTAAAACCCATTTAAGTTGTTCAGTTTTTACCTGGTTATACCAACAACCACCGTGAAAAAAAGTTGCGTTTTGCGTGTTAAAAAACTGTCCGGTTCCACGCGACCAAAAATGAGGCAATTTGCCGCCGTCACTGTCATCGGTCGTGACAAGATCGGTGTCGTCGCAACGGTTTACCGCCTTTCTGTTCGAGCAAAGGGCCGGCCTCGAGGCGGTCGAGGAACCGGTCACCCGGGCCGGTTCCGCACGACGCTTCAAACCTCATGGCTTGCAAGCGATTGCCATGCCGCCCGGAGTGCGCGCCGGGTTGAGCCAACCGGCACCGCAACCCCGCCTGGAAATCAAAACCCGGTTCACCCGGCCGGATCGCCGCCCGCGTTTCCCCACCATGGCTGCCACCACCCATGCGAAATCAAAGCCGACCCGGTGCTGGTACGGGAGGATCGCCCGACCTCGCGCCGCTCACTATAAAACTCAAACTGTTTGTCCGCATCCGTGGAATGACCGTGCGTGGGCCGAAGTCGGTGCGTTGCGCCGCCCAAGGTGCATGAGATTGATTCCGTGACGCGCGCACGGTTCATGAAGATTCTTCCACCCAACTTCGCGGGGCGGCCCGGAGGCAAGATCATCAACCTTCACTCGTCGATGTTGCCGGGTTTTCCGGGCTCACGCATTCGAAAGCAGAGTGAAGATCACAGGCATCAGCGCGCACCTCGCCCCGATGCGGTTGGGTGAAGGGCTGATCACCACGCAGAGCCCGATTCAGATCCACTCCGGCATGACGTTCAAGGGCATCGTCATCCGCGGTCGGCAACTCAAAGCCGGGGCGCCCATCAAAGCCCTGAAACTTTATCCCGGCAAATGTCTCGACGTTCATTGGGACCGGTAAGAGAGGTTTGAAACATCCCTCGCGCAAAGGTCGCGCGCGCGGCAAACAAGGGTGATTCATCTTCACCTTCGCCCCCCGAGGCGCACAAAACCAACCGGCGCCGGTCTGGCATCCGAAACTTTCCCGAAAAATTATTCACATGGTTGAACCGATTTCACGCCGGCAGTGTCGTAAGTAGAAATACAAGAGGTGGGATTATTATGAGTGCTATGGCAATAACCAAAAAGGGGCCTTTCGGCATGATTTTAAAGGCCGTGATCATTTACGACGACTTCGATTCCGCGGCGCATGCCACGGCCTTGTTGGAACGCGTTGCCCACCGGACCGACGTCGGCGTGAAGTTGGACATCAAGCCGTGGCGCTGCGATGTCATGAAACAACCGGCGCTGGCTGCGCTCACGGTGGCCGTGGCGGCAAACGCGGATTTAATCGTGCTCGCCCTGGATCGCATTCCTTCGCCGACGACGGAATTGCTGAATTGGCTGAAAAACTGGGCGGAGCACCGGCGGGTCAAGGATGCCGCCGTACTGGCGCTGACTACTGTCAAAAGCCGTTCGCAATCAACATTTTGGAACGAAATTAAAACGTTCACCACTGAACATGACCTGACTCTCCTGGGAAATCACAACGTTCGGAATAACCGGCATTCCACGCCTCTGGCTCATCTTTGGCCACGACGGAAGCCGATGGATATACCGAGCTCGCGACCGGCTGTCACCGAACGGTTGCCCGTTCCACATCATTGGGGCATCAACGAATAAGTTTGTCTGGAGATTTGCTTTGCCGCCGCCGGAGGATTAGGCTTCGGAAGGCAAAGCTGATTTTGCGAGGCGCAGGAATTGCCGCGGCGGGATATCCGTCGCAGCGGCACGGGGTGGGCGAAATACCCGCAAAACGGTTGAGTTCACTCCGTGTCATTGTCTGAAAGGGAGCTGTTGGCTGGACCAGGGAAGTTTTGAATCGCAAAACCGGCAAAACCTCAGTGCGCTGTTGGAGTGGCGCGCAGAAAGGAAAAGACCATGACAAAAAAATCATATCCAAAGACCAATCAAAATGGCCGGCACCAAACCTTCGCGTTTTCCGCACCGGATGCTGCCAGCGTGCAGTTGGTGGGTGATTTCACGCAGTGGCAGGAGCGTCCCATCAGCCTGCGGAAAGGCGTGGACGGCGTCTGGCGGACAACCGTGGAATTATCACCGGGCGCGCATCACTACCGCTTCCTCGTGGATGGTCAGTGGCGCGATGATCCCGAATGTATTCTACGTGCGCCAAATCCCTTCGGCAGTGAAGACATGATGCGGCAGGTGGCCTGAGCCGGCGGCAAAAGGTACGGTCGCGAACGCGGTGTTGAAAAGGCACCGGCAGGTGGGGTATTATTTTTTCAAATCCGGTCATCAACCCATGAAAATCGAGCCTCAAAGATTCCGCGTTCGCGAAGGCGAGAAGGTCAAACTCAGGAAATGGCCGACCAAGGTAAAGCCCTTCTACCGGTCCAAGGAAGATTACCAGAAAATCCTCGCCGAGCACGCCCGGGCATTGAGCCGGCAACAGAGTCGGCTCTATGCCCAGAACCAGTATGCCGTCCTGCTGATTTTTCAAGCGATGGACGCCGCCGGCAAGGACGGAGCCATCAAGCACGTCCTGTCCGGCGTCAACCCGCAGGGTTGTGAGGTTTTCAGCTTCAAACACCCGGGGGCCGAGGAACTGGAACACGACTTTCTCTGGCGCACGACCGGCCGTCTGCCGGAACGCGGGCGCATTGGTATTTTTAACCGCTCCTATTACGAGGAGGTGCTCATTGTACGCGTGCATCCGGAACTCCTTCGCGCCCAACAGATTCCGAATGACCTGCTGGATGAAAAGACAATCTGGGAGAAACGGTATCGCTCCATTCTGGACCTGGAAAAACATCTGCACCGCAACGGCACCTGCATCGTCAAATTTTTCCTGCACCTGTCCAAAAATGAACAGCGCCGGCGGTTTATCGAACGCATTGACGACCCGGAAAAAAACTGGAAATTCAGCCAGGCCGACATCGCGGAACGGAAATTCTGGAAAGATTACATGGAAGCCTATGAAGCCTGCCTCAGTGCGACCAGCACCGGGCACGCGCCGTGGTTTGTGGTCCCCGCCGATGACAAGGAAAATGCCCGGCTCATCATTTCGCAGATCATCCTCGATGTGCTCAACTCGTTGAAGCTGAGCTATCCCAAAACCAGCGCGGCGCACCGGCGGCAACTGCAGTCCATCCGCAAACAGCTTGCAAAATAAAATGCATTCCCCGCCATGACCGGCTTGCTTGCCACCGCCCCCGCGAATTTTTCCCAGCGGCCCATTATCCTGGCAATATTTGCCATCACGTACCTCGGAATCGCCATGGGTCGCGTGCCCGGCTTGAAACTCAATCGCGTGGGTATCGCCCTGCTCGGTGCCATCGCGATGATCATCTTTGGCGATGTTTCCACCAACGAGGTGGTCGCCTGGATCAATTGGCCCACCATTTTTTTGCTGTTCGGATTTTTTGTCATATCCGCGCAACTCCGCCTGTCGGGCTTCTACGATCTGGTGGCCGGCGGCATTTCGGCGCGCCTGGGACACCCCGCGCGGTTCCTGCTGGTATTGATGCTGGTCACCGGCGGTCTGTCCGCGTTTCTGAACCATGACATCGTTTGCTATGTTTTTGCGCCCATCGTCGGTACCGCGCTGTTGCGCCAGCAGCTCAATCCCATCCCGTATCTGATTGCCCTGGCCATCGCCAGCAACCTCGGCGCGGCGGCCACGCTCATCGGTAATCCGCAGGACATGATGATTGGACAGGTCGCCCATTTGAGTTTTGGCCACTATCTGCTCTGGAGCGCCGTCCCGGTCATGCTGGCCATGGCTGCTGCCTACGGAATCATCTGGAAGTTGTCGCAGAAAAAACTCCTGGCCGCCCCGACGGTGGCCGGGGAGCCACCCCCCCAACCTCGCCCGTTCAACCGGCCGCACACGATCAAGGGATTGATCATTCTCGCCGTGGTCATCGGCCTGTTCTTCTCGTCATTACCCAAGGAAGTCATTGCCCTGGCCGCCGCCGGAATCCATCTGGCCAGCACCAAGTTTCGCACCGATGATTTGCTGGGTCTGGTGGAATGGCCCATCCTGGTCCTGTTCATGGGGCTGTTTGTGGTGACCGGCGCTTTTCAGTCCACCGGCGGCGGCGATCAGGCCGTGCAATGGCTGGCTCACCGCAACCTGAATCTCAACGCCCCGGCCACCCTGACGCTGGCGACCGCGGCCTTGTCCAATTTGATCAACAACTCGGCGGCGGTGATGCTCCTGCTCAAAGTCGTCAACCTCTCGCAGCCGGCCACCGCTTATATCCTGGCGCTGGCGAACAGCTTTGGCGGCAGCCTCATCATCCTTGGCAGCGTTTCCAACATCATTGTGGTTCAACAGGCACGCACCTTGGGGGTCAAAATTTCGTTTTGGGATTATGCCCGGCTGGGCATTCCGGTAACCCTGGCGGCGCTGGCCGGCCTGTTGGTCTGGATTGCCTTGGTGACGTAGTCGGCGTTTGCCTTCCGCCTCGACTCACCATTCCAACCCGCTTAGGCTGCGGGCATGAATCAACTTCTCATCGGCCTGATGGGCGCGTTACTGGCCACAAACCAGCCGCAGGCCGTCAGCAATTTGATCCAGCAGAACGCCGGGCTCTCGGTCAACCTTCCCGAGGCCAATGACCCTGCGGATAAGGAACTGGAGCAATTGATGGCCGGGGACGATGCGGCCATGGCTGAAGTGGACAAATGGATCCGTGACAACAATGCCTTCACGGCCCAGGGCGCGGGTGAATCCAAGGCGGAATTAAACGCGCGCATCATGGCCCGGCTGGATATTGTCCGCAAAAACTACCAGGATTTTGTGCGGCGCCATCCCGATTTCGCCCCGGGCTATCTGGCCTATGCCAGTTTCCTGAACAATATCGGCGATGAGGATGCCGCAAAAGTGCAAAACGAAAAAGCCCTGCAGCTCGACCCCAAAAACCCGGCGGCCTGGAACAATCTCGGCAACTATTACGGTGAATACGGTCCCATCACCAACGCCTTCATCTACTTTGCCAAAGCCATTGAGCTGGACCACACGGAGCCGGTCTATTATCAGAATCTCGCGGTCATGGTGTATCTCTATCGCACGGATGCGAAGTCCTTTTACCACCTCGACGAACAACAGGTTTTTGACAAGTCGCTCGCACTCTACCGCCAGGCCATGCGACTGGACCCGGATAACTTCCCGCTTGCCACCGAATATGCGGAAAACTATTACGCCATTCGCCCGCTTCGCACCAACGACGCCCTGGCGGCGTGGACCAACACGTTGCAAATTGCCCACAATGACATTGAGCGCGAAGGCGTTTACATTCATCTGGCCCGGGTCAAGATGCTGGCCGGACGTTATGCCGAGGCGCGCACGCAGCTCGATGCCGTGACCAATGGGATGTATTCCGACCTCAAAGGCATCGTGGAACACGCCATCACCGAGCGCGAAAGTGAGGCAACCCATTCAGCCGCCGGTGGGATTTCGACGAATGATTCGGGCTTTTCAACCAATCGTTTTACTGCGCCAACCAACACTTTGCCGCCTTGACGAACGTGATCACCACGCCGTTAAACCCGTCGCTGCTACGTGCCCATGGCGTGCCCATACTCACCAACCCGCCCGTTTTTTCTCCGAAGATCGTCAACGTAATGACAAATGTGCCGCCCCATTCTCCCCAAGCCCTCGGTTTATCGCGGTCTTGACCCCAGGAGATTCAACTTTTGTCCCGGCTGACTTGTGGTATGATGGTCAACACATGAGTTTTTACGACCTATTGAAATTTGACGCCAACGGACTGATTCCCGCCATTGTCCAGGAACAGAAAACCGGACGCGTTCTGATGATGGCGTGGATGAACCGGGCCGCGCTCGAAAAAACCATCGCCACGGGCCGGACGCACTTTTGGAGCCGGTCGCGCCAAAAATTCTGGATGAAAGGCGAAACCAGCGGTCATGTGCAACAGGTCCGGGACATTGCCTTCGACTGCGACGGCGATGTCCTGCTCATCCAGGTCGGGCAAACCGGGGCGGCGTGTCATGAAGGTTACCAATCCTGCTTTTTCCGTTCCGTGGAAAAAGATGGAAAATCGGTTAAAATAACGGAATCCCGTCTGGAAACGCCGGAACAAATCTACGGAAAGAAATAATGGATGACCCGGTTTCATTTCAGAGTCGTGAGTATTTTTTAATGCTCGCCCTGCTGGCCTTCGGACGCGGGATGGATTTTCTCAGCACGTGGATCGCCACCCCCAACCTGGCCTTGGAGGGCAATCCCATCGCCAAAAAACTTGGCTGGAAATGGGGGTTGTTGTTGAACGCAGTCGTGGTGGTGATTCTGGCCCTGTGGCCGTTGTCGGCCATGGTCGTCACCACAGCCAGCGTGCTGGTGGCCGCGCGTAATTTCCAATCCGCCTGGTTCATGCGTTCGCTGGGTGAGGACGCCTATCGCGAATGGCACGTCCAGCGCGTGCGGGAAACACCCGTTACCCTTCATCTGTTTTGCCTCGCCGGCAATACCCTGCTCACCGCCTTCATCGGCGTGGTGTTGATCGGCTTCAGCGGAATGCGACTCGTGCCCTTTGCCATCGGCATGGGCATCGTGGCCTATGCCATCGCCGTGGCGTTTTATTCCCTGCTGGCCATCTGGCGCATCCACCGCGCCATCAAACGTGAGGCGTATCAGTTGCCAGCCGCGCGAAATCAATCGCCGGCCACCCGAACGCTGGTGGTCGAAACATACTCGCGCCCGCCCGACCAAATCGGTTAAACTGTTGGCCGCATGTTTTCGCCAACCCTTGATGAATTTTTGAAACTGGCCGGACAGGGAAATCTGATCCCCGTCACGCGCCGCCTGCTGGCCGACATTGAAACCCCGTTGTCGGCCTACCGGAAAATCCGCGGGCAGGGTGAATCCTTCCTGTTTGAATCCGTTGAAGGCGGCGAACACCTCGGCCGTTACTCGTTCGTCGGCTGCAATCCGCGCGCCGTCATCCGGCAAACCGGCGACCGCGTCGAAGTCATCGAAAACGGCAAGGTCATCGAAACCACTTTCATCGGCCAGGACGTGAAGGACGGTCTGGCTGTCGTCGAACACGTGATGAAAAAATATCGCGCCGTGGCGTTGCCCGGCCTGCCGCGCTTCACCGGCGGCGCCGTCGGCTTCATCGGTTACGAATTCATTCACGACGTCGAACCGGTTGTGCCGCGCCCGCCGCAGGATGAACTGGGCACGCCCACGATGGTCTTTTTGATCGCCGACCAATTGCTGATTTTCGACCGGGCGGCCCAAACCATCACCATCCTGGTCAACGCGATCCTGAATGACGCCGAAAGTCCGGCGGATACCTACGAAAACGCAACGAGCGAAATTGAGCGCATTATTTCGCTGCTCGAACAGCCCAGCGAACATCATCCCGTAACGGTGCCGGATGAAGTGCCGGTGATCCCTTTTGAATCCAACCAGACGAAGGAAAAATTTTCCGCCAACGTCCTCAAGTCGAAGGACTACATCACCGCCGGCGACATCATCCAGGTCGTCGGTTCCCAGCGCTTTTCCACGCCAATCCAGGCATCGCCGCTCGATCTTTATCGCGCCGCCCGTTCCGTCAATCCGTCACCTTACATGTTTTTGCTCGAACTCGACGGTTTTTCCCTGGTCGGCGCCTCCCCGGAAATCCATGTTCGTTGCGAGGACGGCCGGGTTGAAATCCGTCCGGTGGCCGGTACGCGGCGGCGCGGAAAGACGGAGGACGAAGACCAGGCGCTCGAAAAAGAATTGCTCGCCGACCCGAAGGAGCGCGCCGAGCACGTGATGCTGGTGGACCTCGCGCGCAACGACATCGGGCGCGTGTGCGATTTCGGCACCGTGCAGGTGAAAGACCTGATGTTTATCGAGCGTTACAGCCACGTCATGCACATCGTGACCCAGGTCGAAGGAAAATTGTCCGCCGACAAATCGCTTTACGATTTGATGCGCGCCACCTTTCCTGCCGGTACCGTGAGCGGCGCGCCGAAAATCCGGGCGATGCAGATCATTTCCGAACTGGAGCGGACCACGCGCGGACCCTATGCCGGCTGCGTCGGCTATTTTTCCTTCAACGGCAATCTCGACACCTGTATCACCATCCGCACCGCGCTGATCAAGGGCGGCCGGGTTTACGTGCAGGCTGGCGGCGGCTGGGTGAATGATTCCATGCCGGAAGGGGAATTTCAGGAGACCGTCAACAAATCCATGGCCATGCGCAAAGCCGTGGCGATGGCGGAAGGATTTGCAAAAAGCTGATTTTATCCACGGCTCTCGCGAATTCCTCATTGGTGGAGCGAACGTCCCGTGCGCCAAAATCGAAACCGGCCGGTTCTTGCCAAAATCAGCGTTAATCGCCGCGATCCATGGTTAAGAAACTTTTGCGCCCGCTGTGCCTTTTGGCGGCTCAACTTTCGTTTCACCCCTTTTCCTCCGACTGTAAGCCATAAAGTACAGCAGCGGCACGGCCACCGGCGCGATAATCATCGAGACCAGGCTGCCGGCCATCAGCGAAATGGCCAGGCCCTGGAAGATTGGGTCGAACAGAATCACCGTCGCTCCCACCACCACCGCCAGTGCGGTCAGCAGGATGGGACGGAACCGGATCATGCCCGCCTCAACGACCGCTTCCTTCAACGGCCTGCCTTCCGCCAGCCGCAATTCGATGAAGTCCACCAGAATGATGGAATTGCGCACCACGATGCCCGCGCCGGCCATGAAACCAATCATCGAAGTCGCCGTGAAAAATGCCCCCAACACGCCGTGCGCCGGCAAAATACCGACCAGCGAGAACGGAATCACCACCATGACAATCAGCGGCGTCAGGAACGACCGGAACCAGCCGACCATCAAAACATAAATCAGCACCAGCACGGCGGCGAAGGCCATGCCAAGATCGCGAAAGACTTCAATCGTGATGTGCCATTCGCCATCCCATTTGAGCGACGGCTGATTTTCCGTGAACGGCATGTGGTAGTTGTAAATTTTCAGCGGTGAACCGTCGCCGCCAAACTGGCGCGTGTCGAGTTTCCCCAAAGCCTGGTTCATTTTCAAAATCGCATAGACCGGGCTTTCCACCACGCCGGCAACGTCGCCGATGACATAGGTCACCGGCATGAGATTTTTGTGATAGATGCTTTTGTCGGTGATGGTGTGCTCGACTGTCACCAATTCGCGCAACGGCACGAGTGGCGGCATTCCGGTCGTCGAACCCGGTTCGGGCAGCGCGTTGGCATCGCCGGAACGCACGCGCAACGCCAGCAGTTCCTCGGGGCTGGTCCGGCTGGCCAACGGCAGTTGGAAGATGATGTTCACATCCTCCTTTTCGCGCGGCACATGGAGCAAATCCACCGACTCGCCACCGACCGCCACTCGCAGCGTTTCGGAAATTGTTTCGGCGCTGATGCCGTGGAGGGCGGCCTTTTCCTTGTCGATGACGAAACGCACCTTCGGCTGGTCGGCTTCAATGTACCAGTCCGTGTCCACCACGCCGGGAGTGTTCTGAAAAATATCAATGACCTTCCGCGCCAGTGCCAGCCGGCCCGGCTCATCCGGTCCGTAAATTTCGGCCACGAGCGTTTGCAATACCGGCGGGCCGGGTGGAACTTCGGCCACGGCCACCCGCGCGCCGAATTTCGCGGCGATGGCGGCCACGCGCGGACGCACCCGTTTGGCAATGTCGTGGCTTTGCGCCCGGCGTTCGCTTTTGGGTAAAAGGTTGACCTGGATATCGGCAATGTTCGCACCCTGGCGCATGAAATAATGGCGCACGAGACCGTTGAAATTGAACGGCGACGCAACGCCGGCATAAACCTGGTAATCGGTCACCTCCGGTTCGGTGCGCACGGCGGCGGCGATGGCCCGCGCCGCCTCGGCCGTGCGCTCCAGCGAACTGCCTTCCGGCATGTTAAGAATGATCTGAAATTCGCTCTTGTTGTCGAACGGCAGCATCTTGACCTTCACAAAACCGATGCCGACCAGCGTCATTGAAGCCAGCAACAGCACAAGGAGACCGCCGAGAAAGACGTAGCGCCGACGCGGCGACGTGACCAGCGGCACCATCACGCGGCAATAAATCCGTGAGAAAAAATTTTCCACCGGTACGGAATGTAACGGCGGGTTCCCGGCCTCCGTCACGCATGCCGCGCCTTCGGTGAGGCAGGAGTATTTCCGGCCCCAGCGCAAAATCCGGAGGCCTGCCCACGGCGTGACCATGAATGCGATGGCCAGCGAGAAAAACATCGCCGCGCTCGAACCGATGGGAATCGGCCGCATGTAAGGCCCCATGAGTCCGCCGACAAAGGCCATCGGCAGCACGGCGGCGATCACCGCGAACGTGGCCAGAATCGTCGGGTTGCCGACCTCATTGATGGCCTCGATGGCGATGGCATTCCATTTCCGGCCTTTGTTGGCGGGCAGATGAAAATGGCGGACGATATTCTCGACGACCACCACGGCGTCGTCCACGAGGATGCCAATGCTGAAGATGAGCGCGAACAGCGTAATGCGGTTGAGCGTGAAACCATGGAGATAAAACACCAGCAGCGTGAGCGCGAGCGTGCACGGAATCGCAATGGCCACGATGAACGATTCGCGCCAGCCCAACGCGAGCAGAATCAGCAGCGACACACCGGCCACGGCGATGAGCATGTGCCAAAGCAGTTCGTTGGACTTCTCCTCGGCCGTCACGCCGTAATTCCGCGTGACGGACACCTGCACGTCGGCAGGAATAATGCGACCCTGGAGGGTGTCAATTTTCTTCAGGACTTCGTTGGCCACGGTGATGGCATTGGCGCCCGGACGTTTGGCGATGCTCAACGTGACGGCGGGTTGTTCATTGGCCAGTGCGCTCTTCGCCGCACCCGTTCCAAAAAAGACGTATTGGTTCGGTTCTTCCGCGCCGTCCACGATGGTCGCCACATCGCGGAGATAAACCGGTTTGCCACCAAACACGCCCACCACGACGTTGCCGACGTCTTCGGCGCTGGTGAGGAATCCGCCGGTTTCGATCACCACTTCCTGGTTGTGGCTGGTCAAACCGCCGGCAGCATACTGGCGGTTGGCCTGTTGCAGCATGGGAATCAAGCCGACGGGACTGAGGTTGCGCGACGCCAGTTTGGCCGGGTCGAGCAAAACCCGCATTTCGCGCCGGCTGCCGCCGATGAGGGTTGTCCCAGCCACCTGCGGCACCTGTTTCACCGCGTCATCCACCTGCGCCACCAGCCGGCGCAGCGTCAAATGATCGTAACGCGCGCTGTGAAACGTCAGCGCCAGAATCGGCACGTCGTCAATGGACCACGCCTTGATCAGCGGTTGCGAAACACCGTGCGGAATTTTGTCGTAGTTGGATTGCAGCTTCTGGTTCAGCTTCACGAGGCTGGCTTCCATGTCTTCGCCCACCTTGAACCGCACAATCACCAGCGACCGGCCTTCGCTCGAAGTCGAGTAGATGTATTCGACGCCGGGAATTTCCCACAGCAACTTTTCCATCGGCCGGGTGACGCGCTCCTCCACTTCCCTGGCGCCGGCGCCGGGCATGGTGACGAGCACGTCCACCATCGGCACCTTGATTTGCGGCTCCTCCTCGCGCGGCAACAGCAACACTGCGAACAGGCCGAGCAGCACTGACGCGATGATGATGAGCGGCGTGAGTTTGGAATCAATGAACGCCCGCGCAATGCGGCCGGCCACACCTAAGGGCAGCGTGGAAGAATGGTCAGCCCCGGTTTTCACGGCTGGAGAATGACGGGCTGTCCATCCAATAATTGCGCCGCGCCTTCGGTGACCACGGGTTCGCCCGCATCCACGCCGGAAACCAGTTCAACCTCGTCGCCGACCCGTTTGCCGGTTTTAACGATGCGCAATTGGGCGTGGCCGCTGGCCACAACGAAAACCAGTTCTATTTCTCCGCGTTGCCACACGGCCGTTGCGGGTACGCGCAACGCCGAGGTTTTGCCGACCGGCACCGCCACCCGACTAAACTGTCCGGCGCGCAGACCGGGAGCGGACGGCAAATCCAGTTTGACGAGGAACGTGTGGCTGTTGGGATCGGCGGACGGCGCGATTTCACTGACCGTGCCGGCGAGTTCGTTGCTGATACCGGACACGTGCACCTCCAGCCTGTCGCCGAGCGCGAGATGGCCGATGACCGCTTCCGGCACGTCGGTTTCCAGTTGCAAATCGCGGGCATCCTCCATTTCCAGCAGCGGCTTGCCGGGCGCGGCCAGATCGCCGACATCGGCGTATTTGCGGGTGATAACACCATCGAATGGCGCCGTTACCCTGGTGTAATCCAGCAACGACTTCGCCGCCGCCGCCGCCGCATCGGCGACATGAAACTTTGATTGGGCGGCGTCGTATTCGGATTGCGAAAGAATTTTTTGCTGGACCAGATCCGTCGCACGTTTCAAATCACTTTCGGCCTGCTGGCGAACGGCGTCGGCCTGATCCAGTTGCGCCTGGACTTCCCGGGCATCAAGTTGGACCAACGGTTCACCCGCCTTCACCTCCTGGCCGGGTACCACGAGCATTTGCTCAATCTTGCCGCTGACCTTGGCTTCGATGACCGCGTGCAATTTGGCGCGTACCGTACCGACGTCCTCCTCGGTGGCGACGCGGCTTTTGCTTTCGGCAATTTGAACCCGCACAGCCACCGGCGGCAGGGAATTGGCGGAGACGTCTCCGGGTTTGCCTCCGCAGCCGTTCAAGACCAGCGCCGCCAACAACAGTGCGGCCGACGTGCGATTTGGCTGATTCATTTTCCGGAGGCCACTTGAACCGGGTCGGCCCCACCGCAGCTTCCACGGTCGCGGCCCACGCCAACTTTTTTTAAAACAATTTCCAGCGGGCAAAAGTTGGTGAACGAGGATTGCAGCAGGTTGAAGCCGACGAACGCCGCAAACCAAAGCCAGTAGGGACTGAGATAGTGCGCCAGCAGCAAACTGGCGAGGATGAACGCGCCGGCGAACCGACGGACAATCATGTGCATTTTCATAACGGGTATTTGGGTTGGTTTCGGGTTTAATGGAAACTGGTCAAGATCAGCACGCCCACGACCATGCCATAGAGAGTGCTGATGAACGGGTTGCCTGTCAACGGGCACGCGCCGGTCGGGCAGCCGGCGAGTTTGTGCCAGCCAAAACCGAGACCGGCCCCGATGACCGCGCCGATGAGCACTCGCAGCATCATAACCCGACCCCACTCCCGGCTGACAATTCAGGTTGAACGATTAAGTCAATCATGTTATGATTATATAACTAAATAGTAATATGTCAAAGGGTAAATTCACCAATTTTGTGGCCGCCGGGGAACTGGAACAAATCGCCGCGCGGTTCAAGCTGCTGGGCGAGCCGACGCGGTTGCGGATCTTGCAGTCGGTCTGCCGGCAGCCGCGCACCGTGAACGCCATCGTGGCCGACACCGGCTCGACCCAGGCCAACGTGTCCAAACACCTGGCCCTGCTGGCGGCCGCCGGCCTCCTGGAGCGCAAACGGGACGGTCAATGCGTCTTCTATGGCATGAAGGACCAACTGGCGTTAAAGCTGTGCGAATTGGTGCGGGCGCAGCTGGCGGAATAATTGCCGCCAGGAAATTGTTTGCCGCCGCGGCAACCTCTGTTAACCTGAGATTGAAGTCGGAAAGTTATGAAGCGTTGGGGTATCATTTTGATCGCGGGATTGCTTCTGGGTATGGCGGCCCCGGCCGCACAAGTGGGACTGATTAAAATCGACGGCCCCATCGGCCCGGCCTCGGCCAGTTACATTGCCCGCGCGATCAATGTGGCGGCGGCGCAAAATGACGAATGCCTCGTCATTCAACTCGATACCCCCGGCGGCCTGCTCGAATCCACCAAACAAATCGTCGAGACTTTGTTCGCCTCAAAAATCCCGACGGTCGTATATGTTTCACCGTCGGGCGCGAGCGCGGCCAGCGCCGGAGTATTCATCACGCTGGCCGCCGACGTCGCGGCGATGGCGCCGAATACGAGCATCGGCGCGGCGCATCCGGTGGAAATGGGCATCGGCGGCATCGACGAATCCACGAACGACGTGATGCGGCAAAAACTGGAAAATTACGGCTCCAGTTTCATCGAAACCATCGCCGATAAACGGCACCGCAACGTCGAGTGGGCGAAATCGGCCGTGGTCGAAAGCCAGGCCACCACCTCCGAAAAGGCGCTCAACCTGAAGGTCATCGATCTCATTGCCACCGACGTTCCGGATTTGCTCAAACAACTGGAGGGCCGCGCCATCGACGGTAAAACGTTGCACACGGCAAATGCCGAAGTTGTGGAAATTCCGATGAGTGCGGCGGAGCATTTGTTCCAACTGTTCTGGCAACCCGAAGTGATGATGATTCTCCTGCTCATCGCGATTTACGGTATCATCGCCGAAATCAGCCATCCGGGGGCGATTTTTCCCGGCGTTGCGGGCGCGATGGCGCTGATCCTGATGCTTTACATGTCGGCCACGCTGCCGATCAACGCCGCAGGGGTTGCGCTGATTCTCCTGGCCGTGGCGTTGTTCATCATTGATATTTTTGCGCCGACGCACGGCGTGTTGACCGGCGGCGGCATCGTCGCGTTTTTCCTCGGCGCGCTCATGCTGTTCAATCACGAACCGACTGTGTATCGTCTCCCAATGAGCTGGATTATTTCGTCCACGCTGGTCACGGCCTTGTTTTTCGTCTTTGTCATCAGCAAGGGCATCCGCGCGCAGTTCAGGCCGATTCAGGCCGGTCGGGAAACCATGCTGGGCCAGACGGTGAAGGCGCTCTCACGAATTGACCCGCAGGGTGGCAGGGTGTTCATCGAGGGTGAACGCTGGAACGCCGTGAGTGAAGCACCCATCGAAGCCGGCCAACCGGTGGTCGTCACCGGCATCGAAGGATTGACGTTGAAAGTGAAACCAAAAAACTAGAAACGTAAAAATATGGACCAAGAATCAATTCAACATCTCATCGGCGGTGGACTGGCCATCATCGTGCCCGTCATCGTCGTGTTTTTAATCGTCGCGTCGCAGGCGTTGCGCATCCTGCGTGAATATGAGCGTGGTGTCATTTTCCGGCTCGGCAAATTGCAGGGCGCCAAAGGGCCGGGCATCATCTTTCTGATTCCCATCGTGGACAAGATGGTGCGGATGGATTTGCGGGTGGTGACCATTGACGTGCCCAAACAGGAAATCATGACGCGCGACAACGTGCCCGCCACGGTGGACGCGGTGGTTTATTTCCGCGTGGTGGACCCGAACGCGGCGGTGGTGAAGGTGGAAAATTTCTGGAAGGCGACGTCGCTCATCGCGCAGACGACGCTGCGCAGCGTGCTCGGCCAGTCGCCGCTGGACGATTTGCTGGCGCAACGCGATGTCATCAACCAGAAACTGCAGGAAATCATCGACAAACAGACCGAGCCGTGGGGCATCAAGGTCACGGGCGTGGAAGTGAAGGAAGTCGCGTTGCCGGACAGCATGAAGCGTGCGATGGCCAAGCAGGCCGAAGCCGAACGCGAACGCCGGGCGAAGGTTGTGAACGCGGAAGGAGAATTTCAGGCCGCCGAAAAAATGGTGCAGGCCGCTGCGTTGATCAGCAAGGAACCGATTGCGTTGCAATTGCGCTATCTCCAGACCATGCGCGAAATGGCCAGTGAACACAACACCACCACGTTTCTGCCGCTGCCGATTGACCTGTTCAGCGCGTTTTTGAAGAAGTAAGACCTTGTTTAAGGCGGGCCGAACGACAAAAGTCCATCGACATTTGTTGGTTGAGATTCAAAATTTGCTTCATGCCTCTTTACGAGTACGAACTGTGCGAAGGCGAGTGCAAGGTGTGCGGCGGGCGGTTCACCCTCCGCCGGCCGCTCTCGGCCAAACCGCTCACGAATTGTCCGGCCTGCAAAAAGCCGGTGCGCAAGATCATTTCCACCTTTAATTCACCGCAAAAACTCAAGCCGCTGTCCGTTTCGGACGCCAAAAAAGCCGGGTTTACCGTGCTGAAAAAAGTCAGTAAAGGCGAGTACGAACGACAGTAAATCCGTTTTGACGCAGCCGGTAATTTGCGGTAGGCTGATGCTTGAATGGAGCTCCGCCTTTTCAGTTTAAGATGGTCGCTGCTGCCGGCCCTGGCGGCCCTGGCGGCGGTGTTGTCCGTGGACGCCCAATCGACGGCGACCAATGCTTGGAAGCCCATTGTTTTTTCGTCACCGGGCGGCGGTGGAACCACCTCCAACCTGACGTCGCTTTCCACCCAGCCGGTGCCGCCGGCGAACCTGCAAGGCCTGTTTCAAGATACGTCGCCGGTGCCTTCCTTTAATGATTTCGCGCCGCCGCCGATGCCGGACATGGGACGGCGGCCCCAAAGATCAGCCAATAACCGGCAGGATTGGGTTTTCATGACCCCTGCGGAGATCATGGGGGTGGCACCGGAACAGTTTGGCCGAACCCAGAAACGTGACGCGAATGGTCGACTGGAGAATTTAAGCCCGATGGAGCGCTATCTGGAAAGGCAGGGCCCCTCGGCGCGGTTGAAGAACAATTCGCCCGACAATCCGCTTCGGTCACGGAATTTCTGGGGCGCAGACGATGGTCAAACGAATGGCGACGACAATGGTGCTTCCGACCTGGTTGACAGTGGTATGGATGACCTGCGATCGGTGACCGCGCTCAACCAATCTTTGAACAGCGCGCCGGGCAACAATCTTCTGGGGGCCCCCAATGCAGATTCGCCCTGGGCAAAAGTGCCTGGCGCTGCGGCGTCACTGGGGATATCCGATTCCGTCCAACAAAGGGCGGATCTGGAACAGGCGCAGTTCCAGCAGTTGCTCAACCCGGGCACGGTCCCCGTTACGGCGGCAACGACTCTGCCGGACCGAACGACGTCTCTGAATGCACAAACCACCGTGGGGGATTTCGATTCCACCGAGCCATTGGCCAATCCGATCGGCGCTTCCTTCGCCCCTTTAAGCAGCGGGATTGCCAGGCCGATTGGTTTGGCGCCGCTCCCCGGTATCACGCAGCCGGCCGGTACACAGACTCCCGCCGTTCCTGCCTGGGCACCGCAGCCCGCTCCGTGGACATCGCAAGCGCCGCAGCCGTTTGCCATTCCCCAGCGTAAATTCTGAGCGGGGCGGCGGGGATCAGTGCGCCGAGGTCATCACCATGACTTGTTCCAGCGTGGAAATGCCTTCGCGCGCCCGGTCGAGTGCGACCATCCGCAACGTGCGCATGCCCTGGCTGACGGCCACCTTGCCCAACTCCCGCGTGTTGGCGCGCGCAATGACAAGTTTGCGAATCTGATCGGAAATGGTCATGGCTTCGATGACGGCCATGCGCCCGCTGTAACCGGAATTTTTGCAACGGTCACAGCCGCGGCCGCGGTAAAGTTGCGCGCCGTTGAGCGAAGTGGGATCAATGCCCAGGTCTTCAAACATCTTCGAAGGATACGTCACGGGCTCCTTGCAATGCGGGCAGATGCGGCGGATCAGGCGTTGAGCGCAGGAAAGAATCACTGAAGAGGAAATTAAAAACGGCGCGATGCCCATGTCATCCAGGCGGGCGATGGCGCCCGGCGCGTCATTGCAGTGCATGGTGCTGAGCACCTGATGGCCGGTGAGCGCGGCTTCAATGGCGATTTCAGCCGTCTCCGTGTCGCGGATTTCCCCGATCATGATGATGTCCGGGTCCTGGCGCAGAATGGAGCGCAAGGCATTGGCGAAAGTCAGGCCGATATCCTTCTTGGTCGGCACCTGGTTGATGCCGGGAATCTGAAATTCCACCGGGTCTTCGACGGTGACGATGTTGTAAATGGGGTTGTTGAGTTCATTCAACGCCGAGTACAGCGTCGTGGTTTTGCCCGAACCGGTCGGGCCGGTCACGAGAATCAATCCGTGCGGCGCATCAATGGCGGACTTGACCTGTTTGAAGGTTTCGACGTCGAGCCCCAGCTTGTCGATGCTGGCGGAAAGATTGGTTTTATCGAGCACGCGCAGCACGATTTTTTCGCCATGCACGGTGGGCAACACCGAAACGCGCAAATCGAAATCCTTGCCGCTGACTTTGACGCGCATACGCCCGTCCTGCGGCAACCGCCGTTCGGCGATGTCGAGGCTGCTCATGATCTTGAAGCGCGAGGCCAGGGCCAGTTGCAATTGTTTGGGCGGGGGCGTGGCGTCGATCAACACGCCGTCCACGCGGTAACGCAGGCGCATGGTTTTCTCGAAAGGCTCCAGGTGCACGTCACTGGCATGATCTTTGATGGCCTGAACCACAATCAGGTTGGCCAGTTTGATCACGGGCGCCTCGCCGCTGGAGGCAGCGAGCTGGTCCAGATTGACCTCTTCCAGGGTTTCCGTAACGGTTTCGACGGAAGCGTCCTCGTCATTTTCACGCTGCTTTTCAGCGTCCTGGATGATGTCTTCCATCGACCCGCCTTTGGCGGAATCAATTGCCGTCAGCTTGTCCAGAATGGCCTTCTCCGAGGCAATGAGCGGGGCGATTTCAAGCCGTGTCAGACGCTTGACGTCGTCGAGCGCGAGGACATTCAAGGGGTCGGCCATTGCCAGGAACAACTTGTTTTCCAGGCGCGAAACGGGAACCACCTTGTAATTGTGCGCGGCATCCCGCGGCAGCAGATCGCTGATTTCAGCAGGGACCGTCAGTCGGGCAAGATTGATGGACGGCACGTTGAGCACGCGGCCCATGGAAACCGTCAAATCCTGTTCGCTAACGTAGGATTTTTCAACGATCAGTTTGACCAGGCGCGTGCCTCCTCTTTTTTGCTCTTCGAGCAACGTCTCCACCTGTTGGGAAGTCAACAAGCCGTCTTCGACGAGGGCGTCGGCGATGCGTTCTCCGAATGATTTGACCTTGGCCATGGCGTTAATGGAAAGCTTTACGGATGATTTGCATCAGTTCGGACGGCGTGGCCAGATACCAAAGCAGCCGGTTCGTAGTGGTCTCGCCCAGCTCCTTGGCCGCCTGTTGATTGAAGGGGTTGGCCGTCGCCACCAAAATGGCCTTGCTCATCCGGTCGAAAGGCAGCACACACCAGCGCCGGCAAATCGCCATCGGAAAGCCGCGCGCCAGTTCAATGTCCACTTCATATTTTTCCAGCGGCAAATAGGCCAGCCGGGATTTGTCACTCAGCAGCTTGAGCGACTTGTCAACCGACAAAACGGCTTTTTCGGAAAGGGTGTGAATGAACGGTTCGACCACGTCCGAAGGCGGCTTCGTCAAATCCGGCGATCGCCAGCACAGATCGAAATCACCGGCGTTAATGGTGCGGCCTTCGACAAAAACCTTGTGCATCACCTTGCGACCGTCATCAATTTCTTCCGCCGCCGTTGCGCGCACCTTCTTTCTGAACCGCGCTGTGTCGGAGGACGGCGTCAGGGACGACGGCTCCACCCCGGTGATCTGTTGCACCGCCACATTGTTGGCCTTGTCCTCGATCTGTTTCAGCGCCACCTGCACGTCGGTGTCGTTCGGGCGGCGTTGCAAAACTGTCTCGTATTCCAAAATCGCCGAGGAAAGCTGTCCCATTTGGAGGTAGGCCTGCGCGATGCGTTTGGAGGTGCTGATGACCTCCTCTTCCCGGTCCAGTTTGGTGTAGGCTTCCTTGAGGATTTCCAGCGATTGGCAATCGTTTGGCTGCGATTGGACAATAACCTCGAACATCTCAATTGTCTGCTGTAATTGAGCTTCTTCACTCGCATTTAACGTCGCTGTAGCCATGCCTTGAAATTCGCCACCGTCATTCTCACCCAACACATGCGGTAAGACCTCAATTTTCAGCAATTTTCCTGCCAGCTTAACGATTGGCGCGCAAACACCTGCCCCGCAAAGCACCATGTCCTGACCGGCCGCGAAATCACTTTTGCGGTTTATGTCTCCGTGCCCGCATGTTAAAAAATCGCCGGTGGAACCAGCGATCCCAATCATGACGCCCGCACCCGGTGAACGCCTGGTGCGTTTTATCGGTGACCGCGTGCGTTTCACCCTGCGTGACGGCGGGCCGCCGCGAAGTCCGGCCGGGACGAATGACCCCCGCCAGCGCGGACGCGGACTGCTCCGCACCAATCTCGGCCGGGGCGCCGCCCGGCGCCGCGAAATCATCGCGGCGCATGCCGGCGAACTCCGTCAAGCCGGCGCTTCGTGGCACGATGTCCCCATGCACAAAAGCGGCGACGTTTGGGAAATCGAACTGCCCCTCGCCGAGGTCGGTTTTTTCAAGGCCAAACCCTACTGGCTCGACGCCAAGGGCTGGCAGCACTGGCCGGAGGGTCCCGACATCGGCATCGGTGTTCACCCCAATTTTTGCCGCACGGCCAACGCCATTTACTGCGCCTTCACCCGGCTGTTCGGGGCGACGCGCACCGCCGCGGTGGCCGTGGATGCCCAATTGAACTTTCAACTCAGCCCCCTCGACTCGCAAGGTTACACCATCATTCCGCCCTCTGGAAAATTGCGCGACCTCATCCGGCAGTTGCCCCATATTGTGCAAACGCTCGGCTGCCGCATCCTGCACTTGCTGCCCGTACATCCGACGCCGACCACTTACGCCCGGTTCGGACGATTTGGCAGTCCCTACGCGGCGCTCGATTTGACGGCGATTGACCCGGCGCTGGCCGAATTCGACCACCGCACCACCGGCATCGATCAATTTTGTGAACTTACCTCTGCGGCCCACGCGTTGGATGCGCGCATCTTTCTCGACATCGTCATCAACCACACCGGTTGGGGGGCAATGTTGCAGGAAAACCATCCGGAATTTTTCCTGCGCAATCCCGATGGCACCTTCGCCAGCCCCGGAGCGTGGGGCATCACGTGGGGCGACCTCGTGGAATTGAGACAGGAAGACGTTGCCCTTTGGGACATCGTGGCCGACGCGTTGTCAACGTGGTGCCGGCGCGGGGTCGACGGTTTTCGATGCGATGCCGGCTATAAAATTCCCCTGCCGGCCTGGCAATACATCATCGCCCGGGTGCAGGGGGAATTTCCCGATACGATCTTTCTGCTCGAAGGTTTGGGCGGTTCCTGGGAAGCCACCGAAAACCTGCTCACCGAAGGTGGAATGCAATGGGCCTACTCGGAGTTGTTCCAAAATTATTCCGGGCCGGAAGTGGCCAATTACCTCGACTACGCCCTGCGCCAGAGCGCCAGTGTCGGACTCTACGTCCATTATAGCGAAACCCACGACAACGATCGCCTGGCCAAGCGCGGTCGCGCGTGGTCGTTGCTGCGAAACCACCTCTGCGCCCTGACCAGTGTGAGCGGCGGGTTTGGCTTCACCGGTGGCGTGGAATGGCTCGCCGCTGAAAAAATCCGGGTTCACGACTGCACCGGGCTGGGTTGGGGCAGTTCCGACAATATCATTCCCGAACTGGCACAACTCAACCAACTGCTCGCCAGCCACCCCTGCTTCTTTGACGGTGCGAAACTCACGCGCCTCAGCCCAAAGGATTCGGCCGTCTATGCCCTGTTGCGTGAATCTGCCGACGGCATGGATTCAGTGCTGATCCTCGCCAACACGGATGTCGACACGGAAAACTCGCTCACGCTTTCCGACGTTGATTTCCGATTTGAACTGCTGGGACAGCCACTGCCGAAAATGACCGTAGCCGGCGGTAAGACCACCTTCACCCTGGTGGCGGGAGCGTCTCATTGCCTGGCGCCCACCGCGGTACCACAAGGCCTGAGCGGCGACGCGTACCGCCTTGCCCGCGCCCAGGCAGCCTGGGCGGTGGAGGCACTGGGCAAGGTCGTCCCGGTGGAAATGATCGACAATGCCGACTGGCGCCGGCTCGCCGGGCAGGTGGAACGTTCGCCCAAAAACTTTCTGGCCGCGGTTGCCGAATTTGCCACGGGCGGCGCAAAGATCCCGCTTACCCAATTGGTGTCTGATGGTGAAGCGCGGCAAATCTTTCCCCGCGTCGTCGTGTGGACGTTGCCCGACCATCGCCGGATCACCCTGGTGCCAGCCAATCACTGGCTGCTGATCGAGGACAGCGCGCCGTTTCGAGCCACACTCGAAGTCGGAAACAGGAACAATGAAGGACGAACCGCACAGCACGGCCAGTCCATTGTCGTTCATAACCTTCACGTCGCCTGCTTTCCCCCGTGGGCAAGCGCCGCGGATGCGGAGTTGGTTTTGGAGCGTTCCGCCACGGCCGACCGGAAAATTTCCGCGGCGATTCGTTTCCTTCCGGCAAACCCAAAATTCGAAATCCGAAATCCGAAACCGGGAGACCTCGTTCTTTTGACCAACGGCAGGGGCGGGATGGCGCGGATTTGCACGGATTTGGGGCGCGTTAATTCCAAATACGATTGTGTGCTCGGAGCGAATTTAAATCCGGGTGTGCCGGTGGACCGTCATGTCTTCGTCAAGCGCCTCCGCGCCTGGGTGAACGCCGACGGTTTTCTTTCACCGCTCGATGCAAAAAATTTGTCGTCCTTTGCCCCGGGACCGCCGGCGGTCTGGCAGTTTGTGGCCAATGCCGGCGATGGCCGCACGGTTGAAATTGAGTTGCGCGCCGAAATGGTTGAAGGCGAAAACACCACGGTTTTTCATTTCCACCGCCCCACCGCCGAACACGCCATCGGCAAGCAATTACCCCCCGACGCGGATGTGCGCTTGACCGTGCGGTTGGACATTGAAGATCGAAACTTCCATTGCGAGACCAAACGCAACGGCGGCGCGGATTATCATTTTTCGACGAACACCCGCGCATTTCCAGATCCCGGGACGGGGGACCCGGCCCCGCCCCGCGGCTTCGCCTTCACGCCTGCACCCGAACGCCAGTTGCGAGTGTTGGCGGACAGCGGCGAGTACCATCCGCAGCCGGAATGGTGTGAAAACATCCCGCATCCGGTCGAACAAAGCCGCGGCCAGACTGGCAGCGGCGATGCCTATAGTCCGGGCTGGTTTGAACTGCCCCTGCCCAAGGGCGCAAGCGTAACCATTGTCGCGACCGCGGAAGAAAACGCACCCGGCTTCCCGTTCCCCATGCCGCGGAAAGAGGAAGGGAGCGACGGACGCGTTCAAGCGAATCATTTTGAACAACAACTTCTTCGAGCCGCAAAACAGTTCGTCGTGCGGCGGGATGAAGGTAAAACGGTCATCGCCGGTTATCCCTGGTTTTTGGATTGGGGGCGGGACACGCTCATCTGCGCGCGCGGTTTGCTGGCCGCCGGCAGGGTGGAAGAGGTCCGGCAGATCCTGCTCACGTTCGCGAAATTTGAAAAGGACGGCACGCTGCCCAACGCGATTTACGGTGACAATGCCTCGAACCGCGATACGACCGATGCGCCGCTCTGGTTCGCCCTCGCCTGTGAGGAGATGGCTCAAATCAAGCCTGATTTCCAATCCGAAACGGTGGGGCCGCCGAAGCGAACCATTCTTGAAATCCTGGAAAGCATCGCGGTGAATTATGCCGGGGGCACGTCCAACGGCATCCACCTGGATCCGGATTCGGGGTTGATCTGGAGCCCGGGCCATTTCACCTGGATGGACACGAATCATCCCGCCGGCACGCCGCGTGAAGGTTATCCGGTTGAGATTCAGTCGTTGTGGATTCGCCTGCTCCGCCAAATTGAAAGGAACACCCAGGGTGGCGAGGGCAAAAGGTGGTGCGAACTGGCGGAACGCGCCACAGCTTCGCTGGAAAAGCTTTTCTGGCTCGAAGACCAAGGCTGGTTCGCCGACGTGCTGCTCGCCGGACCGCGGGTGATTGCGCGCGACGCCACGCCCAGCGACGCACTGCGCAGCAACTGCCTGTTTCCCGTGAGTCTCGGCCTCATCACCGGTCAACGCGCGAAACGTTGTGTCGAGGCCGCGCAAAAATATCTGGTTGTGCCCGGCGCCTTGCGCTCGCTCGCACCGTTGCCGGTGGCCGTACCCCTGCCGGTCTATGACAACAACGGCCAGCTGTTGAACAATCCGCCCGAGCCTTACTGGCCGCATTACGAGGGTGACGAGGACACGCGCCGGAAACCGGCCTATCATAATGGCACGGCCTGGACGTGGACCTTTCCCCACTTTTGCGAAGCTCTGGCACGCGCGTGGGATTTCAGACCGGAGGCGGCGGCGACCGCCCGGGCCTATCTGGGCAGCGTGGAGAAATTAATGAGCGAAGGTTGCCTCGGCCAGATTCCCGAAATTCTGGACGGTGACGCGCCGCACACGCAGCGCGGTTGCGACGCACAGGCGTGGGGAGCAACGGAAGTGTTGCGGGTTTGGAAACTGCTGGATGGTCGTTGAACCAAAGGGTGCATGACGATTTCCCTGTTTCAGTTGCTGGTGAGTCTGATTGCCGGGGTTGCCCTCATCGTCTTATTGACCGCGAAACACCGGGTGCATGCCTTTTTCGCCCTACTGATTGCCTCATTCGTGGTGGGATTGGGCGCGCAACTTCCCATACCTGACATCATTAATGCCATGAAGGACGGGTTCGGCGGCATTATGAAATCATTGGGGTTCATCATCGTGCTGGGAGCGGCCCTGGGCACGTTACTGGAACACACCGGCAGTACCAGGGTGATGGCCGCCTTCATTCTGCGAAAAGTCGGAGAACGTCATGCGGCGCTGGCCATTAGCATGACCGGCTTCATCATCGGATTACCGATCTTTTGTGACTCGGGATATATCGTTCTCAGCGGACTGAATTCGGCGCTGGCCAAACGCACCGGTATCTCCATGGCGGCGATGGCGGTTTCCTTGGCAACGGGGCTGTATTCCGTGCATTGTCTCATTCCGCCGCACCCCGGCGCGACCGCGGCCGCCGGTATTATCGGCGTGGACTTTGGGAGATTGATTTGGGCCGGCATTGTGGTGGCGATTCCGGCCGCCATCGTCGGCCATTTCTGGGCCAATTTTGCGGGCAGGAAAATCCCGGCTCTGGTTGCAGATGCGGAAATCCAGGTTGAGGAGATGCCGCCACCTCCTTCCGTCTTCAAGGCATTTCTTCCCGTGGTCGTGCCCATCGTTTTAATCGCGGCCAGATCCTTTTTGACCATAAACACATCGGCCGTCAAAGGTTGGTGGCTCTCCGCCCTGCTTTCACTGGGTGATCCTGTAATCGCATTGGCGGTTGGCGTGTTGCTGGCACTGAATTGCCAGCGGTCCTGGAAGCAACATGCCGTGGGACATTTGTTGCAGGAAGCGGCGGAAAAGGCCGGCAGCATACTGGTCATCATCGGCGCCGGCGGGGCTTTCGGAGCGGTACTGGCGGCGACCGAAATCGGCCGGCAATTCAGTCAGGCAGTGGCGTTGGATCGTCTGGGCATCCTGTTTCCTTTCTTGCTTACCTCGGTCCTAAAAACCGCACAGGGATCATCCACGGTCGCCATCATTACCGCCGCCTCCATCGTTCAGCCCTTGCTGCCGGCCTTGGGACTGGCAACGGAAAAAGGCCAATTGCTTTGTGTGCTGGCCATGGGCGCCGGGTCCATGATGATTTCCCACGTCAACGACGCCTATTTTTGGGTGATTACGAAGTTCTCCGGCCTGGAAATGAAAACCATGCTGAAGGTATATTCGGTCGCTTCCGTGCTGATGGGATTGGTTTCGTTGTTGATGATTTATTTGTTGTCTTTGGTCCTGTCATAATCTCACCGTGCATATTCTGATTGCCCCCAATGCTTTTAAGCACAGCCTGGATGCGACCGACGTGGCCAAGGCCATCCGCGAGGGATTGCAGCAGAGTAAACTGAAATGCACCTGTGAATGTTGTCCGGTGGGTGATGGGGGAGACGGAACCGCCGCCCTGTTGATCCAAAAATGTGGCGGCACGATTGTGCCGGTGGAAGTCCACGATCCCTTGGGAAGAAAAATCCGGGCCGGATTCGGATTAATTGAGAACGGCCGGACGGCAGTGATTGAAATGGCCGATGCCTCCGGATTGCGGTTGCTTCGCCGTGAAGAATTTGATCCATTGCGCGCCAATACCTTCGGCACCGGCGAACTGATAAAATGCGCGCTGGACCAGGGAGTTGAAAAAATCATCATCGGGATTGGTGGCAGTGCCACGGTGGACGGCGCCACTGGCATCTTGCAGGCACTGGGGGTGCGTTTTCTGGATGCCGCCGGAAACATTTTATCGGACCTGCCGGAAAGCCTTACCCATCTTGAATCCGTTGATTTGTCCGGCCTGGACCAAAGAATCCGGCACTGCCCCTTGACCGTCCTTTGTGACGTGGAGAATTCCTTGCTGGGCGAAACCGGCGCGGCCAAAGTCTTCGGCCCGCAAAAAGGAGCCAGCGCACCGACCATCCAAAAGCTGGAAGCCGCCCTTACAAAATTGCGTGACATCATGTTTCAACAAACCGGCCGGGATTTGGCGGCGATTAAACACGGCGGTGCCGCGGGAGGCGTCGCCGCCAGCCTGCAAGGGTTTCTGAACGCAAAACTGGTGAAGGGAATAGATTATTTCCTGGAAGTCGCCGGCTTCGAAGACGCATTGCAAAAGGCCGACCTCGTCATCACCGGTGAGGGCTGCATGGATGAACAAACCTTGCGAGGCAAGGGGCCATGGGGCGTAGCGCTGAGAGCGCTGAAGAAAAATATCCCGGTCATTGGCGTCGCCGGCAGGGTGTCGCCGGCAGCGGAAGCGCCCTTGCGACAGTATTTCGTTCAGCTATTGGCCATCAGCCCTGCGTCCATTGACCTGGACGAGGCCTTGAAGAATACCGCACCGGCTTTACGTCAAACGGCAAGGGAATTGGGAAACCGGCTGGCTCGAAAAAAGTAATATGGGCGTTGCCAAGCGGCGCCGGGTGGACAAAAATTGCGGCGTGCATTTCCGCGACAAAATCATCGCGTGGGACCAATTGCCGGCCTGGCGCGAGTCGTTTCGTGCCACGGGCAAAAAGCTCGTCGTCACCAACGGTTGCTTCGACATTCTGCATCTGGGACACGTGACCTATCTCGAATCCGCGCGCCAGCTGGGCGACGCGCTTTTGGTTGGCGTCAACGGCGACCAGGCGGCACGGCAGTTGAAAGGGCCCGGCCGGCCGGTGAATTCGGAAGCAGACCGCGCCGCCGTTTTGGCGGCATTGGCAAGCGTGGAGGGCGTTTGCATTTTTACGGAAACGACGGCGGTGAAATTTCTGGCAGCGGCCCGGCCGGACGTTTATGTCAAGGGCGGTGATTACACCCTGGACACGCTGAATCAGGACGAGCGCCGAACCGTTGAATCCATCGGCGGAAAAATCATGATTATTCCGCTGGTGGCCGGAAAATCCACGACGGCGTTGCTGGAAAAAATTTCGCAATTGTAAAAACCGGATTTTCACCCGAGATGCGTTTTCTGATGCTCAACTGGCGTGACCCGCTAAATCCAATCTCCGGCGGGGCGGAGCGGGTCAGCCTGGCCTACCTGAGGGGGCTGGTGCAGCGCGGGCACGAAGTATATTGGTTTACCTGTGATTTCCCGGGCGGACGCCGTGATGATATTGTCGAACGCATCAAGATTGTTCGCGGTGGTGGCAAAGGTTCGGCAGTCATCAAAGCGATTCAGTGGTATCGCCATCAACCGCGCTTTGATCTGGTGATTGACCAGCATCATGGGATTCCCTGGTATGCGCCCTGGTGGAGCCAGACCCGTTGTGTAGCCTATATCCACGAAGTTTTGGGACCGATCTGGAATGCATTTTATCCCTGGCCGATCAGCACCATGGGACGCTGGCAGGAATGCTGGACGCATTGGGGCTATCGCAACGTGCCGTTCTGGACGCCTTCCGAATGTACGCGGCGGATTCTCGAACACCATGGCGTCAGGGAAATTCACGTCTTCCCCAATGGCGTGGATACCCAACCGTTAACCCTCCTGGAACCCAAACCGCTTCAATCGCCGCTGCGGCTGATGACCGTTTCGCGCCTGGCGCCCAATAAACGAATCGACCACGTTATCCGGGCTGTCGACATGCTCCGGCGGCAAAGGGATGTTCATCTGGTCATCGCCGGCACGGGTGAGGTGGAAACACAGTTGAAGCAGCTCGTAGAGAAAAGGGGCCTCGATGCGCACGTTGAATTCACAGGTTTGATCGGTGAAGCGGAGAAAAATCAGCGGCTTCAGCAGGCGCATTTCCTGATTCATACCTCCCTCCGCGAAGGCTGGGGATTGAACGTCATTGAAGCCAACGCCATGGGCACACCGGCGGTGGTTTATCCGGTCGGCGGACTGGTGAGTTCAACCGTACATGATGAAACCGGTCTTGTTACGGACCAGGAAACACCGGAGTCCGTCGTCGATGCCATTTCGGCAATCATGCGAACACCCGAAAAATATGAACGCCTTCGCCTGAACGCCTGGAACCGGGCGAAGACCCTTCAGTGGGACAAAGTCACGCCGATGGTTTGTGACTGGCTGGAAGCCCAGGCCGTCCGACCGCGGTAGTCCGGCGTTAGAGCGAAAATCCCGCCGCTTTCGCGTCCACGGCAAAGGTTTTCACGGTGTCCAGCGACATTTCCGGCAGGCCGATTCCCACCAGTTTCATCGCCTTGTTCAGGATATCATGCGGCACGGTCACGATTTTGCAGCCGCATTCCTCCGCCTGAAAAATGTTCAACACTTCACGAACGCTGGCCCAGAGCAATTCGGCCTCGGGCAGGCCGGCCAGAATCTTATTCACGGCGCGCATGTGCGGCATCGGATCCAACCCGGTGTCGGCAATACGGCCGGCAAACACGGACACCACGGCGGGCACTTTGGGATTGAGCGCCTGGGCAACCCCGGTCACCTGTTCCTCGGTAAAAATGGCGGTGATATTGAGCTTCACGCCTTCGCGAGCCAGCTCACGCACCAGCGGCAGGGAAGATTCGCCGCGCGTGTTGGTGATGGGAATCTTGACATAGACATTTTTTCCCCAGTCCTTGATTTTCATCGCCTGCCGCCGCATTTCCGGAAAATCGTCGGAGAAGACCTCGAACGAAATCGGCTTTTCGGTGATGCTTTTCAGGATGTCCCGCGCGAACGCCTCGTAGTCATGCACTCCGGCCTTGCGCATCAGCGAAGGGTTGGTGGTCATACCCTTGACGAGCGGGTTTGTATTCAACTGGAGCATCCCGGCTTTGTCGGCGCCGTCGGCAAAAATTTTTACTTTGAGGCTGGCTAGATTTTTCATGCGGCCTACAAGATAAGACAACCTTGCCAATCTTCAACTTATTTCGCGCCGGCCAGGATAATTTCCGCCGCCGCCCCCAGATTTCCCGCCCGAAAGTCGGGTTGGTGTTTCAGTTCTTCGGCGTAACCACGGTCGATGAAAATCGTCCGGCAGCCGGCCGCGTGGCCGCAATCGACGTCCCGCCAGCGGTCGCCGACCATCCAGCTTTGCGCGAGATCGATGCCCAGTTCGCGCGCGGCGCGCAACAGCATGCCTGGTTTCGGCTTGCGGCAATCACAATCTGACAGGCCGTTGCCCGGATGATAACATACTTCCACCCGGTCCAGCGGCAGCCGCCGGCACATTTCAGCATGAATGGTTTCAACCACCTCCCGTTTCAAAGTGCCGCGGCCAACGTCCGGCTGGTTGGTGGCGACGATGAGTAAAAAACCGGCCTGTTTCAAGCGCCGGCAGGCCTCCGGCACTTCAGGGAAAATTTCAAACTCGTCCAGGCGGGTCGGCGCATACGGCAATTGGTCACGCTCCCGGGGTCGATTGATGACACCATCGCGGTCGAGAAAGACGGCCCGGATCATTTCGGGTTTTACTTCGTTGATTCCCACTTGGTTTGGGCAACCTTGAGTTTGGGATGGGAAACGAGCAAATGCCAGATGACCGCCTGAAATGCTTCACTGTGCGGTGTGACGTGAGTTGGATTCACCGTGGGCACAATTACGCAAGCCGTGGCTTCCCGGGCGGTGAACCCTCCGTCGCGCCCGACGATACCGACGACAGAAGCGCCGGTTTTTTTTGCGAGCTGAATGGCGCTAACGAGATTCGGGCTGACGTTTTTCTCCAGATTGCCGCCGCCCACGGAAAAAATCATCAAACCGTCCTTGGCGTTCAAACGGCTGCCTTTGAGCCATTCGGCAAAAATTGTCGCCCAGCCGTCATCGTTGGTGCGCGCGGTCAATTCGGAAACATTGTCCGTCGGCGCATAAGCCTCAAACCCGCAGATCTTGCGGAAATCATTCACGGCATGCCCGGCATTGCCCGCGCTGCCGCCGACGCCAAGGATGAACAAACGCCCGCCGCGCTCGCGCACGCGCGCCAGTTCATCGGCGGCCTTTTCAATCGCATCGGCGTTCAGTTGGGCGACAACCTGCTGGACTTCAGCGAGAAATTGTTGGGTAAAGCTCATGGTGATTTGGATTGTAACAGTGATTCCAGTTCCGCCAAGCCTGCAGGCGAACCCATTTCGTAAAAGCGCTCGTGCACTTCGTAGCCGGCGAGTTGCTTTTCACGAACCAGTTTGCCCATGACTTCGGCCAGATCGAACGGCGAATCCGACACATACGAGTCGAAAACCGGCATTTTGAACAGGCTCAAACCATAATCAATATAGTGCATTTCCGGCCGGCGGTTTCGCTTGTCGTAAACCACGATTTCGCCGTCGCGGAAAACAACGTTGCTCGTGTCGTAACGCCCTTGATTGTGATAGACCGTCATGCAACCGGGTTTGCCGCGGCGCCGGAAAAAATCCGCCACGGACACGTAATCCGCCGGCAAATAAGAATCGCCGTAAAGCACAAAAAATTCGTCACCGAGCAAAGGCAACGCGCGTTTAATGGCGCCGCCCGTGCCGAGCAATTGGGAGCCATCGAACGAATATTCCAGCCGCACGCCAAACGCCGAACCGTCGCTGAAATCACGCTGAATCATTTCACCCAGATGGCCCACGCACAACACCACGCGGCGGATGCCGCGCGAGCGCAACAGTTCAAGTTGGTGCGCCAGAAAGGGCTTCCCGGCCACCGGCACCAGGGATTTGGGGATTTTTTCCGTAATCGGCCGCAGCCGGGTCGCGAGTCCGCCCGCCAGAATCGCAACGGGAATTTCGATCGGCGCGCTCACGAGATCAGCAACTTGGTCCCTTCAAAATCAAAACGGAACCGGACCTCCTTAAGGCCCGCCTCCTGCATGGCGTGCCGCAATTTGATTTTGTCCTCGGCGTAAAACATCAGAAATCCGCCGCCGCCGGCGCCGATGAGCTTGCCGCCGAGCGCGCCGCTGGCCATGGCCCGGTCATACCACTCGTTGATTTTCGGATTGCTCATGCCGCCGCTGCGCTGTTTTTTACGCTGCCAGTGCACATCCATCAGCCGCGCGAATTCGCGCAAATCGCCCGCCTCCAGGGCACGTTGACTTTGCAATCCCAGGTCCTTGACGAAATGCAAATTTTCGATCATCGCGGCGTCGGACGATTTCGACTTCTGGTCCTGTTCCTTCAAAATGGTTGAGGCCGACCGCGAATAACCGGTGAAAAACAGGAGCAGGTTATCCTCGAGGTTGTCGCGAGTTTCACCGGAAAGTTTCAACGGCCACGCCTCAACCCTGCCATCCGGCAGGAATTTGAAACAGGTCAGGCCGCCGTAGGCGGCGATGTATTGGTCCTGCTTGCCGATGGGTTCCTTCAAACGGTTGAGTTCAATATCACACGCCTGCGCGGCCAGTTCAGCGGGGTGGACCAGATTTTTTTTGTGAGCGTGGAGCGCTTTGAGCAGCGCAATGGTAAAACTGCTCGATGACCCCAGACCGGTGCCGGCCGGAATGTCCGCCATTGAAGTCAATTCCAGCGAGTGCCCGTCAATCCCCGTCAGCGCGAATGCCTCGCGGAAGATCGGGTGTTTCAAATGCGTCGCATCCGGCACCCGCTCCAATTCGGAATATTTGACGATGAGATCAGACACGAATGTTTCATGCACCGTGATGTAAACGTATTTGTCGATGGCCGCGGCAATGAGAAAGCCGCCAAACTTTTCGTAATACGACGGCAAATCCGTGCCGCCGCCACCGAGGGTGACGCGAAGGGGAGAGCGCGCGATAATCATGTTAAATTCGGGTCTGCGTCCGGGTTTCTTGAAACTGGGATTTAGTGCTTTGGCGGCGTGGAGTCAAAGTTAAACCCGCTCCGCCGGTAGATTTCTTCGACAACGTGAAGCGCGGCCTTCGCCTCCTTCAACCCCGCAGCCGGTTTTCGCTTCATCTGGATGTCTTTTTCAAATTCGTTCAACTCTCTTCGCCATGATTCATCGGGGCCGGGAAATTCATACACCCTGGTATCGGGCGGGCCCATTTCCGGTTTCATCTGATAATGATAAAGCTTCTCAACGCCGTAACTGCCGCCGAGCCCGTCAATCTGGAGCTTCGCGTTGCGCCCGTAAATCTCAAACGAGAAAAGGTTCTTCCATTCTGTGCAACTGACGTGCAGCCACGCCGTCTGGCCTTTGGCCGTACGCAGGCTCAAAAACGCATTGTCATCCACCGGCATTTTCCAAAAACAGGTGGTCGCATGGCCTTCAATCGTCCTGAACTCGCCAAGAAACCAGCCCGCCAGATCAATCAGATGAATTCCCTGGTCGATCAACTCACCGCCGCCGGAAAGTTTCGGGTCGGCACGCCATTCCTGGTCGTAACCGACGCGCCCGCCATGACCATAACGCGCCCGAAGAAACATCAAATCGCCCATCGCTCCGGACGACAAAATCTCCCGCGCCTGGAGCAGGGCGGGATGATACCGATGATTGAATCCGACGCGGACACAAACGCCGTGCTGGTCCGCCAGGGCAATTAATTCGTCGACTTGTCGAACCGAGATACCCGCCGGTTTTTCCACGAGCACAGGTTTGCCGGCGCGAATCGCGGCGGCGGAAACGTCAGCCAGCTCAGAGTTGATGGTGGCTACAATCACCACGTCCACCCGGGAATCGGCCACGGCTTGTTTGTAGTCGGAAACCGCGCGACCGGTTTTGGCCGCCTTCATCAATTCTTCGGCCCGGGCCAGGTTTGTATCGCACGCCACGGCGAGTTCCGAACCGGCCGGCAAGCCGGCCAGACGCTTCTTTCCGATCAACCCGCACCCAATGATGGCGTACTTCATTTGCCTCCCCAGGTTTTCCCGCGGTCCCCGGGCACGATTCGGCGCAGCGTGTAGATGTCGCCGGCCAGGTCGTTTTTGAACTCATGCAATCGTTCCCACGGATCCCATTGCGCGCTGACAAGCTTGCCGGTGATACCGTCGCTTTGTGCGCTGGCCAGATAAACCGCCGCGCCTGCTCCGAGCGAAAGCGGCGTCGCACCGGTCGCCTTCCACTGCTGGTTCTTTTTGTAAAAAGCCGGGCCGACTTTTTCCGGGCCGGCGGCCAGGACCTCATCCACCAATCGCGTGGCCAGGGCACCGGGAGCGATGGCATTCACATCCACGTGATACGCCCTCAATTCCTCCGCCAACGTTTCCATCAAGCGCACCACGGCTGCCTTGGAGGCGGCATAGGCACTGATGTTCGGTAATGGACTCGTCGCCCCCCCCCCGCTGAGAACGATGATTTTGCCGTGCCCGGCCTCTTTGAAATGCGGAATCAACGCGCGACAGGGAAACAACACGCCGTAGAGATTGATGTCCAACGCCCGCCGCCACTCTTCGAGCGGAACGGATTCCATCGCCCCCATCGGACCATAGACGCCGGCATTGAGCACGAGCACTTGAAGCGAACCAAGTTCACGCAGCGCGAAGGCGACGAGGTCGTTCACCTGCGGTTCGCTGGCAACATCACAGGGTTTGGCGAAAACCTTTTGCGACGGAAATTGTCCTGCCAGTTCATCGCGCGTGGCGAACAAATCCTTTTCGGTGCGCGCACAAAGGACGACGTTGGCCCCTTCGCGTAGAAAATAGGTCGCGATTTCCTTTCCCAACCCCTGGCTGCCGCCGGTGATGAGCGAATTAATGCCTTTAAGTTTCATTGGGTACGACCGACGGAAAGATGCTCGACACCGGGCAGGTCTTTCAATTCCTTTTCCAGAAAACGGTTTGCGTCCACGACAACCCGCCCGCGCATACCCGGCAGAATGGCCGGCCAATCCAGCGTGCGGAACTGCGGCCAGCCGGTACAAACCACGGCGGCGTCCGCGCCGCTCAGGGCGTCGCCCGCGTTTGGCGCCAGTGAAACGGCGGAGAGTTCGGCGGGCAGTTGTTGGATCGCCGGATCAAACGCGCGAACCGCCGCACCCGCCGTCAGCAACCGGTTGCATAATTCCACCGCGGCGCTGCGCCGGAGCGTGTCGGTGTTGGGCGTATAGACCAGGCCCAGCACGGCAATGGTTTTGCCACGCACGCTGCCGAAACGCGACTGCAACCGTTGAAAGGCCCAGCCGCGATGCAGATCGTTGCTCTGTTTGATGGCGGGAATAACGGCGAGCGTTTCCCCTTCAGCGGCACCCAGCCGGGCAAGCGTGACCACGTCGCGCGCCAGGGTGCCGCCCGCGAAAGGTCCGCCCGGACTGAGATACGCATTGGGCCCGATGCGCGGGTCGCTCTTCAGCCCAATCGAAACCTCCTTCGCGTCCGCGCCCACGCGTTCGCAGAGCCGTGCGATTTCGTTGATGAACGTGATGGACAGCGCGAGAAATGAATTAAGCGCGTGCTTCACCATCTCCGCCGATTCGGTGCGCATGAAAATCACCTGCGGCGTAAACGGTGCGAACAGTTTTTCGAGCAACGCTCTTTTCGCGTCATTGCGAACGCCCACGACGACGCGTTCGGCCCTCTCGAACGAAGCCAGCGCCTTGCCCAGCCGAAGATTCTCCGGGGAACAGGCGAAATGGAGTTGCGGATATTCCAACTCCAGCCGGCGGCAAGTGCCGACGGGCAATTGCGCGGAGATTAAAACCAGCGTGTCCTTCGGCAAATGCGGCAGGGCGCGCCGCAGATGGGCCAGAACAGATTCCACATCCGATTCGTCGTTCTCATTAACCGGCGTGTCATAGCAAAGCCAGAGGACGTCGGCATGGCTGCACGCGGTTGCGAGATCGGTTGTGAAATCCAGCCGCTTTGCAGCCAGACCAGCGGAAATGAGGTCATCCAGCCCCGGCTCGGACAACGGCGCCCGGCCGAGCTTGAGATTGGCCACCACCGTCGAATCGAACTCCAGCCCGACGACGCTGAAATGCCGCGCACAACACGCGGCCGTAACGGTGCCGAGATGCCAGAGGCAAGAACGGCGATGTTCAGTTTAGCCGGGGCGGTCGAAGTCGCCTCCCGGTTTGCATCGGTCGTCACTGCCCAGTTCCTCCCGCGGTCCTGGGGCACGATGCGGCGAAGCGTAAAGATGTCGGTCTCAGCCAATTCTTTTCGGTGCTGTGAAAGTGTCTCCCAGGGATCCCACGGGGTGCTGATGAGGCGCCCGGAAATGTTGTCGCCGGCCTCGGAAATCAGCAGCTCAAACATGCTGGCAACGCGGGCGAGCGAAGCTCCACCCTCCCGTTTTTGCCGGGTTGCAACCGCAAACTCTTTTTCGCCAACGACCGAGGGACCGGAATGGAGCACCTCTTCGGTCATACGCGTGTTGATGGCTCCGGGCGCGATCGCATTGATGTCGATTGTACTGTCAGACCACTCCAGGGCGAGGGTTTCGACCAGACGGACCAGTCCAGTCTTCGCGGCGGCGTAGGGGGTAAAATTGACGCGCGGGGACGTCGAGCCCCCACCCGAAAGGCATAATATTCTGGCGCGAGGAATCGCGTGGCGCAGCAACAATTCATGAAAGGCACGGATGGTGTAGTAGGTTCCGTCGAGATTGGTACGAACGTTAGTGCTCCAGGCAAGCGGATCCGCCGACATGCCCGGTCCGAGAGGCCCTTGCACACCGGCGCAGCAGATCAGGACATCCAGTTGCGACCAGGCCGCGGCGACTTCGCGGCTGAAGCCTGATACTTGTGGCCACTCGGCGATGTTCGCCTGTGAATAACGGAATGAAATGCCCTGCGCTTCGCACTCCTGTTGGAACCGCTTTTGCGGGGAGATGGCCAACCCCCAGATTTCGTGGCCGGCAAGGCCAAAATGCCTTGCCAGATAGTGGCCGATGCTTCCGCTCGTGCCGGTGATAACAATCTTCATGAATACAAATAAAGGATCGGGAAACGGCTACACTTTGAAAGCGTGCCCTGCCCGCCACGCGGACATGAGCCGTTTTATCGCCGCAATGCGCTCGCCGGTAAATTTCTCAAACGTGAAATCCTGCGCCCGTGCGAGCCCGCCGGCCCGCAATTTTGCCCGCAACGCATCATCCTGGGCAATCCGGACAAGTGCGCCGGTTACGGCAGCGGTATCATTGAAGTTGACGATGACCGCCTGGTTGGCCGTGACCTCGTGCATAATCGGAATGTCGTTCACGACGACCGGAGTGCCACAGGCCATTGATTCAATCACCGTCCGCCCAAAAGTTTCTTCCCGGCTGGGCATGACGTGTGCCATCGCATGCCGATAAAGAGGCGCCAGGAGTTTGTCGCCAACCCAACCAAAAAACTTTACGTCCTTCCCCAGACCCAGGGCGTCGGCCTGCTGCTGGGCTTTTACCCGATAGCCGTCCCATTCTCCACCAACCATCACCAGAGGATGCTTTTTTCGAAAATGGGTGTCAAGTTGCCCATACCCGGTCAACAGCAAATCGGCCTGCTTGTAGGGATAAAAATTGGACACCCAAAGGAAGTAATCCGGATCGAGCCCCAACTCCATTTTCAAGCGCGCGGCTTCACCGGGTTCCGTGACGGTGTTAAACTCTTCATGTTGCAATCCTTCGTAGGACTGCACGAGGCGATCGCGCAATTCCGGGAAAAGACCCAGAATTTGCGAGACGGCGAATTGGGAATTGGTAATAACCAGATCTGCCTTGGGCCAACTGCGGGTAACCCAACCGCGATACAACTCGCGGAAAAGCCCCACGCGATTTTTACGGTCGAGATGTTGCAATGAAAAAACGTTCATCACGACCGGCAGACTCCTGCGCAACGGAACAAAGCCGGTGGTAATCAGCAGATCAGCGCCCCGGGCACGGGCTTCCGGCGGCACCCGGAGATGGTCGGCCAGCAGTCGCGGGTACAGGCGATCGTTGGCGGGGAAATCCCGCACCACTTCCACGCGCGGGTCGGAGATGTGCCAGTCCTGGTTTGGCCCGACAAACACGACCCAGGAAAGTTCCTTGAAAAGTTTTAACGATCTGCCGACAAATTCGTGGTACGCGGTCGTGAGGCCGGTTTTGCGACGGGGATTCTCGCACAAAATGGAGAGCGCCAGTTTCATCCGCCACTAGGTTCGCTGCTCATACACCCACCGGTTTTGTCGCAGCCATTCCAGCGTACGAATGAGGCCTTGTTGAATGGAGAGTGTGTTGTTCCAGCCGGTGGCGCGGATTTTTTTGGTGTCGAGGAAAATGAACGGATTGTCGCCCACCCAGCCCTTGTTGCCACCGGAATATTCGAGCTGGGGATTGAGATCAAGCGCCTGACAAATAAAGCGGATGGAATCGTTGACCCGGACGTATTCGTCGGCACCGAGATTATAAATTTCGACACGGTGTTTGGCCTTCAGCGCGGTCTGCATCTGCATCACCCGCAACATGGCGTCCAGGCAATCGCCGATGTACAGGTATGATTTGCGTTGAGTTCCATCGCCCAGAACCTTCAAGCGGTCGGGATGTTCGAGCAGCTGGCGGTAAAAATCGAAGACGTGTCCATGGGTGTAACGTTCCCCCAAAATCGAGACGAATCGAAAGAGGTAGCCCTCAAAACCGAAGCCTTCACAATAGGATTGGATCAGGCACTCACCGGCTACTTTGGAGGCGGCGTAGAGCGAAGTTTGCACGGGAAACGGCGCGTTCTCGGGCGTGGGAACCACTTCCGCCTCGCCATAAACGCTGCCGGTGGAACTGAAGGCAATACGTTTGATCCCATTGGCCCGCATGGCCTCGAGCACATTAAAAGTGGCGACGGTATTTTGGTGCAAGTCCTTGGACGGATGTTCGAGCCCGAACCGAACATCGGCATTGGCGGCCAGGTGAAACACACTGTCACACCCGGCCATGGCCTTCGTCAGTGCCGGCAGATCAAGATTGTCGCCTTCGACCAGCTTGAACCGCGGATTCCCGGCGGCGGCGGCGAGAAATTTTTTTTGGCCGGTGGAAAAATTGTCCCAACCGACAACGGTCTTGCCGTCACTCAAGAGCCGATCCGCAAGGTTGCTCCCAATGAAACCGGCCGCACCGGTGATAAAAACGACTTTCATCTGGAAACCGGAGTCTAGTTGTTTCCCTCCCTCACCACCAGAAATTCCTGCCGGAATGGCGGGCACGCCGATGGACAAAATCAAAGCGGCCCACTAACATCCGCCGCGTCCTCGGACTGATTTTCCGAATGACGGAAGTTCCATAATTGAGAATATCCTTATGAATCGCCCTGACTCAGCGGACGACGCGCCCCCGGGCTCCCGCGCCCGGAGCCTGCTGCGGAGCGGCATTGTTTTTACCGCCATCAGCTTTGTCACCGGCCTGGGCAACATGGCGTTTCAAGGTGTAATGGCGCGACATTTGAAGGAGCAGGGCCAATACGGCAACGCGAACAGCGCGCTTAATGCCCTCCTGCCGCTGCTGAGCCTGGTGTCCAGCATCGCCACGTTTGCCGTCGCGCATTATATTGCCCACTTTAACGCCCGCGGCGACAGCGCGCGATTACAGGGGTTGCTGGCAGGCTGCCGGAAATTTTTGTTCCGCCTGACCCTCGCCGGATCGGCCGTGGCGGTGATGGTCATTAAACCGTTGAGCATTTTTTTCCATTACAGCCCGACGCTCATGCTGGCCACCCTGGTTTGCACGTTGTTGAGTTTGTGGGCTTCCCTGGCCGGCGCATTATGCCAGGGATTCGCCTGGTTCAAACGGCTCGCGTTCATCGGGCTGTTCGCGATGTTGTTGCGGGTTTTTTTTGGCTGGTTCGTTACGCTGAAATGGCCGTCGCCGGAAACCGCCGTGCTGGCCTCGGCCTTCGCGCTGCTGGCCTACCTGGCCCTGCTTTTTTGGAAAAAGGACATGGTCGTACACGGTGAAGCAATCTCCCCCTGGAATCCTGAATTCGTTTATTACCTCATCGCCAGCGCGGCGTGCGTCGGCGGTGGATATTTCTTCCTGCAAGGCGATTTGCTGGTCGCCAAAAAGTTCTTTTCCGGCGGGGAAAACGATGCTTACAACTGCGCCGAGCGGCTGGCGATCGCATTACCGATTGCGGTGGCGCCCCTGCTCACGGTACTGTTCACCTCCCGCTCCAGCACACGCACGGGCAACATCGTCGGAGATCAACTGAAACTGCTTGGGCTATACCTCCTCGGCCTGATCGCCGGCGCGGTGGCGCTGTTTATAATGCCTGATTTTTGCGTGAAACTCATCCTGGGCAAATCGTCGCCGGCCGCCGAAGCGATGATCGCCCGCCTCGCCGTTACAATGGTCTTTGTCGGCATGCTCCAAGCGCTTGCGATTTGGGCACTCGCCAGTCGCTGGTCAAAAATTTCACTCTTTTATGGCGCGCTCGGCCTGGGTTACTGGTTGATCCTGCTCGCGCGCGGGCAATCTCCCGCCAGTTTGTTGCAGACCATGCCGGTTGCTGCCGGCATCGCGTTCGGCGTGTTGTTTTTTTTCTGGGTCGTCACCATGCTCCGGCACAAACCGGCCGCCCCAGGCTGATTCGCCCGGTCGCCTCCACGGTTAAAGCCATGCTCGCCTGCCCAGTTTGGAAAATTCCGATTGCCATGACATTTTGATTGTTACAATGTGACCGGGCGCTTTTTCATGAACCCGATTGCGAAAATTACAGGCGCACTGCGCGCAACCGCCAAACACCCCCTGAATCGCCGACGGAAATTCAAGGCGGTGATGGAATACGGCTTTATTCAAGTCGCGGCGCGCCTGGTTCCGGGAGACATTTGCGTCGAATTCCCCAACCACACTCACCTGCTGGTTTCCCCTAAAATGAAGGGAGCGGCCCATTATATCGCACCCCGGTTGTGTGAATTTGAAGAAATGTCCTTTGTGGCGCATTTTTTACAGCCCGGTCGCATCTTTGTGGATGTGGGTGCAAATGTGGGCGCCTTCACCATTTTGGCGACCGGCGTCGCCGGCGCGCGGACCATCGCCTTTGAACCCAGCCCGGACACTTTTGAAATGCTGGCGCGGAACATCCGGCTGAACGGGCTGGGAGAACATGCCCGGGCGGTCCATGCGGCCGTGGGACGGGAGGAAGGCACCGTACAATTCAGCGTCGGCTTCGGGACCGAAAATCATGTGGCGACGGGCGCAGCCGCGGATAAGTCGGTGACAGTGCAAATGACGACGCTCGACAAGCAGCTGGCGGGAACTCCGCCTGATTTGTTAAAGGTGGACGTGGAGGGCTTTGAAACGGAAGTCTTTGCCGGAGCCAGCCAAACCCTGAGACATTCCGGGTTGCAGGCGATTATTATTGAGCGAAACAACATCGGAGCACGTTACGGCTTCAACGAGACCCCATTGCATCAGGAAATCCAGCAGTGCGGCTTTGTGCCATGTCACTATCAGCCTTTTGCCCGTCATCTGTCTCCCGCCGACAACGTCCCCCACCAGAATATTATTTACATCCGGAATGTTGAAGCCGCGAACGCCCGATTGCGGGCAGCGCCGGCATTTAAGCTGGATGATTTGAGCCTTTAGCGGCAATGTCCTTTGAAATCGGCGGTGTTTTGGCTACGTTCCTCCCATGCAGGCAATTGAGAACCCGGCGTCACCTTGGCCACGTGTCAGCTTCATTCTGCCAACGCTGAATGCGGAAGCCTTGCTGGATAATTGCCTGGCGTCCATCGCCCGTCAGGGATACCCCCGTGAACGGTACGAAATTGTGCTGGCGGATGCGCGCTCAACGGATCGCACACGCGAAATTGCCAGGGCCTATGACGCGATTGTCCTTGATGATGACGGTAAAAACATGGAGGAGGGCAAACGCCTCGGGTTACGCCGCGCCACCGGCGAATACATCGTGTTCCTGGATGCGGACGATTTGTTGCTACCTGAC
>JAJPJM010000007.1 GCA_021324235.1 Verrucomicrobiota bacterium
GCCACCACGAGATTCGACACCCCGTCGCGCGTGCTGCTGCCGATGGACACACCGTGGCCGGAACCAAAAACGCAATTGGTGATGAGCAGGTCGTTGATCGGGCCGGTGGCGCCCAGGGCGATGTTGTCGTCGCCGTCGCTGATGTGGCAATTCTCAATGATGCTGTTGGTGCCGACGAGATTCAGCCCGTCGGTATTGGGCGACGGTGAAACCGTGTTCACGGTCAGATTGCTGATGGTGATGTTGCCGCCATTGTTGCGCAGGCCGCAATGGTGGTCGGGCGGGTTCTGAAACGTGAGGTCGTGGATGAACAGGCGGTTGCAGGAATACAGATTGAGCATCATGGGCCGGTACATTTTGCGGTTCGCGCGTAACGCCCGCCACCAGGCGGCGCCCTGACCGTCAATCCGGCCCCAACCGCTGATTTCCAGGTCATGAACCCCGTTGCAGCCGATGAACGTCGGCGCATTTGTGGTGCCGCCGGGATAAGTTCCCAAAGGCAGCATCTGCAGCATCGCGTTGGCGTCCACCCGCAGATCGATGCGGCTCAGCAAGGTGATGGGACCGCTCAAAAAAGTGCCCGCCGGAATCTCGACGATGCCACCGCCCGCCGCGCCGGCGGCATTGATGGTGTTTTGAATGTTGGTCGTGTTGTCCTTCACCCCGTCGCCGATGGCGCCGTAACTCGTGACGTTGAAAATATTTGTCGGAATCGTTGGCATTGCCGGATTGGCGGCGTGAACCAATCCCGTAAAAACCAGCCAGGCTGAAATAAAAGCGACCGTTTGTTTCATAGGCAAAATCAGACCCGAGAATGTAGTAAAAATCGATTCCAACTCAACCAAAGATGCGGGCAATGGTCAGCGCTCACGGCGCGGTCGCCGGCGGAGGTATCTCGCGCAGGGCCTGGGTGGCAAAAGGCAGGACGTCCGCGTTCATGAAGCGAACGCCGACGTCGGGCCGGAAATGCATCGGATCGGCCCGATAGAAGTTGGTGGCGGCATCGTAGGAGCTGAAGGAAAGGTCGAGCACATGGGGAAAAATCGTGCCCAGTTGTCGTTTCCACGCCGCCACCTCCTCCGCCGCAGGCCCACTCTGCGCTGATTGTGCCACAGCCTCCTGGGTCGGCGGAATCACCACCACGCAAGGAATGCCGCGCTGTCGCAGACATTCGCTGATCTTGACGAAGAATGACATCTGCGCCAACGGCGGACAGTGGTATCCATCCCACATCTGCTGCATGGCCTTGATCCGGTAAGCCTCCTGTTCGGGATCATCCCGATCCGCGTCCTGCATGGAGTTACCGACGGGCAACCGGCCGTCCAGCCCGATCGGCTGGGGATGTTTTGACAATGATTCGGAGATGGTCCGGATCGAATACTCGGTTGTCTGCAGGTTGAGCAGGTTATCGAGGGCCGAGGTCAGACCCTTGGGAGCAAAGATGTCCCCGTGGCGTTCCGTCGGGTCCTGCTCGCCGACATCCACGGCGAGGACGACCAGCCGCTGGGCTCGGGCGAAATGTTGCACAAAGAAATAGATTTCCTCGGGTGTCGCGCCGGAAAAGGCCCCGTTGAAAAATTGATAACCCTCCAATTGTGCGGGTGGAATCCGGGTTTCGCGACTGTTGCCGACCAGCAATGCGTCATGGGGAAACCGTTGGACATAGGTGGACTTGCACTCCCGTTCCGCCGAGATATAAACCCCAAGGCGATTGAGGCCATAGCGGTTGAAGGGATCGATGATGAGATTCAGCAGAGCCACCCCGCCGGCCAGGCCAAGGGTCAGACCCAGGGCCAGCAACACAAAACGGCGGGCGGTTCGGTTCATCTCAAAAATTGTAGTAGAGGAATTCGCCGGCGCGGGAGAGGCCCAATACGGACAACGCCAGCAACAGTCCCGCGAGACACGCCCACCGGGGGCTGATCTCCCATCGCAACCAAGTCCGCGGAGCGGAAGGACCGCCACCCGTCGGCGCAGGTAGCCGGGTATGCCGGCCCATGATCTCCACGGTGTTGGGCAAGCACCACACGAATGCCAGCAGGGCTCCGAGCCACCACCAGGTTTTCGCCTTCACCAGGAGCGGACTGCCCATGACCGGTCCCGGGCCAAGACCGAACATGGCTGCCAGCACATGCCGCGCGGTCGGCACATCCGCCGAACGAAACAAAGTCCAGCCCACCATGACAAAAAGCAGGGTCAAGGCCCGGCTGCTCCACGTGGACAGCCCGGCCGGCCACCAGGTTGGTCGGACCGGCCAGTATTTCGACCAGAAAGCCTGCCAGCCGTGATGGATTGCCAGGCCGGCACCATGGAAAAGCCCCCAAAGGACAAACGTCCAGGCCGCCCCGTGCCACAGGCCGCCGAGGGCCATCGTCACCATCAGGTTTACATAGCGCCGGAATTCACCGCGCCGGTTTCCGCCAAGCGGGATGTAGAGATAATCCCGCAGGAAACGGGAAAGCGTCATGTGCCACCGCCGCCAAAAATCACTGATGTTCAGCGCTTTGTAGGGTGAGTTGAAATTTTGCGGCAGGACGATGCCGAACATCCGGGCCAGGGCGATCGCCATGTCCGAATAACCGGAAAAATCAAAATAGATCTGGAACGTGTAGGCGAACACACCCGCCCACGCGTCCTGCGGATGGAGACCGTTGCCGGCAGCCGCCGCGCCAAACACCTTGCTGGCGTAACCGCCCATGCCGTCCGCGATGACGACCTTCTTGAAAAGACCCAGGGAGAACAAGCCCAGACCAATGGCCAGATTGCTCCAGCGAAAATGATAGGTCCGCGTTTCGGCAAACTGCGGCATCATTTCCGAATGATGAATAATCGGGCCCGCAATCAGGTGCGGAAAGAAGGTGACGAACAGCAGGAAATCCCCCAGGTCGTACTCGCAGACGACGCCCCGGCGGACATCCACGAGATAGGCGATCTGCGTGAAGGTAAAGAAGGATA
>JAJPJM010000169.1 GCA_021324235.1 Verrucomicrobiota bacterium
CACCAGGGTGAAACCCGCTTTACGGGAGGTTTTAATTTTCATACTGCTTTTCTTTCTGCTCGATACGGTGTGAACGACGCAGCAGGCGGGTTACTTATGAGTTCAGTTTTGTTCACTTGATTGCCTGCCGCAACCGCATTGAATAAATTGAGCACTCGAAATGCCCGAATCTTAATTAGTGCCCCTAAGGGTAGGTGGTAGATTGTCAAATTGGCCTGCCGCGGCCGGAAAGAGTGAATATTCCCGGTCTAGGCTGTTGGTGAAACCGGTCGTGTCCTCATTCGGCACCCCCACCGGCTCAAATCAGGACACGGCCGGTGAGGCTGGCTGACTTGTCTGATTTGAGTCAGGTCAGTGGATCGGGTTGTCTCCCGACTCCTTGAACAGCCCGGCTTCATCCACCAGGCGCGTCAGTTCGGCTACCGACTGTACGGCTAATTTTCTGGTAATGTTGGTTCGATGCAATTTCACGGTGCGTTCATTGATGTTCAGGTCGGCGGCGATTTGTTTGTTCATCCGACCTTGCACCACGTGCGCCAGGACCTCCAGTTCCCGCTGGCTAAGCTCATCGAAACGACGGCGCAAACCCTGCAACCGCTCGCGTTGTTGCCGCTCCTGGGCGTTGCGTTCAAACGCCCGTTCCACCGCCGCCAGCAGTTCTTCCTTGCGGGCGCGTTTCGTCAAAAAATCCTCCGCCCCGCTCCGCATGGCGCTCACGGTTACTGGAATATCACCCTGCCCCGTCAGAAAAATGACCGGCAACGGATTGGCCGAGCGTTTCAACGCCTCCTGCAATTCCAACCCGTTCATCCCCGGCATCTGCAAATCGGCCACGACGCAGCCGGACATTTCCGGGGTGAACTGGTCCATAAATTCCTGCGCGGAGGCAAAAGCCTGCACGGTATAGCCAACCGCGCGCAGCAAGCGGGACACCGATTGCAGGAAGGATGCATCGTCATCCACGATGAAAACCGTTCCGGATCGGGTGGGAGGTGTGGTCGTCATGACTTCAATCTAACCATCAGGGGTCGCTGCCAAGGTACCGGCCTTCGCCTTCTCAGGTTTCATCTGTGGCAGGGTGAGGGTGAACGTGGTTCCGTTCTGCCCGCTGCTTTCCACCTGGATCTTTCCGCCATGAGCCTCGATGATGGTCTGCGAAATGGCCAGTCCCATGCCCATACCGTTGGGCTTCGTGGTAAAGAAAGGTTCAAAGACGTGAGCGGCATCCTCCGGCGCAATGCCGGTTCCGCAATCACTGACCGCCACGCGCAGGTGTCCATCCTTCGCCTCTCTAACCTGCACCACCAACGACCGCCGGGACTTGGGAACGGCGTCCATCGCATCCATGGCATTCAAGATGAGGTTCAACAACACCTGCTGCAATTGTACCCGGTCTCCCCACACCATGGGCGATAGCGGGGGTATTTGCACAGACATTTTGACTTGCCGCGCTTCCGCATCGGGTCGCGCCAGGGCGACGGTTTCTTCCACCAGATTGCGCAAAGCCAAACGGCTCGATACCAGGCTTCGCCGCTTGAATAAAGTCCGCATCCGGTCAATCACATCTCCCGCCCGTTTGTCGTCCCTGCGGATGTCGGCCAGGATTGCCCGGACTTCTTCCAAATTGGGCTGGCCCCGCTGAAGAATGATTTCCGCCGCCTCCGCGTTTCGTAAAATGGCACCCAGCGGCTGGTTCAACTCATGAGTCAAGGCCGACGACAGTTGCCCCATCGTTGACACGCGGGCCACATGCGCCAGTTCCATCCGCTGGGCCAGAATCTCCGCCTCGGCCCAGCGGCGCTTTCTTCGCTGGGCCAGAAGTCCGGCGATGGTGATCGCCTGCGCTACAAGAACCGAGGATGAAATAAGAATAAAATTCCTATGCAGATCCCACAAGGTCTGCGGCCGGTAGCGAACAACCCCGCCGGCGGGCACGCGGCTTTCCTTGATGTGCCAGCGTTGCAACGCCCGCCAATCCACCATCGGCGTTCCCTTCGTGGCCACCTCAATGGGCAGCTCTTCGGGCTTGGCCCCGTTGAGCACCCGCAGGGCGAGTTGCCCGGCCCTCGTGCCGAGGTCGTCGGAATCCACCACCGATCCGCCCACGGCTCCGCTGCCAAGCACCCAGCCGCCCAACACATAGACTGGCACACTGGCGGAGGGCGCCAGCATCTGGGCGAGCTGTGACATGTAAAAAGTCTGTCCATTCACATCGCTGATCACCGTGCTGAGCAACACCACCGTGCCTTCGGGCAGCGACCTGACGGCTCCCGGCAACTCCGCCACCGGGCGGTTGGTCCAGAAATCAAACTCGATTCCTTCCAGGGCATGCGAGGCCTCTTCGATCCGATCCAGCGTGGCGCGATCCACGTCCGATGTGCCACCGATCACCACGACCCGGCGTGTGTCCGGCTGCAGGCGCAAAATCAGACCCAGTGTGCCGCGCAGGTCAAACCGTTGCACAATTCCGGTGATCCCGAGCTTGCGGATGGCCTCCGGCACCTCCATCTCGTTGACGGCGACGAAGACGACCGGCACGTCCGGAAACAAGGCGCCCGGCAGTTCGGTGGCCAGCCGGTAGTCCCTCGATGGGAATACCATGATGAGATCAAGCTTTTGTCCGGCGTATTTTCTGCCGAGGTAATCCTGGAACAGGCGGAAATGTTCCTTGTCCGAGAAATGGCTGGCATCAAGATATTCCGTCAGGAACTCAATCCGGTTGGTGAGGACCTTTTGCATTTCCGCCCGCAGGGCCTGTTCCAGCAGGATGTTTCCCGGCACATCCTTGCTTTCGTTGAAAATCATCAACACTCGTTTTACCGGCGCCCCCGGTTCGTTGGCCGGGGCCTGGGCCAGGCTGTCCGAGACGCCAATAAACGTCAGACCAAAAATCAACGCCGTCACCAAAGCCCTTCCGGACTTCCAGCTCGAGCGCAGGGAAAAATGGTTGGGATGATTCAAATTTAATCCAACATGCGCGGCTGGCCGTTGTTTATCAAGCTCCGGACTGGGGTGACGAACGAAAACCTTCGTCACCGTCATTCGATTGTGGCTTGCGGGGTCGTGGTTCGCCGGCGGTCGCGTATGAAGCCGGCCTTCGCTTTCATCAGCCTTGGCGCGGCAATCTTCATTCTTCGCAGGCGTTGCGAACGAAGACTGGCGGGAGTGGCGGGGCTCGAACCCGTAACCTCTGCCGTGACAGGGCAGCGCTCTAACCAATTGAGCTACACCCCCACAAAAGGGGACGGCGAAGCTAGAAAATGCCATCGGAAGCGTCAAGCGACTTCATAAAAATTCGGGCGGCAGACGCCAAGGAGGTGGGGGTGGGGAACCCCGCTGAAGAAACGTACTGCCACCCGAATGCATCAATGTTACTTTTTTGTAAACCTTTGTCAACAAG
>JAJPJM010000103.1 GCA_021324235.1 Verrucomicrobiota bacterium
CGCGCGCGTCATGCGCAACACGCCGAGCACGTTCGATTGAATCATCGCCTCCCAATCCGCGTCCTTGCCTTCAACAATCGTATCCAGGCCGTGCGCGCCGCCGGCATTGTTGATCAAGACGTGCAAACTGCCGGTTGCCGATCGCCGATTACCGATTTTTTCCCGGACCCACGAAATGAATTTTTCCACACTTGGCGTTTTTGAAACATCCAATTCATGAAACAACGCCTCTCCGGCCCCGGCCTTCCGGGATTCCGCCGCGACCCGCTTTAATCGATCAACCCGTCGGGCGCCGAGCAACAGCTTCGCGCCCTCGGCGCCAAACGCCCGCGCCGCCGCGGCGCCGAAGCCGGACGATGCGCCGGTGATCAAAACCCATTTGCCTTTCAGTGAACTCATTGGCGGAATTCTCATCCACCACCCGCATTGTTCAAGGTGAAAGTGTTAATCTCATAATTGCCGGAGCGGCGCTCTGTGAGGCGCCATCCGGGTAGGGCGCGATGTCCTCATCGCGCCGCGGCAGGCTGGGGACAGCCCGCCCCACCTCCCGCGGTCATAAACCGCCGCTACACAAAATGGCTTTCCCCTCCTCTCCGCTCGACAGGCAGAGGGGAGCAAAAAGCCATAGGCTGCGCCCTCAACGATCTGTCCCTAATTTTTGCGCGTGCACGCAGGGCGTTCCTCTTCTACCGTCGCCCATCGTTGATTCCTGTGAATACCAAAGTATTATCCATCTTATTCGCCACCCTCGCCCTGCCCGCCTTTTGCAGCCGGGCCGGCAATTACACCAACTTCGACGTCGCCATCTACATTCCGGTGGGCGTCGTGCGAAGTTTTGAAGATCCGCAAAAGTTGCAGGACGATTGGGACCGGATCAGCGGCCAATTGAAGGTGGACAAGGTCTATATCGAGGTGCAGCGCGACCGGAACCTGGCCAGTGACGAATTGTTGGAGCGGGTCAAAAGATTCTTCCTCGACCACGGCGTGCGCGTGGCGGGCGGGATGGCGCTGTCCGATGGCGGGAACGGCCAGTTCAAGTCGTTTTGCTACACCGATCCGCAGGACCGGCAGTTCATCCAGAACGCCGCGGAACTGGCGGCCCGGCATTTCGACGAAATTATTCAAGATGATTTCTTTTTTGTGAACACCAAGACCGATTCCGATATCGCGGCCAAGGGAACGAACAGTTGGACACAGTTCCGGCTTGCGCTCATGGATGACGCGGCGGAAAATCTGATCATCAAACCGGCGCGCGCGGTCAACCCCAGGGTCAAACTGGTCATCAAATTCCCGAATTGGTACGAGCATTTTCAGGGACTCGGCTATGACCTCGACCGGGAGCCGAAACTATTCGACGGCATTTATGCCGGCACGGAAACACGCGACCCGATCATCACCGACCAGCATTTGCAGCAATACGAGAGCTACGAAATCATCCGTTACTTTGACAACATCGCGCCGGGCCGCAACGGCGGCGGCTGGGTGGACACCTACAGTATCCGGTATATCGACCGGTACGCCGAGCAGCTCTGGGACACGATGTTCGCCAAGGCGCCGCAAATCATGCTGTTCGAGTGGTCGGCCATGAGCCGGCCCATTATGCCCGGCGACCGCGACGCCTGGCAAAACCTGCATACGAGTTTTGATTACAACCGGATGCTGGCGGATTTTGAAACCAATCATCCAGCAGGTTTAACGAACCCCACCATTGCCTCCGTAGCCAGTTACAGTCTGAAACAATTGGATCCGTTCCTCGGCCGGCTCGGCAACCCGATTGGCATCGCCAGTTACAAGCCGTACCAATCCACAGGCGAGGATTTTCTGCACAATTATTTGGGCATGATCGGCCTTCCAATTGAGCTGTATCCATATTTCCCCACCAACGCAGACCCGGTGCTGCTGACCGAATCGGCGAAGTTTGATCCCGACATCGTCGCCAAAATCAAACAGCAACTCGCCGCCGGCAAATCTGTCGTCATCACCTCCGGCCTGCTCCACGCACTGGAAGACCGGGGCATCAACGACATCGTGGAACTGCGCTACACCGACCGCAAACTGCTGGCGCACGAGTTTTACGGCGGATTCGGCGCCGGCAACGGGGCCGATCTCGGTGACGACCCGAATGCAGCCATCCTGCTGCCGGTGATTGAATTCCTGACGAACGACGCGTGGCCGCTGGTGCGCGCGATGGCCAACGGCGGCGCCTGTCCATTGTTGATCATGGATCGCTATTCCAAAGGCGTGCTGTACGTCCTGACCATTCCCGACAACTTTGCCGATTTATACCGGCTGCCGCCGGCTGTCACCGGCGCGCTCAAAGATTATTTGATGCGCGGTTTTCCGATTCGCCTGGACGGCCTCAGCCAGGTGGCGCTGTTCGCCTACGATAATCACACGTTCATCGTGGAATCCTATCTGCCCACGGAAACCAACGTGAAGGTTTCCGTGACCGGCGGTTACACCAAACTACGGAATCTGGTCACCGGCGAAGAGCTTGCCGGTCAAGCCCCGGAGCAACCGCGCGGTTTTGGCCGCCGTCAAGCTTTCGGCGAGAACCGCGAATCATTCAACGTACATCTCCTGCCGCACAGTTACCAAGTTTTTGAGATGGAGAAGTAACTGTTCCTGCTTAGAGGCGCTTCTCCATAAAAATGGTGCCGGGGCCGTCGTTGTATCGTTCAATCGGGTGGAACCCCAAACGTTGGTAAAGCCGGTTGGCGGCCTCCAGCAAAGGCGAGGTGTCGAGCCACACACGTTGGTAACCCGCGGAACGTGCGAACTCAAAAAGCAACCCGGACATTTCGGTTCCGTGACCCTTTCCTCGATACGCCGGTAAAAACCACATCCGTTTCAGTTCGCAGGTCTGTTCATCCAGACGGCGTATCGCCCCGGTGCCCACCACCCGTTCGTTATCCATCAGCACCAGAAAAATGCCGGATGGCTTCACGTACTGGGATGAAATCCTGTCCATATCTTCGAAGTTCTTTGGGGCCTCACCGAAGAACTCGAAGCATCCCGCAGTGATTACCGCTTTGGCTTCCTCGATTTGGCTGCTGCTCAACGGTTGAATTTTAATGGCCATAGCTCAACCGGAAACTCACGGCTCGGCGGCCGTCCGCGAAGTATTGGATGCCGTCAATGTCGACTCCAGGTATCGGATGATTTTTGTATTTGGCTCGGTATCAGGACCCCACATTGCCAGCAGCTTGGAACCATCTAAACGTGTGACGACGCGTATCGTGAAGTTGGAGTCGTTGCTTGCCGCTTGCAGCAAACGTCCGGGGTCAGCCTGCCAATCTATCTTCACAAATTCGTGTAATTGTGTGAGTGGCATATACACCGGCATCCCTTTCTCCAGCAGGGAATTTGTCGCTGACTGTAAATCTTCCCAACTCCGCGGCCACCGATTGGCATGGGTCTGCAAATACTCCACCATCAAGTTCCCCGTCGTCCATGCGGCGTATGATTCGGGAATCTTGTAATGCAATATTTGGTACAGACTATAGCCAATCGTCGAAATTGCAGCGACAGACAGAACGGCAAACGCCAGGAGCAAGCGTTTCCGAAGCCCAACATGTGGACGAG
>JAJPJM010000155.1 GCA_021324235.1 Verrucomicrobiota bacterium
AACGCCTCTTGCAGGTCATTTTCTGTCGTGTTGAAGGAAAGATTTCCTACAAACAATTTCGTACTCATTTGATGATTTACTGTTTAATTATCTGCTTTTCTCGGACTGTTCCCGACTGCCGGGTTTCAAATCATCACTGAACCAGGTTCACTTGAAGATTTACCATGACCGTAAAGAGACAAGTTATTTTAACTACAGACAGGGAAATCATAGCCAATCCCGGGTCTGTTGCAAGCTAAATTTGGAACGTTAAAAATGCGGGTTTAATGTTATAAGCAATTTAAAATCAAGTACTTGGGTGCGTATGAGAACAGGCCCGAGGACCTGGTTTGCCGGGCCAGTCCGGGGCCGGCAGGACTTTCCCGCTGGAAAAATAGCCGGGTTAATACAGGGATGGCGACAGGTACAAATAAATCGCCAGCAGAACACCTGAGCAGACAATCAGCCCCAGCAATATCGCGGTGATGATATTCCCAAGCTGGTTTCTGTCTCTCGGTACCATAATCGGTTGGCTTCCCGTTCCTAGCACACGTTCCCGGTGCATAAAGGAAAAACGGAAGGTATTTATTAACAACTTATTCGCCGCGATGCCATTTATGCCAAATGCCGGGCCTGGCGTTTGGGCAGGGTGGTTTTGGTCCCGGGCAGCGGAATCACGGTTTTGTCCGCCGTCAGAAAATCCTTCAGGAAACCCGGTTGATCGTGGCGACCGCCGCGTTGATAATCATGCCAGAGCGCGCGGGCGGCCCGCCGGGCATCCAGCCGGAGTTCGCCGGTGAGAAATTTAAAGACCCATTCCATCAGCCGCACCAGCGCGATGCTGTCGGTGCGGCCTGTTCGGATATAAAGCCATTCGCTGAAGCGGAGAAAACCGGCAAATGGCGCGGGTGGGGCGGGCGTCTCTCGAGCCCGGGCTTCATCTGCATGAAAAGATTTGGGTTCGACGGAGTCTCGCCCCGCCAGCGTAGAGTTTTGGCTCCAAATCAATGGCGTGGTCTCAATGAAATTGCCGCTGTTGCCGACCAAATCCCAGTAACGCGTAAAACGCCGCAACTGTTGCATCGTGGCAAAATCAATCAGCCGGTTCCGGAGGATTTCGTAGGGCGGATGCGAATGGTAAACCATCTGCCATTCGGCGTCGTGCCGGATGATCGGCGTGCCGCGCAGACGTTTCAGGATACCCATCTGGATTTCCTGGGGTCCCAGCGCAATGAGTCGATCGAATCCGGCGGCAACACTGTCCAGCGTTTCGCCGGGCAGGCCGGCAATCAAATCGGCATGGATGTGAACGCCGGTTTTCTGACGCAGGAAATGAAAATTATCGGCCAGCTTTTCATAATTCTGCCGCCGGCTGATCCGCTGGCTGACTTCCTCATTGAAGGTCTGGATGCCGACTTCGAATTGCAGCGCGCCGGGCGGGAAGCGGGCGATGATTTCGCGCAACGATTCCGGCAGCCGGTCGGGAATCATTTCAAAGTGGAAGAAATGGCCGGGCCGATAACGCGCGAGGAAAAATTCGAGGATCGCCCGGCTGACGTGGGCGTTGAGATTGAACGTGCGGTCGACGAACTTGAATTGCTTCACGCCGTGGTCCAGCAGGCGCTGCAATTGTTCGAGCAAGGCGGGCAGGGGAACCTGCCGGACTGGAATGTCGAGCGACGACAAGCAAAACTCGCACGTGAATGGACAACCGCGCGAGGCTTCGACGTAAATGACGCGATGCGCAATGTCATCGTCGGTGTAAAGATCGTAGGGCAGGGTGAGTTGCGAAAATTCCGGCAGTTCCGCCGGGATGATTTTGGGCAGTTGGCAGGGCGTGATGTCCCCATCGCGCCGCTCCTCGGAATTGGCCGATGCGGCGGGCTGCGCGTCCTGGCCGGGCGGCTCGGCCCTGCCGAGGAGAGCCCGACACACCTCCGCGAATTTCAGGTCCGCTTCGCCGGTGATGACGTGGTCGGCCAGTTGGACAATGGCCTGGGTTTCGGTCTCGTAGCTGACTTCCGGTCCGCCGAGGATGATTTTGATGCCTGGCCGGACGCGCCGGATGGCGGCGATGACTTCGGTGGTCGGTTCGACGTTCCAGATGTAAATGCCGAAGCCGATGATTTTGGGGTTTTGCGCCAGCAACCTTTCCGCGATGTCGAGCGGGCGCTGGTTGATGTCGAACTCGGCAAGACCGGAGCGTTCGCGCAATTGGCCAAGGTTGGCCAGCAGATAACGCAGGCCGAACGCGGCGTGGATGTATTTCGCGTTGAGCGTGGTTAAAACAATGTCCGCCACGTTTCCAGTCTACCAACGGGCATAATCCGGCGCAATGCGGCACATGGGGAGGAGTTCCCTTATCCGAGCGAAGGCCCCGCACTGTCAGGCAGCGTCAGGGAAAAGGCAGTTCGTTCTGACTGTCCAAAAGTTTGAGATCAACGCTGTTGGTCGAACCGTCGTCGGCCAGCTCAACGGTCACCTGAAAATCGCCGTGGCCGTAACCCCGCTGGTTCATCCAAACCCAGTGACCGTCGACAAAACAGGCCGGCCGGCCGTCCCGAAACGGCTGGCATTTATAAATGCTGGAGGCTTTGTCATTGGCCAACTGCAAGGCAATGGTACTGGCCTGCGTTGTGGTCAACGATCCGCCGGGTTGCGCATTGGCGCAATCAACGAGCAGAAGGGTAAAAATGATAATGCACCATATTTTCATAAAGCACCTCATCGTGGCTGACTATGGAACTGAGCCATGATGGCGGCGTGATGTCAACTGCGAAGGCGGATGAAAGTGGAGGTTTAAACCGGTTGCGGCCCGGGGTGATGCGGTTTAATTTTCATTCGACCCGGCTGGTGGGCCTTGTTAGCCTGCACTCGTTATGAAACCCGACGATATTCTGTTGGAGGCGGAAGAGAAGATGATCAAGACCGAACAGGTGGTCATCAACGAATTCGCCGGCGTGCGCACAGGCAAGGCATCGGCTTCACTGGTCGAGAACGTCATCGTGGAGGTCTATGGCTCGCAAATGCGCATCCGGGAATTGGCGGGCATCACCACGCCGGAACCGCGCATGTTGGTGGTCCAGCCGTGGGATGTGAACTCGTTGCATCCGATTGAAAAAGCCATTCAGAAGGCGAATCTGGGCCTGAACCCGACGATCCAGGGTAAAATCATCCGGCTGGCGTTTCCGGAATTGAGCCAGGAACGGCGGCAGGAGTTCGTCAAGCTCATCAAGAAGATGGCGGAGGACGGGCGCGTGGCCATCCGGCACGTGCGCCGCGACGCGATGGAGTTGCTGAAGAAGCACGGGCACGACAGCGGCATCACCGAGGACCAGGCCAAACAGGCGGAAAAGGATTTGCAAAAGCTGACCGACCAGTACAGCGCCAAGATTGATACGCACGTCACGAACAAGGAAAAGGAAATCATGACGGTCTGAACCGATTTACGATTTACGATTGATGATTTACGATGGGTGTTTGAAACAGGGATCGTGCTGCAGTTTCTAAATCGGGAATGGGAAATAGCCGGCGCACCCGGCAGGGATTTTGGAGGGGTGGAAACGGAATGCGGAATGCTGGAGTGGCTCCGGGTTGTGCCATGATTGCTCATTCGCGTCGCGCTAAATTGATGTACGCTATCGCAGCGGTGCCCGCTGCTTTTCTCCCATTTTCCTATGTGGTGGGAGTTATTTCAGTCGTGTTCTGGATTATCATCCCTGAGCACATGGGTGGTAGTGGAGCGTCAGAAAGCAAGCCAACCGGGATCGTCGATTTTATTATTTTTGCCGGCCTCTGGGGTACTGTCATTCAATGGCCGGTTTATTTGCTTTGGGCGGCACTTTCGCGGGAAATGACCATCCGTGTTCGGCTTCTATGGATGGGTGTGATTGTTCTGTTGAATATGTTCGGTATGCCATGGTTTTTATATTGCAAGTATCAGGGCACAACTCGGACCGCCCTTGCGCCGCGCTTTCAACCGGAATATATGAACCATCCCAGAAAACTTAAAATAATCATCGTGGTTTTAATCGTTGGGATTTTTGCGCTGCTTGGTTTTCTGGGTCACCTGCTTGCACAAAATATGATGTGGAAATCGGAGGTGGAGTCTCTTGCCGAATATGAAGGAGCAACGCGGGCGTCTCATGATTTTCAGTCGGGCAAACTCCGGCTTTTTGTCATTTCAGGGGAGCGGGACGGCACCAAATATTCCGGTACCAACGCCGGCCCGTTCGAAATCTGGTTTCCACAGTATTTTCCGAAGTACTATCCTCTTCGTTATCAGACCGAACAAATGGTGGCAGCCTATAATGACCGGATGAGATATTTGCAGGCACACCCCGAAACAGCCCTGGCTGAAACTAATGGCATAAAGTTGCACTCGTCGGTTTATTGAAACAATACGTGCGATGTGGAATGCCAATCGTCAATCATCAATCACAAATCGCAAATTATTGTTCGGTCGGGCTGTTGGTGGCGGGGACAAAATGAATGATGGTTTCGCCGGGTCTGGCGTAACCGAGTTTTTCGCGGGCCATGCGCTCAATGGCGCCGGGATCATTCCGCAGGGCGTCAATCTGCGCCTGGAGGTCCCGGGATTTGGTTTCCTCAATCTGAAGCTGGGTTTGCAGCCGCAGGATGTCCGAGCGCATCCGCTCGTTTTGCTGGAGGAGCGGCAGATAATACATGCCGATCAGGAAGGCAAAGGCGATGACGACCAGGGCCACGGCCACTTTCGTCAACATGCTCCAAATACCGAGGTTTACGTTCACCCGGCGAGTTAAGCACGGGCGTCACGCGCGCGGAAGCAGATTTATTTGGCGAATTTTTTCCACGACTTGAGCCGGCCGTCGGGGCCAAACGTCAGCCGTAGAAAGTAAGCCGGCACGTAGGTCTCGGTGTAGCTGGGTGTGGCGGGGCCGAAATAACTGCCGGGCGGCAGAAAATACGGCTCCGGCGCGACAACAACCTGACTGGATTGCGTGAGCCATTCGTCCACGACGGTGCCGTCGGACAATTTCGCGGATTTATCCGGCGGCCCCAAATCCACGATGGCCTGGTCGTGGGTGTACAGGCCGACCCTTGACTCCCAGTCAAATGTTTCCGTGACACACCCGGCGAACAGGAGGGTCGCCAGCAGCGTCAAAACCGCCCTTTTCATGACATTAAAATTGCACCCTCCAGGGTCAAAAGCAACCAAAGGAGACAGGGTTTCCGGATACATCCTGGGAGCGCGGGCATCCCGCCGGGCTCCCGGAAAGCGCTAGCAATTTCGAGCCACCGGCTCGAAACCACAAAGAAATTTTGAAACAGAACCGGCACCGGTTTCGTCTGGGTTTTGGAAGAAATTGCAGACTATTGCCAAATCGTTGATAAATAGCTATTAATACCGATTGTGGAAATGACTTTGGAAAAAAATTTGCTGAACACGCTGGTGGAATTGGATGTCGCGGTCAAGGCGATGCCGTCGGCCAATCCCAAGCTGGATTTGCTGAAGCTGTTTGCACGCATCGACGAGCTGGCGAAGGAGCTGCCGCGCGACGCAGACCCGGTCCTGCTGCATTACTTGCACAAGAAAAGTTATCAGAAAGCCCGGCTTTTTTTGCAGGGCCGCGAGGCCGAGAACGCGGCCGGGAATTGCCGCCACGTAAATTAGTCGAGAGCCGAACGGCGGGGGGTGCGTATTCCGGCTTCTCACTTCGGCTTTCTCCGTTCACACTTCGGTCATGTTCGACGATACCATTGCCGCCATTGCCACGCCACTCGGCGAAGGCGGACTGGCCGTGGTCCGGATTTCCGGTCCGCAGGCGCTCGCCATCGCCGACAAAAGCTTTGTGCCCGTCGGAAAAAATTCAACGAAACCGGCGGCGGCGGCATCGCACACGATTTTATACGGCAGGATGATTCGCCGGGGGAAAACCGTTGACGAAGTATTGCTGGCGGTCCTGCGTGCGCCGCGCACTTACACGCGCGAGGACACCGTTGAAATCACCTGCCACGGCGGCCTGCTGCCGGCGAAGCTGGTGCTGGATACGCTTCTGGAAAACGGCGCGCGGCCGGCGGAACCCGGTGAATTCACACGGCGCGCGTTTCTCAACGGGCGCCTGGACCTGGCGCAGGCCGAGGCGGTGGCGGATTTGATTCATGCGCGCACGGAACTGGCGCTGGCGGCCGCCAACGAACAGCTCGCCGGCAAATTGTCGCAACGTATCAATGAATTGCGCGATGAGATGGTCAAGACGCTGGCGCACGTCGAGGCGCACATTGATTTTCCCGACGAGGACATTGCGCCCGAAACCAAGGACGAGTTGCTAAAACGCCTGGAAGCCGGCCTGAAATTCATGGATGAACTGTTGCGGACGGCGAACGAAGGGCAGATTTTGCGCCGCGGCATTCGCGCGGCGATTGTGGGCCGGCCCAATGTGGGCAAATCCAGCCTGCTCAATCAATTGCTCGGGCGCGACCGCGCCATTGTCTCGCCGATTCCCGGCACGACGCGCGACACGATTGAAGAGACGGCGAACATTCGCGGCTTGCCGGTGGTGTTCGTGGACACGGCGGGCCTGCGCGACGCGCGTGACGAGCTTGAACAGGAAGGCATCCGCCGCAGCCATGAAACGCTCGCCCGGGCCGAATTCATTCTGCA
>JAJPJM010000110.1 GCA_021324235.1 Verrucomicrobiota bacterium
ACGGACAAGCATGGTGGATTTTCCCTGCCGGCGGGCGTCGCGTTGATTGCGATCGGCATTCTCGTGAACGTGGTGGCCGCCATCCGCCATCACCGCCAGGTCCAGGCCATTGACCGGGGGGAATTCCGGGAGGCTTACGGCCAAACGTTTGCCTTTTCGGTGGCGGGAATCCTCGCGCTGACCGGGCTGGCGGTGGCCATTTATCTTCTGGCGGTGGTCTAAACCCCGCCGGTCAGGCGCCGGCGGCGGGAGCGGCCTGATTCTTTGCGCCGCTGTGACGGATGTCCTGGGCTTCGTAAAGATACACGATGTCCTCGGCCATGTTCTTGGCGTGGTCGGCGATGCGTTCGAGGCTTTTGGAAACGACCATCAGGTGCAGGCAGCGGCCGATCGTGTCGGGGTTGGCCACCATGTGCTGGGCCAGGGTCTGGTGAATTTCCCGGTTGAGCGCGTCCACCTCCTTGTCGCGCGGAACGAGGGCGCGGGCGGCGACGGAGTCGTGGTTGACGAAGGCGTCCAGCGCGGCCTTGAGCATGTCGAGCGCCATCCGGGCCAGGCGCGGGAGGTCGAGGTTGATTTTCACGGGCGGTTCCTGGCTCAAATCCCGCGCGCGCTTGGCGATCTTGGTCGCCTCGTCGCCGATGCGTTCGAGGTTCTGGGAAATTTTCATCGCCACGGTAACGAGGCGCAGATTGGTGGCCAGGGGCGCCTTGGTGAGCAATTGGATGACCTGTTCGTCAATCTCCACCTCGAACTGGTCCAGGATGCGATCGTTTTCCTTCACCCGCAGCGCGAGGTCGTAGTCGCGCTGGACGAGCGCCTGCACGGACTGGTTCACAGCGGTCTCGGCATGGCTGGCCATGGTCAGCAATTTCTGCCGCAACGTGTCCAGTCCCGCTTCAAAGTAATTTTCCATAAGTTCCAGGTCTTGATCTTTATCCTAACCGTAATCCGCATCGTAATCACTATCAAACCGGGATTATGATTAAGAGCCGGATTAAGGTTCAGCCAAACCGGCCGGTCACATAATCTTCCGTGCGCTTTTGCGACGGGCTGGTGAAGATCTTGGTCGTCGGCCCATACTCAACCAGTTCACCGAGATAAAAGAAGGCGGTGAAGTCGGAGGCGCGCGCGGCCTGCTGCATGTTGTGCGTCACAATCACAATCGTGTACTCCTTTTTCAAATGAACAATCAAGTCTTCGATTTTCGACGTGGCCAGCGGGTCGAGCGCGGAGGCCGGTTCGTCCATGAGCAGCACTTCCGGTTCCACCGCCAGCGCGCGGGCGATGCACAGGCGCTGTTGCTGGCCGCCGGACAAACTGATGGCGGGCGCGTGCAGGCGGTCCTTCACCTCGTCCCACAGCGCCGCCATGCGCAGCGATTGTTCGGTGCGCTCGGCGAGCACTTTGCGGTTGCCCACGCCGTTCAGCCGCAGGCCGACGGTCACGTTGTCGACAATGGACATGGTCGGGAACGGATTCGATTTTTGAAACACCATGCCGACGCGGCGGCGCACCACCACCGGCTCGACGTTGCGCGAGTAAATGTCGTCGCCGAAAAGTTTGATTTCACCCTCCATGCGCGCTTCCGGGTTCAGCTCGTGCATCCGGTTGATTGCGCGCAAAAAGGTGGATTTGCCGCAACCGCTGGGGCCAATGATGGCGGTGACGGCCCGGGCGGCGATGTCGAGCGAGACCTTTTTGACGGCGACGTTTTTGCCGAAGAAGACGGACAGGTTGCGCACGGCCAGGGCCGGCGCGCCGGGGGCTTTGGATTCCGGCGGGACATTAAGCGGGGAGGTGGCGGTTTCAGGCATGGCGTTTCAAAAATTCAGGTTTTGCTTTGGAACCGGTCACGGGTGAAAAAGCGCACGCCGACATTGATGGCCAGCACCAGCAGGAGCAGAATGAAGGCGCCCGCCCACGCCTGCCGGTGCCAGTCGTCGTAAGGCGAGATGGCATAAACGTAAATCTGCAGGGGGATGGCGGCGATGGGTTCGGTCAGTTTGTGCGCCCAGCCAAGATTGCCGGTGGTGAACAGCAGCGGCGCGGTTTCGCCGGCGACGCGCGCGAGGGCCAGCAACACGCCGGTGACGATGCCTTTGAGCGCGGTGCGAATGACAATCTGCACGATGGTCTTCCATTTGGCGATGCCCAGCGCGAGCGCGGCTTCACGGTAACCGCCGGGCACCAGTTGCAGCACCTCCTCGGTCGTCCGCATCACGAGGGGAATCATCATCAGGCCCAGCACGACGCCGCCCGCGAGCGCGGACGCGCCGTGCATGGGCACGACCATCAGGCCATAGACCACCACGCCCCAGGTGATGGACGGCACGCCGTTGAGCACATCGGCGGCGAACCGGACCCACCAGTTCAATTTGGACGAGCCGTATTCGGAAAGGAACACGCCGCCGAGCACGCCCACCGGGACACCGACGACCGCGGCTTCCGCGAGCAACACAAACGTTCCCACGATGGCGTTGGCCATGCCGCCGCCTTTTTCACCGAGGGGTTTGGGCAATTGGGTGAAGAACGCGAAATTAAGCGAACTGAATCCCTGCTTTACGATATGGTAAAAAATCAAGATCAGCGGGGCGACGACCAGGATGGCACAGGCAAAAGTGACCACCCGCATCAGGAGGTCCTTGAACTGGCGCCAGCGGTGGTTAGGGGCGGTCATGCGAGTGACGAGTAACGAATAACGAGTGACGAGTTCGACCGGATCGGGCGGGAGCCACGCGTTGTCGCCTCAATCGTAAATTGTAAATCGTGAATCATAAATTCCTAGTGTTGGGGTTTGACGCTGGGCCCGGCAAAGGTTTTCAAAAGCAATTGCGCAAAAATGTTCACGAGCACGGTCACGCCGAGCAGGACCAGCCCGAGTTCAAACAGCGAGCTGTAAAACAAATCGCCGATGGCCTCGGTGAATTGGTTGGCGATCCAACTGGCCAGCGTGCTGCCCGGCTGGAAGAGCGACGCGACGAACTGCGGTGAATTGCCGATGACCATGGTCACGGCCATCGTCTCGCCCAGCGCGCGGCCCAGCCCCAGAATGACCGCGCCGAAAATCCCCTTTTTGGCATAGCTCAACACGGCGATGCGGGTGACCTCCCAGCGCGTGGCGCCGAGGGCGTAGGCGGCTTCGCGCTGCAAACCGGGAACCGAACGCAGGATTTCCCGGGAGACGGACGTGATGATCGGCACAATCATGATGGCGAGGATGATGCCGGCGGCGAGCATGCAGGGGCCGTAATCCGGGCCGCGAAAGAGCGGCAGAAACCCGAGCATGGACCGCAACCCTGGAAAAAGATGGTCGTGCAGCCACGGAACCATGACAAACAGTCCCCAGAAACCCAGAATGACGCTGGGAATGGCGGCGAGCAGTTCGATGAACATGATGAGCGGCTGGCGCACCCAAAGGGGCGCGAGTTCCGTGAGATAGACCGCGGTGGCGACGCTGATGGGCACGGCGATGACGAGCGCAATCAGCGAGGAAACCAGCGTGCCGAAGATGAAGGGCAGCGCGCCATAGTTGTCGCTGCCCGGATCCCAGTCGCTGCTGAAGAGAAAGTGCCAGCCGAATTTGTGGAGCGCCGGCTGCGAACCGCGGGCCAGTTCATAACCGATGAGCGCGACGAGCACAAAGACGGCCAGCGCCATGAGCAGCGACAGCCATTTGAAGGCGCGGTCACCAAAATGCGAGGCGGAAGCTTTCGCAATCGCAGTTTGAATTGGCGCTGATTCGGTCACGTTTTATCATTCCCCCTGCCCGGCGGCCACCGGCGCGAACCGGCCACCAATTAAAAACCAAACGGACGAAGAGCGGGAGGAACGACGCTCTCCGTCCGGCTCACGCCCATAAAATATCGGGCGGCGGAGCGAAGTCAGTATTTTATTGTATCGAGCACACTCAATTCGCGCTGTTGAACGCTGTCGGGCAGCGGCGCATAGTCGAGCGTGGACGAAATTTTCTGCCCGTCGGTGACGGCCCACTTCAAAAAGTCCACCAGTTTTTTGCCGTGATCGGCGCTCTTTTGCTGCTGGTAGACCAGCACCCAACTGGCGCCGGCGATGGGATAAGCGTCCGCGCCGGACGCATTGACCATCGAGAACCGGAAATCGTCCGGAATATGGGCGGTGGCGAGCGCGGCGCTGACGGAATCGGGCGCGGGTGAAATGAAATTGCCCGACGAATTTTTCATGTTGGCGTAGGGGATTTTGCTCTGGTCGGCATAGGCCAGTTCGCCGTAGCCGATGGCGCCGGAAATTTGTTTGACCTGGCCGGCCACGCCTTCGCTGCCTTTGGCGCCCAGACCAATGCCGGCGGGCCATTTCACCGAGGTGCTTTTACCCACGGTGTCGGCCCAAACCGGGTTGATGGCGCTCAGGTAATCGGTGAATATAAACGTGGTGCCGCTGCCTTCGGTGCGATAAACGGGAACGATCGCCAGGTCCGGCAAATCCACCCCTGGATTGAGCGCGGTGATTTTGGGATCATTCCATTTCCGGATGTTGCCCAGGTAAATGTTGGCCAGCGTGTCGCCGTCCAGCTTGAGCTTGGGAGCGCCGGGCAGGTTATACATGATGGCCACGCCGCCGGCGACGACGGGAAAGTGCAGGATTTTGCCGGGCGCCTTGGCCATGGCTTCGTCCTTCATCGGCGCGTCAGAGGCGCCGAAGTCCACGGTCTGGTTGAGCAGTTGTTTCTGCCCGCCGCCGGAGCCGATGGATTGATAATTGAAACGGACGTCGGGGTGAGTTTCGCCATAGGCTTCAAACCATTTGGTAAAAGCCGGGTAGTCAAAGGTGGAGCCGGCGCCGTTGATGAGCGTCTGGGCTTGCAGACCGTTTCCCACGGCCAGCAAGCAACCGCAGCCGAGGAGGGAAAGAATGATTTTTTTCATTTTCTGGTTGGGAGTGTAGTCGGTTTTGTATGAGTTATTCACGTTACAATCAGGTTAAAACTTCCACATCAGGTCGGCCATGGCGTGGATTTCGCGGGAACTGGCACCAGCGGGATTGGTGTTGCCAATCATGCTGTTGACATAACAGGTGAAGGAAAAGAGCAGCGCGTCCGTCAAGGCGTAGTCGGCCGTAAACAGGTGGCCTTTGACGTTCGTGCCGCCGGCGAAACCGGCGTTGTAGGCCTGGTTGTCGTCGTTCACAATCTGGGCGTACCAGGCATTGGCATCCAGCGATTCGTAACGATAGCCGATGTCCCAGGTACCCTGCTGGACGGCGCGTCCGAAGGTGATGCCGGCATAGTAACCTTCGTTGCCGCTGGGCGCACCGCCCACCACGGCCCCGCCGGAACGGGGTGCACCGGGATTATTCAGGTACTCGGCGGTAAGTTTGATGGGAAACGCACCCTTGTAGAGCGGAAAGCCGTCCAGGGTATAGGTCAGGCTGGCATCGGCGACAATGGGATTGAGGTTATAGATGGGATCACCCGCGGCATTGACCGAGTTGCCTTTGTTGCCGGAACCGGCGTTGGCGGTGGTGAGCATGTCGCGATTGACGATATTGTAGGCCGCGACGCCGAGCGAACTGGCAATATGACTCGTCCATTTTGAGTTCCACGCCACTTGCGCACCGTAGAGGAACGACATGTTTTCGGCAGCCGAGCCCGAATACGCCAGAACAAAGCCCGCACCGTTGACCGCCACGGAATTTTCGTCATTGATCTGATAAGTGGCCTGCAAGGCGCCGCCTTCCGGTGTGTAATCGGCATCGAACACCATCGGGGTCTCCAGAAACGGCTCGTCCATTTTGCCGATGGTTCCGGCCACCATCCAGGTGTCGTCATTGATCGGCGTCCATTTGCCGTAAGCCGCATCGATGTACAGGAATTTCTTCGTGCCGTTGCCCTGGAACGTGGACGTGTTTGAGAGCGGAGCGCCCCCCAGACCGTTGGCGCTGTTGGCATCGTCGCTGCCCAGGCGAAGCCCCACCTGCAAATTGTCCTTCATGTTGACCTGCAACCCCACGCGCAGGCGATAACGCAGACGGGCGTTGTCCTCCTGCGCCGGATTGGGTGTGGTCCGTTCATCAAACCGGCCCCGGAAATCGCCGCTCAATTTGTAACCGGTGATCCAATCCGGCATCGGGAATTTGGAATTCAACGCCTGATTAAAATCAGCGACGGAATTGGTCGCGTTCTCGGCCTTCAGTTCGTCCGCCTCGTTCGGCGTCAGAATGCCTTTCTGTTCCAGTTTGTTCAGCAGGTTGTCCACGGACGTTTGCGCCCGTGTGTTTGGGGTCAACGCCATCAGCGCGGTTGCGCCGGCAAAGATGGCCGCCTGGGTGAGGGTCCTTCGATTTTTGAGTTTTTTCATGATTGTGGTTTGCGGTGCGGCGGCAGATTGAAACAACTTTGTTACGAACAAGCGGAGAAAATGTTACGATTGTGTGACAAGACAACCATGTCACGGTTTCGTGGTGAAAAGGTTACAACCCGATGACGGACTGGACGGGAAAAGTAAACGGCGGACAGGTTGAACCGTCCTTTAAATTACATGGCGCGGAAGGCGGTCAGTCCCAGCAGCAGAATGAAAAGGGCGAATGCGAGCCGGATGGCACTGCCCACGCGCACACGCGTATCGGTGGCCGTGGCCCAATTCAACACGTCACGCAGTTTCCACGGCGTGACGGTGAACCAGATGCCCGCGACGACGAGCAGGTACGCCCAGGCCTGGATGACCAGCACCCAAGGCGTCTCGCCCAAGTGCGGTCGCCCGGTGTCCACCATCAATTTCGCCAGCAACAACGCGACGACGGCCAGTCCACGCACGGCCAGAAAGTCCTGGATATACACACAACTCAAAACGCCCACCGCCACAAATCCCGCCATCAGCGCCGGCTTGAACGCCGCGAAATCGGAGACCGACTCGTTGTGGACGTTCCAGACAAACCCGGCCGTGCCGAGCACCATGAGCACGACGCCGAGGGGCAGGTTGCGCGGGAACCGGCGGACCGCGGCCGCGAATTTTTGCGGCCGGGCGATGCCATAAACCTGCGGCACGGCCACGCCCAGTCCGAGCAAAATGGACAGCAACGACAATTTCATGACGGGGAATTAATCATGAACCCTGATGAATCGCGAGTAAATTGACACGAAAGGACGCGAAAAATTCAATCTGGACAAGCCGGGGCCCCAAAAAATAGCGTGGCCGGAATGGCCTCCGATGAAGTGAAACTGCACTTTGAAGTTTCGGGTTCGGGCGACATCCCGTTGATTTGCACCCACGGCTGGGCCTGCAACGGCGGACAGTTCGCCGGGTTGAGTCGCCTGCTGGCCAGGGATTTCCGCATTTTTCAACCGGACCTGCCCGGCCATGGGCAATCTCCCCTGAACGGATTTTTGCCCGGGTTCGAACGTTACGCCGACGTGATCGTGGACTTTGCATTAAAGCACCGGCTGGAGCGTCCGGTGTTGCTTGGACACAGCATGGGCGGCGTGTTGTCACTGATCGCCGCGGCTTCGGGCCGGCTCCAACCACGGGCGGTTATCAATCTTGACGGCAGTCTGCCCGCAACGGAAAAAACCCTGGCCGGTCAGGAGCGGATTCGCAGTTGGCTGGAGGAACCGGATTTTCGGGAGCGGCTGGTCCGGTACCTGCGGATAGCCTTCTTCAGGCCGTCCGAACGCGACGCCCGTTGCGAAGCCATCCTGCAAACCATGGGTTCCGCGCCGGACGCCGTGTTGCGCTTCCTGCCCGAACAGGTCGACGGGTTGCATCCCGACCGCAGCCTGCCCAAAATCAGCGCCCCGGTTTTATATATCGGCAGTGTTGCTCCCCGGTTTGATGCTCAAAAAGCGGCCGCCTTCATTCCCCATCTCCAGCTCGAACAAATTTCCGGCACCGGTCATTTTCTGCAGATTTACGCCGCCAACCCGGTGGCCGCCAGCATCAGAAATTTTTTGAAGCCTGCGGTCGGTGGTTGAGAAAACCGGACGGCATGAATATCGCGTCGTTCAACAGCAACAGAACCCGGTTCGCCCGCCAGATGTAACTTGACGCCCGGCAACTTTGAATCACATTGAACATTGCGCCCATTCAACAAGTTCAGAGGATGAGAATTTGCCGGATATTAATCGGATTGGTTGGTGTGTTGTCGGTGGCGGGACCAGCACACGGCCAGGTGGCGCTTTACCGGGAGACCTTTCCGTTCCCGGGAATGTCGGGTGATTTTCCCGTCAGCACCGTGGGTTGGGCCAATGATGTCGTGTCCATTCCAGGTGTTCCGGGCCGTCTTTACCAGAATTCCGGGGCGGATGGGGCCGTGTTTGCCTATCAGAACGCCGCCGCGACGACTGCCTTTTATACGTCCACGGTTCTTTCCGCGTCCAACGGAGCGGCCTTCCCGAGCATCAATACGGCGCTTTACTCCGGCATTACTTTTTCGACCGACATTCAACCTTCCCTGACCCCGGCCAATGTGACCGCGCGGTTTGCCGTGCAGATGAACAGCGGCAGTTGGTTTGTTTCTACAAACACCCTGCCGGTGCCCGCCACCACTGGGGCTTTTGCCACCTATTCCAACGTGTTCCATCCCGCCGCCGCCGGCTGGGATTCCCTGACCGTCAGCGGCAATGGAACCGGTAACGGCGCCACCATCGGTCCCGCCGCCTCGGGCGACCTGACCGGCAATATCACCGGCGCCGGACTGGTTTTCACCCATACGAGCACCGGCGGAACGTTTAATTTTGACAATTTCACCATCACCACTGCCAGCGCTGATAATTTGGCGGTCGGGTCCATATCCAACGGAACGGTTTCACTGGCCTGGCCGGGCGCATTGAATGTTTGTCTTCAGAGCACGACGAATCTAAGCGGAGCCGCCTGGAACAATTTTCCGATGACCGAAGGACAAAATTCGGCGACGGTTCCGATAAATAACGCGCCGGCCTTCTTCCGGTTGTCGGCACTGGCCATCGGTGGATTACAGGACGGCGATTTTGAGTCCGGAAACCTTTCCGCCGACTGGCAGACCTCCGGGAACATCGGCGCGGATTCCCTCCCGTCCGGTGGCGCCTTTTCCGGTTCTTATTACCTGCTGCAAAGCAATGCCGGTCCTTATCAGGTGCAAACCTTTCAATTGGTCACCAACCTGCCCAACGGCTGTTACAAACTGGCGGCGATGGTCGAGAACAGCGGCGGTCAAAATGCCTGTTACCTCGGCGGCAACGACCGGATGACCAGCCTGCCCATTTCATCCTCATGGACCAACACCATCGTCCGGGGAATCAATGTCACCAACGGCCAATGCCTGGTCAGTGTCTATTCCGATGACGGCACCGGCGGCGACTGGTGCAAGGTGGATTTGATTCAACTGATCAAGGATGACGTCCCGTATACTTTTTTGAAGGGCGGCGACATCTCCGAGCTGACCTACGTGGAACAAGGCGGCGGCGTTTTTTACGAGACCAACGGCGTGCCGACGGATTGCTTGCAGATTTTGAAAAATCACGGTTTCAACATCGTCCGGCTGCGCCTGTACAACAACCCGAGCCCGGCCAACAGCGATCTCCCGGCCGGCATTCAAAGCCCCACCAACATCCTGGCCCTGGCGGCCCGCGCAAAAGCGATGGGACTGCAAATCGAATTGACCTTTTATTACAGTGATGGCTGGGCCAACAACCTGCCGCAGGCGTGGACGAATGACACCTTCGCCCAGCTCACCAACGCGGTGTACAACTTCACAACGAATTTCATGACGGAAATGCAAAATCAGGGCACGACCCCCGAATACGTTTCGCTCGGCAACGAGATCAACGGCGGGATCTTGCTTCCCGCCGGTAGCCGCGGCAACTGGCCGCAACTGGCGCAACTGCTCAAAATGGGTTACGCGGGGGTCAAAGCGGTCTCGCCCTCGACACAGGTCATCATTCACCTGAACAATGTAAGTTCCAGTACCGTCATCTCATTTCTCAATCAGGCCGTCAATTATGGTGTCCCCTGGGACATCACCGGTTGTTCGTATTATCCCTTTTGGACCGGATATACTGCCGAACAGGCCCGGGACCAGATCAACTCCTGGTACACGAACTATAACAAACCCGTGCTCATCATGGAGACCGGGTACAACTGGAGCACGAACAAGTGCGACGGATATCCCGGGCAACTGGCCAACAACGGCCCGGAACCGTTCCCCAGCACGCCGTTGGGGCAGAAGGAGTTCATGTTGAATTGTCTCAACGCCATCAAACTGGTGAACCAGGGCCATTGCATCGGGGATTTGTATTGGGACCCGGTTTTCATCTGCGTGCCGGGCGAAGGCTGGGAGCTGGGCCAGGCCAACGTGGTGGACAACACCACCCTGTTTGATTTTACCGGCCATGCGCTGCCATCGTTGGACGCGTTTTTCTACAACAACTGATTCGGTGGATCATTTTCTGATTCCCGCGCGACTTTTTCTGGACAAGCATTTTCACCGGGAACAGAGTCAAAATCATGAAACGAGATAGGCTGCAGAGCGAGCCGACCGTTGGTTAGGTTGACTCTGTGAAAAAGTCATTACCATACGAGATTATTGCAGCCGTTTCGGCGATAGTCGGGGCAGGTATTTTGATTGCTGTTTATTTTCCGATTCTCAATCCGGGGCAGTATAGGATTGAAGCGCATCACGAGAGTCCTTCAGTCGCCTATTACATTATTGTCAAACCGTTTCCACTGTTGATTTTAGGAGTGGCGTGGTATTGGAATCGCAAGGCACAGCGGATGAAGCGAGATATGAAAGATGCAGAGCATGACCACAAACCGTCAACCTAATCAGAGGATAGGCTGCACTCCTTCAAAATTCCCCAACGGTCGGATCGCGTAGCGGCGTCTTGGTAGAGCGCCGCTGATTCCGGGAAATCAAATAATGCGGCTTTCTCCCGAAAGCCGCTACGCCAGTTACAAATTCACAATCGCCGGGTCGCCGTAGAGCGTGAAGGAACCGGCACGGGTGATTTTCACGTCCATCAGTTGCCCGCGATGCCGGTCCGCGCCATCGAACACCACAATTTTATTGCAGCGCGTCCGGCCGGTCATCCGCGCCGGATTCTTTTTGCTCGGCCCTTCCACCAGAATCTGCGCCTGCCGCCCAACCAACGCACTGTATTTGCGTTTGCCGATTTCGTTGATGACTTCCAGCAGCCGTTGGTTGCGTTCCTCGCGGATGAGTTGCGGCACTTGGTCCGGCATGGCGGCAGCCGGCGTGTCGCGACGTTGCGAATATTTAAAAATATAGGCGTTGTCGAATTGCACTTCGCGCGCCAGTGTCAGGGTCTGCTCAAAATCGTCCTCCGTCTCGCCGGGGAATCCAACGATGATGTCGGTGGTAATGCCGATTCCGGGCCGGGCGCGGCGCAGTTTTTCAATGATACCGGCGTAACGTTCTCGCGTGTAGCCGCGATGCATGAGTTTCAGCACCCGGTCGCTGCCGCTCTGAACGGGCAGATGCGCGCTCTCGACCAGTTTCGGCAGCCGCGCATAAGCCTCAATCAAATCGTCACCGTAACCCTTCGGATGCGGCGAGGTGAACCGGATGCGTTCCAGTCCATCGATTTCGTGGACCGCGTTGAGGAGCTGGACAAACGCGGATCTGCCATCCTTTATTTGGTAGGGCGCGATGTCCTCATCGCGCCGCCTAACTTCCAAATTTTCAACCGGCTCGCTCGGAGAGCGAGCCCTACCTGCCACCGCAGCTTCGGATGCGCGTCTCCGTCCGTAACTGGTAACAATCTGGCCGAGCAGGGTGATTTCCTTTACACCCTGCGACACCAACTGGCGGCACTCGCCCACGATGTCGGGAATGCTGCGGCTGCGCTCCTCGCCGCGTGTATATGGGACAATGCAAAACGTGCAGTATTGATTGCAGCCCTGCATGATGCTCACGAACGCTGTGACCTGTAGCGGCGGTCTGTGACCGCCGCCATTTTTTGAAGCATTTCCGTAAAGCAAATGTTCACGAATGGTCGCCTCGCTCCCCTGCTCTTCCGCCACGTCCACAATCTTGTCGCGACGACCGGCCAGGATTTCATCGAGGCAATCCGCCGCGCGATGAAATTTCTGCGTGCCGAGGACCAAATCCACGTCCGGCAGCCGGTCGATCAGTTCCTGTCCGCGGCTTTGCGCCATGCAACCCATGAACCCGAGCACGACATTCGGACGGTTTTTCCGGACATCGGCGGCGAGATTCTGCATTTTGCCGATGGCCTTTTGTTCCGCGAAGTCGCGCACACTGCACGTGTTGAGCAAAATCACATCCGCCCCAACCTCCGATGGCGCAAGGGTGTAGCCCTTGGCCACGAGCTGGGCGGCGACGGCTTCGCTGTCGCGCTCATTCATCTGGCAACCGTAGGTTTTGATGTAAACGCTCGGCATGGGACGACAATAGCGGCAATTTAGGCCATTCCGCCGGCCTTGAAAAGACGGAAAGACGACGGCGAACGGATCGCGGGCAATGGCGGTAAAAATTTTCCCAAAATTTAACTAGCCAGTTTGGGATTTGTGGGCTTTATTAACTTCAGGTCATGGGAAAAGCACCGCAGTGTAACGACCGCGAAACCTCAACCTGGAGGAATTCCAATGGATATTCACCATCCCTTCGTCAGCGAGTTCCCCGAACATCGCGAAACCATCCGCTCGCTCAAGCTGGCGGATGCCAATTTCCGCGCGATGTTCGAGGAGTACCACAAACTCGACGACGAAATCTGCCGCATCGAAGAAGACGTTGAGTTTGCCACCGATCAGGAAATTGACGAACTGAAGTTCAAGCGCGCGAAACTGAAGGACGCGCTTTATTCCGCCGTGCGCAAGCACGAGATGGCGTTGGTTCACTGAACCGCGCCGCGGGGTCCGTTAAGGTTGGCCGCGTCAATGCGGCTCATGGTTGGCTTTTCGTTTGGCCGCTTCCGCAATCACTTTCTCCGTCGCCTCGCGCGGCATTTCCATCAGGGGAAGTAACGGTAGATCTCCTTGCGGTTGAGACAGCGAACGAACGTCACCGTGCTGGACTCAAAAACAAAGCCAACACGGTAATCGCCAATCCGAATGCGATAGTATTTGCCAGTGGTTTCGAGTCGCTTGAGGTTGGGGATTTGTTGAAAGGTTCTCGCAGCTTCGACCTGCTCAATAACTTTTCTAATTCGACGAAGCAACGCCGCGTCCGTGATCGCGGACAGATCCGCGTCAAATGATTCACGGAAGGCTGTATTCACGCCATGCGGGTGAGTCGTTGGAAGATTTTCTTGCGGCTCGTGAGCCGGGTTTTTTCGCCCTGTTGAATGGCTTTGAGCATGGCCATGTCCTCGAGGCTTTCCTGCAATGCCCCCCGGAGGAGATCCTGCCGTTCCTCCAGGACTTCCACCACGGCGTTCTTCAGGAGGACTTTGATGCGGCGCTCTTCAACTGCAGTCATGGAGAAACATTAGGTAATATCCCGAGATAAGTCAAATGAACGGCACAAGGACCAGTGCCTTAATTCGATTTTTTATTTTTGTTCTTTCTGTGTTTAACGATGAGGACAATGGCGCAAAACAAACCACACCCCATGGTAATGAAAGACCAATCAAGAGTTGTCATAGTTTGCCTTTCTTAATATCGCTGCAGATACTTCACAAGGAATTCATCTCAATGGGCTTCGGCGGCGGCCTTCCGTTTCTTTGCCTCTTCAATCACTTTTTCCGTCGCCTCGCGCGGCATTTCCTCGTAATGGCTGAATTCTTCCGTGTGGACGCCACGACCACCGGTCAGTGAACGCAGCGTGCTCGAATAATGGTAGAGTTCCTTGGTCGGCACCTGCGCCTTGATGACCTGAAACGAACTGTCGTTGTCCATGCCCATGATTTTGCCGCGCCGCGATGACAGATCGCCCATCACCTTGCCCATGCAATCCTCCGGGATGCGGATCTCGACGTTCTCAATCGGCTCCAGCAGGCACGGTTTGGCGGCCATGAACGCCTCCTTGAACGCAAAGTAACCGGCAATCTGGAACGCGATGTCCTTCGAGTCCACCGGATGCATCTTGCCGTCGTAAAAATCAATCTTCACGTCCGTCACACGGCACCCGGCAAGGATGCCCTCGGTACAAGCCTGATGAACGCCCTTGTCCACTGACGGTACAAACACGCGGTCCACGTTCTGCCCGACCAGTGAGTTGGTGAATTCGACGCCACTGTCGCGCGGCTTGGGCTCGATGCGCATCCAGACCTCGGCGAACTGGCCCGCGCCGCCGGTCTGTTTTTTGTGGCGATACTTGGAATCGCCCTTGCCTTTGATGGTTTCGCGATATTTGACGCGCGGTTCGGCCAATTCAACGTGGACGTTGTGCCGGCGGCGCAAACGGTCGGCGACGACCTCCAGATGCAATTCGCCCTGGGCGGAAATAATGGTCTGGTGCAGTTCCGAATCCACGACGTAAAGAAACGTCGGGTCCTCCTCGTGCAACGCGGCGAGGCCGGAGGCGATTTTGTCCTCCTCGCCCTTGACCTTGGCGACGAGCGAGGCGTGGATGTTCGGCTTGGGATAGACGACCTTCGACAGCGTCACCGGGTGTTTGGCGGTGCACAACGTGTTGCCGGTATGGGTGTCCTTGAGTTTCACGACCGTGCCGATGTCACCCACGCCGAGCGTGGGCACGGCCTCGCGCGTCTGGCCGTTGAGCAGGTAAATCTGCCCGATGCGCTCGTTCACCTTGCGATCGCTGTTGAACAAATCCTTGCCCGTGGAAACCGAGCCGGCATAAACGCGGAAAAACGACAGTTCGCCGAAATGCGCCTCGGACATGGTTTTGAAGATGTAGGCGACGGTCTCCGGATCATCCAGGCCCACCTCCGTCTCCCTGCCGTTGGCATCCACCGCCTTGACCTTCTTGCGGTCCACCGGCGACGACCCGTATTTGGCAATAAAATCCATCAGGCGCGCCACACCGATGTTGTTTTCCGCCGACACGGTGAACAGCGGGATGAACAATTCCCGCTGCACTGCCGCATGAATGCCGGCCCGGAATTCCTCCTCCGACAGACCGCCTTTCTCAAAAAATTTACTCATCAATTCGTCATCGGACTCGGCGATGTGTTCGATGAGCTGGCTGTGCAATTCCTTGACCTTGGCCTCCCATTCGCCGGTGGCCGGTTCCTCCTGGTATTTGCCGCTGGCATCGGTCTGGTAGGTCACAGTTTCATTGCGCAACACGTCCAGCACGCGGTTGAAACCGGGACCGGGATTCACCGGATAGTTCAAGGGAAAGACGTGCCGGCCGAACCGCTCCTGCAATTGTTTGACCACGGCGTCGAAATCCACATTCTCCCTGTCCAGGGCGTTGACGACGATCATTTTGGGAATGCCGTACTGGGTCGCGTAATTCCACACCCGTTCGGTGCCCACGCCGAGGCCGTGCTGGGCGTGAACCACCACCAGCGCAAAATCGCCGACGCGCAACGCGCCCAGGCCTTCGCTGATGAAATCGAGGTAACCCGGCGTGTCGATGAGATTGAATTTTTTGCCCATCCATTCGGTGTGCAACAGGGACGCGGACACCGAAATCTGACGGTTCTTCTCACTGACGTGGTAATCGGACACGGTGGAACCGTCGGCAATGCGGCCCATGCGGTTGATGACGCCGCCGCACGCGAGCATGGCTTCACTGAGCATGGTTTTGCCCGACGACGCATGGCCGACGACGGCGAAATTCCGAATATCTGCAGGCTGGTAGGTTTTCATAAATCCAGGTCACACGTTGGGGTTGGGCCCAAAGCCGCCGGTGATGCGGTCTTTGGGGGTGGGAGCACAAAAAATTTGAAGAGACCGGTCCCGTGAAGTTCAGGTCGCCTGTTCATTCAACCCCATTGAACCAAAAATCCGCCGGGCACGCAACTCACTTGCAGTGGCGCGTTAAATCCGTATGTTCATCGCTGACGGATGGAACTGAACCGGCCCTGGCGTATGAGGTTAGACCGGTTCACACTATGGAATCTGAATTGTTGAAAGTGTTGTTGATTGCCGGTGACGAGCGTTTCGCAAGTGCCGTGGCCGGCAAACTCCGTGATGAGGGGCAACCCGTAGAAATTGTCACCGTGGCGGCATTGGATGCCGGACTGGCCCGGTTGTCGGCCCAGCCGTTTGATGTCGTCCTGTTCGAACTGCCCTCCGCCAATGCCGCCGGCCTGTTTCAAGTCACGTTCTTCACCGCCAAGGTGCCGACCGTGCCGATGGTGGTTTTTGGCCCGACCCATGACGAAGCGTTTACCGTGGAGGTGGTCCGGGCGGGCGCGCAGGAGTATTTTGCCAAGGAACAATTTGGCGAACGGGCGTTGGAACCGGTGATTCGCTGTGCGATGGAACGCCAGCACGAGCAGGCCGCCCTGCTCAAGGAACGGGAAAATTACTACGGCCTGTTCGACCATCTGGTGGAAGGCATCTTCCGCACCACGCCCGACGGGCATTATTTGCTGGCGAATGTGGCCCTGGCGCACATTTATGGCTACGACTCGCCGGTGGAAATGATGGCGAGCATCAAGGACATCGGGCGCAGCCTGTACGTGGACCCGGCCCGGCGCGAGGAATTTGTGCGGCTGATGCAAACCAGCGACACCATCACCGGCTTCGAATCCCAGATTTACCGCAAGGACGGCTCCGCCATCTGGATTTCGGAAAATTGCCGCGCCGTCCGCGATGCCCAGGGCAAACTGCTTTATTACGAAGGTTCGGTTGAGGACATCACCCAGGGCCGGCAGACCGAGATGAACCTGCGGAACTCGGAATCCCTTTACCATTCGCTGGTCGAGACCATGCCCCAGAACGTGTTCCGGAAAGACCTGCAGGGACGGTTCACGTTCGCCAATCAACAGTATTGCAAACATTATAAATGCCAGCTGGAAGACATCCTCGGCAAAACGGATTTCGATTTCTTCCCGAAGGAACTGGCGGAGAAATACCAGAAGGACGACCGGCGCGTCATCGAAACCGGCCAGACCTACGAAATCGTCGAGGAACATCACCCGTTGGGACAGGAGAAGAGCATCATTCAGGTCGTCAAAACGCCGCTGTACGGCCTGGATGGAAGCATCATTGGTTTGCAGGGGATCTTCTGGGACATCACGGCGCAGAAACTGGCCGAGGAACAAATCCGCCGCGCGAACGCCGAACTGGCCCGGAGCCGCGAGGAGTTGCGCACCAAAAACCTGTTGATGGAGGAAAACCTCCACATGGCGCGCGAAATCCAATTCGCCATGCTGCCGCAGCAATACCCCACCTTTCCCCACGACGTTGCCCCGGAACAAAGCGCCCTGCAATTCGCGCACCGCTATCAGCCGGCGGAAACCGTCAGCGGCGATTTCTTCAGCGTTTCCGCGTTGTCCGAGGACGTGGCCGGTGTTTTTATTTGCGACGTGACCGGGCACGGCATGCGCGCGGCGCTGGTCACCGCCATGATTCGCGCGCTGGTGGAGGAATTAAAACCCATCGCGCAGGATCCGGGAATGTTTTTGCGCAAGCTGAACGCCGACCTGTTCACCATCCTTAAAACCACCGGTTCACCGATGTTGACCACGGCGTTTTATCTCGTCGCCAACTGGCGCACCGGGGTCATGCGCTTTGCCAATGCCGGCCATCCCAAACCCCTGCTCGTGCGCCGTGCGCCCGACCGCGTCGAACCGCTCGTCAATGCCTCCGGCAAGAGCCAGCCCGCGCTCGGCCTGTTCGAAAACCCGCCGTATCAAACCACCGAAATCAACCTCGCGCCCGGTGATCTCACGATGCTGTTCACCGACGGTCTCTATGAAGTTCAGGGCCCGAACGAGGAATTGTATTCCCAGGAACGGCTGATCATGGATGTGAAAACCCGCATGCCCAGGCCCGCCGCGCAGTTGTTCGACGAATTGCTGGCCGCCATCGGCAGTTTCTCCGTGGACCATGAATTTGCCGACGACGTGTGCCTCATCGGCATGGAATACAAGGGCAAGCCTGCTTGAACCGGTAACGCGCTTCGTTATTCCGTCAGGATTTTTATCACGCGCGATTTCTCGGCGCGTTTGCGCTGGTTCTCGTCGAGGATTTTTTTGCGGAGCCGGAGGTTCTTCGGCGTGGCCTCCACATACTCGTCCGAACCGATGTATTCCAGCGCCCGTTCGAGCGAAAGCTTGTACGGCGGGCTGAGCTGGATGCCCTTGCCATCGCCCTGCGAACGCATATTGGTCAGCCGTTTCGCCTTGCAAGGATTCACGGGAATGTCGTTTTCCCGCGCGTTCTCGCCCACAATCATGCCGGCGTAAATGGCTTCGCCCGGCCCCACCATCAGCCGGCCGCGTTCCTGAATCATGTTCAGCGCATAGGCCATGGCCTCGCCGCTTTCCATGCTCACGAGCGAACCGTTCTTGCGCGCGGCAATCTCCCCGCGGTCGGCGCCGTATTCATGGAACAGATGACTCATCACGCCGAGACCGCGCGTCTGGTTCACCAGGTCGGTCTCAAATCCGATCAACCCGCGCATGGGAATCAACGCCTCGATGGTCACCTGGTCGCCGTGATGGTTCATGTTCGTGATCTCGGCTTTGCGGCCGGAAAGATTTTCCATGATGGCGCCCATGAATTCCCCCGGGATTTCGAGGAACAATTTTTCAATCGGCTCCTGCATGTTGCCCTGGGCGTCCTTTTTGTAGAGGACTTCCGGACGCGACACCAGCACCTCGTGACCCTCGCGCCGCATCTGTTCCACCAGAATGGCAATCTGCATCTCGCCGCGGCCCTCGACCTCGAAAATTTTCGGGTCGCTGGTCTGCTTGATGCGCAAGGCGACGTTGGTGCGGATTTCCTTCTGCAACCGTTCCCAGATGTGCCGCGCGGTGACGAGCTTGCCGTCCTGCCCGGCGAGCGGACCGTCGTTGACGGCAAATTCCATCTGGATCGTCGGCGGATCAATCGGGATGTACGGCAGCGCCCCGCGCTCCGGCTTGTCCGCAATGGTCTCGCCGATGAACACCTCCTCGAACCCGGTCACGCCGACGATGTCGCCCGCGTGCGCCTCCTGCACTTCGATGCGTTTCAAGCCTTCGAAGTGATAAATCATGGTGATTTTGCCCTGCGAAATTTTGCCGTGACCGTGCAGGCAGCACGCCGCATCGCCCACCTTCAGCTTGCCGGCCATGATTTTGCCGAACGCGATCCGGCCGAGGTAATCCGAGTAATCGAGGTTCGCCACCAGGACCTGGAACCCGTCGCCGGCCTTGGCGCGCGGGGACGGGATGTGTTTCACAATCGCGTCGAATAACGGCTCCATCGTCCCGCTGACGTGACTCAAATCCATCTTCGCGTAGCCGTCCTTGGCCGAGCAATAGACGAACGGAAAATCCAGCTGCTCGTCCGTGGCGTTCAGTGAGATGAACAGCTCGAAAACCTGGTCGAGCACCTTCTTGGGATTCGCATTGTCGCGGTCAATCTTGTTGATGACCACAATCGGCTTGGCGCCGGCTTCCAGCGCCTTGCGCAGCACGAAACGCGTCTGCGCCTGCGGGCCCTCGGCGGCATCCACCACCAGCAGCACGCCGTCAATCATGTTCATGATGCGCTCGACTTCGCCGCCGAAATCCGCGTGGCCGGGCGTGTCCACGATGTTGATATGGTAATCCTTGTATTTGAACGCGGCGTTCTTGGCGCGGATGGTGATGCCCTTTTCCTTTTCCAGGTCCATCGAATCCATCAGGCGCTCGTCCGAGGACTCATGCTGGTTCTCACGGAAGGTGCCGGACTGTTTGAGCAGGCAATCCACGAGCGTCGTCTTGCCGTGGTCCACGTGCGCGATGATGGCGATGTTTCGAATGTGCTGCATTTTCTTAAATTTTTAATTTTTAGTTCTCAATTTTGAATTCATGCTCACTGGCCATTCTTCTCCAGCTTGAAATGCAAAACCCAAAACTTACAACTCGAACGAACCAAGTCGGATAGTCTGCCTTTTATACGGAAAAGGTCAAGCCGCGTTTGGGGAAATAAAGACACGGATTACACGGATTTTCACCGATTGAATCCATGCTAATCCGGGTAATTCGTGAAATCCGTGTCCGAACCGTACGTCTCTGCCGTCTCTACGTTTAACAATTAATCCGCGTAATCTGCGGTTAAATGAGCTTCTTCAGCCTCGCATCCTCGCCGAGTTTCCGGACCAGTTCCTTGACCTTTTGCGCCTGGCTTTTGTGCGCCAGCAACACCGCGTCGTCCGTCTGCACCAGAATCGAATCGCGCAAACCCACCACCGCAATCGGCGTCCGGTTTTTCGTGCGCGCGTCGTAAATGATGTTCCGCGCACCGTCCACGTGGATGAAATCCGCCACCACGCAGTTACCCTCGGCATCCGGCTTGAGATGTCGCCCCAGCGCCGTCCAGGAACCGACGTCATCCCACTCAAACGCACCGTCGGCCACCACGACGTTCTGCGCCTTTTCCATCAGCGCGTAATCAATCGAGACTTTCCTGATGCCGGGATATTCCTTCGCCAGCACCTTTGCCAGTTTGGCCGGTTTGTTCGCCACCTTGAACCAGCGCTGGCACGCCGCGTACATTTCCGGCTGATGTTTCTGCAATCCCTCGGTGACGGTCACGAATGACCACACAAACATCCCCGCGTTCCAGCGGTACTGGCCGCTGTTGACATATTCCAGCGCCCGATGAAAATCCGGCTTTTCAACAAACCGTTCCGCGCGGTAAAAGGTCGTCTTCGTCTTCTTTGCGCCTTGTGCCGGCGGCAATTCCTGGCCCACTTGAATATAACCGTACCCCGTGTCCGGCCCGGCCGGCTTGATGCCGATGGTAATGATGGCCCGGCCACGCGACGCCAGATCGAACGTGTCGCTCAACACCTGCTGAAACTTCTTTTCATCCGGAATCACGTGGTCGGCGGGCAGCACCGCCATGACACCGGTCGTCGAACGCGCACCCACCAGCGCCGCACCGAGTGTGACCGCCGCGGTGGTATCGCGGCCCACGGGTTCGGCCACGAGATTTTGTTTCGGGATTTTCGGGAGCTGTTTGCTGACTTCCGGCAATTGCGTCTCGTTGGTGATGACAAAAATGTTTTTGACCGGCACCAGCGGCAGGACGCGGTCCACCGCCTGTTGTAAAAAGGATTTTTTGCCCAGCAACGTGAGCAGTTGCTTGGGTGTCTTATCGCGGCTCACCGGCCAGAACCGCTCCCCGCGCCCGCCCGCCATGATAATGACGAACCGGTCCTTGGTATTTAGTTTAACTTTCATATTTTCAGCCACAGATGTTCACAGATGAAACACGGAGTACACAAAACGAGCCCCTTACCTGGCTGCGCCACCCTCTCCCCGCCGGGCGGGGAGAGGGACGGGGCGAGGGGCGCAAGCGCAATAAAAAAAATTCGCGTTCATCCGTGGTTGCTAAATGCTTTTCACCGCGCCGGCCAGTGATTTCACAAACACACTGACCCTGGCAACCAAATCCTTCGAATTCCCGTGCTCGGCAATCTGGTTCACCACCGCGCTGCCGACCACGACCGCGTCCGCGGCGGCGGCAACCGCCTTTGCCTGTTCCGGGGTCGAGATGCCGAACCCGATGGCGATGGGCAGTTTCGTGTGCGCGCGGATTTTGGCGACCTGCGGCGCGAGGTTGGACGCGACCTGCTGTTGCATTCCCGTCACGCCTTCGCGGGAAATATAATAAATGAACCCGCTGCCGCGCTTGACGATGAACTCAATCCGGTCCTCCGGCGTCGTCGGCGCCACCAGATAAATATGGCAGAGTCCGGCCTTCCGCATGAGCGCCTCGTAACCATCCGATTCCTCCGGCGGCAAATCGAGCACCAGCAAACCGTCCACCCCGGCTTTGGCCGCGTCTTCGATGAACCGCTCCAGGCCCACGCGATGAATCAGGTTGAAGTAAATGTAGAGAATAATCGGAATCTCCGAGCTTTTACGGATGGCGGCCACGGTGGCCAGGATCTTGGACGGTGTGGTGCCGGATCCCAAACCGCGCTGCGCGGCGAGTTGATTCACCAGTCCGTCGGCCAGCGGATCGCTGAACGGCACGCCCAGTTCCAAAACGTCCACGCCCGCCTGGTCGAAAGCCAGCGCCAGCCCGCGCGTGGCCGCCAGACTCGGATCGCCTGCGCCGATATAAACGATGAAACCTTTTTTGCCCGTGCGTTTGAGCCGCGCGAAGCATTCCACAATGCGATTCATGTAATACGGAGTTTCAAGTTTCAGGTTCCAAGTTTCAAGTCAATCCGCAGATTTCGCGGATTTCGCGGATTTTTTTGCGATTTGTCTAATCCGTGTAATCCGTGGTTAAATTTGACCGGGCAGTAATTTTTTTGCATCCTTCGACCCATGGCCAGCATCTTCGGACAACTGTTCCGCATCACGACGTGGGGCGAATCCCATGGCGGTGGCGTGGGTGTGGTCGTGGATGGCTGTCCGCCGCGCCTCAAGCTTTCCGAGGCCGACATCCAGCCCGACCTGGACCGGCGCCGGCCGGGCCAGTCCAAAATCGTTTCGCCGCGCCAGGAATCCGATACGGTGCAAATCCTTTCCGGCACCTTCGAGGGCCGGACCCTCGGCACGCCCATTTGCCTGTGGGTCAAGAACACGGACGCCCGCCCCGAAGCCTACGCGGAAATGAAAACCAGGTTCCGCCCATCGCACGCGGACTTCACCTACTTTGCCAAATACGGCATTCGCAACTGGCAGGGTGGCGGCCGCGCCAGTGCCCGCGAAACCGTCGGCCGCGTCGCCGCCGGCGCCATCGCCAAAAAAATCCTGCGCGAGCGGTTCGGCGTGGAAACCCTGGCCTATGTCAAGCAAGTCCAGAAAATCATCGCCGAGGTGGACCCGGACCGGGTGAAGTTCAAGGATGTCGAATCCAACATCGTCCGCTGTCCCGACCGACGGACGGCGGAAAAAATGATCCGGCTCATCGAAAGGATGCGGCGGGCGGGCGACACCGTCGGCGGCATCGTCGAAGGCATTGCCCGCGGCGTGCCAACGGGCTGGGGTGAACCGGTGTTCGACAAACTCGAAGCCGACCTGGCCAAGGCCATGCTCAGCCTCCCCGCGTCCAAGGCGTTTGAAATCGGCTCCGGTTTTGGCGGCATCCTGCTCACCGGCCGCCAGCACAACGACCCGTTCCGCGCAAACCGCGGCCGGGTGTTCACCACCACGAATTTTTCCGGCGGCATTCAAGGCGGCATTTCCAACGGTCAGACGATCTTCTTCCGCGTCGCCTTCAAACCCGTGGCCACGGTGATGCATCCGCAAAACACCGTGGACGTGCACCTCCACAACACGACCCTCAAGGGCCGCGGCCGGCATGACCCCTGCGTCCTGCCACGCGCCGTGCCGATGGTCGAGGCCATGACCGCGCTGGTGCTGGTGGACCACGCGCTCCGGCACCGGGCCCAATGCGGATGACCAGCGAAACCCTTCGGGATTGATTTTTGACCGGCCAGAAGCAATCTTTATCCAACATCGCAAATCACATGCCAGAAAAAGAAATCAACGAAATTTCGCGGGACGCGCGGGTCCTGTACACCAAGGCCACCGAGGCCGCGCAACGGGAGAACTACGATTACGCCATCGCGCTTTACAACCAGGTGCTGGAGAAGGAACCGGGATTCTTCGAGGGCCGCAAGGCGCTGCGCGAACTCCAGGCCCGCAAGGCCGGCGGCGGCGGCGGCTTCTTCAAAAAAATGTTGAGCGGCGCCAGCTCCTCGCCGCTCGTGGCCAAGGGCCAGCTCGCGTTGCGCTCCAATCCCGCCAGCGCCCTAGCCATCGCCGAACAGATCCTCAATACCGACCCCAACAGCACTGGCGGACACCGGCTGATCGTGCAGGCCGCCCAGGCGCTGGAACTGCCGCGCACCGGCGTCATGTCCCTGGAACTCCTGGTCAAGAATTCGCCCAAGGACAAAAGCCTGGCGATTGAATTTGCCAACTCGCTGGTCGTCGGCGGCGGCGATACCCGGCGCGCCGAAGCGGTCCTCATGGAACTGTTGCGCAGTTCGCCCAATGACGGCGAACTGGGCCAGGCGCTCAAGGATTTGTCTGCGCGCAAAACGCTGGACGAAGGCGGTTACGGCGCCCTCGAAGGCGGCAAGGGTTCCTACCGTGACATCTTGAAGGACAAAAAAGAGGCCGTCTCGCTCGAACAGGAAAAACGCGTTGTGAAGAGCGAGGACACCACCGAACGGCTCATCAAGGAATACGAAGCCCGCCTGCAAACCGAGCCGGCCAACCTCAAGCTCATTCGTTCCCTCGCCGAGCTTTACACCCAAAAGAATCAATTCGACCGCGCCCTGGAACTTTTTGGCCGCGTCAAGAATTCCGACCTCGGCGGCGATTCGTCCCTCGAACTCGCCATGGCCAAAACGGTCGTGCGCAAGTACGACTTTCAATTGGAGCAACTCGACCCCGCCGCGCCCGATTACGCGGAACAGTCGGCCAAAATCCAGGCTGAGAAACTAAACTTCCAGCTCACCGAATGTCAGCAGCGCGTGGAAAAGTACCCGACCGACCTGATGATCCGGTTTGAAATGGGCAAATTATATTTCGAGGCGGGCAAAATCACCGAGGCCATCCAGGAATTTCAGAAGGCGCAGGGCAATCCGCACAAGCGCCTGGCCGCGATGAACTATCTCGCGCAGTGCTACGCCAAACGGAAGATGTACGACATGGCCGCGCGCCAGTTACAGAACGCCATCAAGGAAAAACCCGTCTTTGACGACGAAAAGAAGGAGATGGTTTACAACCTCGGCTGCGTGCTCGAGAGCATGGGTAGAAGGGAAGACGCCGTTGAACAATTCAAGCTCATCTACGAAATGGACATCGGCTACAAGGACGTCGCCGCCAAGGTTGACGCCTTCTACGCCGGCCAATAATCCCCTTCTCCGCACCCAATGGGGAGAAGGTGTCCCAGGGACGGATGAGGTGCCTGAGCAATTCGATGTTCGGCGTTCAACGGTGAAAGTTCAGTTTTCATATGAGACCAGGTGAGGACCGGGCACTGACTATCTTAAAAGAACTTCGCGAGAAGTATCCACAAAGCAATTTGCGTGTTGTTAAGTGGATTGGAACACCTATCGAAGCTTGATTTACACTAACTTTATGACCGTGTGGTCCAACAAATCGCTGAAGGCATTTGAGTCCCGCAGTGCGGGACCGAATGCCTGGGAAAAGTTCGAGTCCACTCAACCATCCACGATCTGCACAAAGCGCATACAACCTAATCCCCAGCGGGATGGCACTCTCAATTCCGCTTCGCGGTTCACGCTGGTTGGTCCCGTCCCTCCTCCGTCCCGCAATGCGGGACTACACGGAGGACGGGCGTGCCCGGGCTCTGGACGTTAGGCGCGGACCCGAAGGCTCTAAGACAATTACAAACCCTCTAAACATGGAGCGAACCTTGGATGAGCAACGGCGCGAATTTGCGCAGCGTCGTGGTCTGGCGATGCCGCTGGCTGGGGCGGTTGCTTGGACGATAGTCGGCGTGGCAGGTGTTTTTCTACCGCCGGGCTTGGAGGTCTGGGTGCTCTTTGGAGCCGTTGGTTCCATCGCCGGTTTGGGGATATTCTTCTCCCGCTTTACCGGGGAGAATTTCCTGGACAAGCAGCGGCCCAAAAATGTCTTCGATGGGCTGTTTTTTCGCACCGTCGGCGAAGCGTTACTGGTTTACGCCATTGCTATTCCGTTCTTTCGAACAGACTACACATCGCTGCCATTGTCGGTTGGCGTCCTCAGCGGTTTGATGTGGCTGCCCTTCTCCTGGATTATCAGACATTGGATCGGCACTTTCCACACCCTGGCACGCACAGCCCTCGTGACAGCAAGCTGGTATATATTCCCCCATTTCCGCTTCATTGCGATACCGGCAGTAATCGTGGCCATTTACGCAGTAACGATTGTTGTCCTTGAAGCACGCTGGCGTCGCGCCTGCCGCGCCTAACACCACACGGGAGCCAACCGCCGTTGGCTCTTCAGTTTCCGGTTGCGTTTATGAAATTTGAAAATCATCGTTACGTTGCCAAGCTGCCCGCCCGTTGCGGTGGCTCAGTTTTGGGACGTTACGCGACTTCACATTTATGAAAACCGCGAGGATAAATGAAGCCGGATCCGGGGAACCTGCTCAAATCACACGAGCTTGAAAGGTATCCAAACTTTTAGTTAAGGAAGGCTTTAGACCAGTTGATAAGGAGCTTCCAACGTCCATTTTGGCCTGCCACTTTTGTCGCGGTAAGGACTCGACCGCCTAATTCGTTGATTTTGTAAATGGTGAACAATGCATTCCAGCCTGCAGTGAGGACTTGGCGCGGCTTGTGTTCCAAGGCAAGTATTTTAGGCATATAGGTGCATAAAGCACAATTTGTGCCGCCGGGGAACGGGATTCATATTTCCCGATTAGGGCCAAAGGTGTCATTTTTGCTATGCCAAAGTAATTTCTGCGGGTTGAGGAGTCTGATACACTATTGATGTTGATGGGCGCCAATGTGGGATGGCCGTTCATTTTGTAGCGTGAGCACCCGCAGTGACCGTGTCTGAGGTTTAGATCGTTAGGCGTCATCGGCTCGATATGACATTCGACAACAACGAAGGGAAACAACCTCATGAAACAACCACACCCTAAGGAAGAAATATGAATTTGCGTTCATGTCATTCCAAATACGCAGGCAGTTTTTTGCTCGTTGGCATTATTATGACGTATGGCCTCATGTTTCTGATGACAGCCAGAAGCCCATTCGCAGGAATGGGTGACGGCTCAGGCCAGCATGGCGAAAGTCCATCTCCCGAAGGATGCGTGCTGCCATATTCGTCGTATTTTCTTTGCGGGCTCATCGCGGCGTGTTCAGCGAGACGTTGGGTTCGCATCGTTGCGGCTGTCATCGCTCATTCGGCCCCGTTTATCACTTTGGCGTTCGCCAATCCTGTAGAAAAGCCCTTTTTCATAGTGATTGATCTTCTAACTTTTACTGTATTTGGATTTGCCTGGTTTCAGATTTTGAAAAAGGATGACCATGCCGCCTAACCCCGCGCCGGAGCCAATCCCGATACATCGAGGCCCCTTGAGCTTTGGATTGAGCGATGAAGATTGGATCTCATTGTTGCATTCGTGATTCCGCATTGCGGGATTTGGATCGTTAGGCGGCATCATGTCTTATGAAATGCAAAACATGTGGAGGTGAGATGATTCAGAAGAACCGAGTTCGACTGATCGCGGTCGGGTTGGTTCAGATGGCTTCGATTTCCATCGCATTCCGTTATTCGTGGTTTTGGATACCGGGCGTTATCCTCTTCCTTTCCGGGGTTTATTTAATTGCATGGGGGGCCGTTGGACGGGGTGGTTGGTGTAGAACTTGTAAAAATTTCAGCCTATGGTGATACGACAAACCCGCTGCCCAACAAATCGCTGGAGCCATTTGAAAATGGATGAGAGTTGAGAGTTGAGGGTTGAAGGTCGTGATTGTTCCGTAATGCGGCATGAATGACAGCGCTCCATCCCGCGCATTTGGGCTTTGGACGTTATTTCGCCCCCCGTCGCGGGGCGACGGCAGATAGTTTGCCGTCGGGTTTGGGACGTCCAACCCCCTCACTGCCGACAAAGCCGGAAGCCTTCAAGCGTGTAACCTTTTGACACCGATAATGGTCTTATTTCCAGTAATTGACCCCGATGCGCCGTTGGAATGCATTTACGGGACAACTCAAGCAACCACAACAAACGCATGAAATTAAATAAATTCGCAAACGTATTGGCCGGCACCTTCCTGCTGACGGGAGTCCTGACTCAGGCCTGGGCCGATGACACAAAAACGGATCCCTCGGGCACCTACATCTGGACCATGCCCGGTCGCAATGGCGGTCCGGACCGGACGAACACGCTCGTACTGAAGGTGGACGGTGACAAGCTGGCGGGCCAGCTGACGTCGCCGGGCCGCGGCGGCCAGGCCAACAGCATGGAAATTATCAACGGCAAAGTCACGGGTGCGGACATTTCGTTCTCTGTGGTGCGCTCGTTCAACGACAACACGTTCACCAACACATTTTCCGGGACGATTACGGACGGCACCATCAAAGGCAAAATCGAATTTGAGCGGAACGGGGAAGCCCGAAGCCGCGACTGGGAAGCGAAAAAGCAGGACGCAACCAAATAATCCGCCCGGGCAGTGATTTCGTGGCTTTCGGGCAATTGCGACCGTGTCGGGTGGATGACG